>NZ_DAMBRS010000003.1:0-308628 GCF_032054965.1 Stenotrophomonas chelatiphaga | reverse complement strand
AAGCCATGCGAGAGTAGGTCATCGCCAGGGTTTATACCCAAAAACCCCGCTGCTCACGCAGCGGGGTTTTTCTTTTGCGCGTTATGGCGCCCCTTGGGACAGCCCCTGCATCCACGCTTCCCAGTGCGGACCCGAGGCGCGGTACATCGCTTCACGTTCGCGCAGCGCGGGTCCTTCTTCATGCAGCGCGTTGAATATCTTCAGCAGCGTGGCATTGCCCAGTGCCTGGTCATAGCGACCACCGAGCAGCGTTGCCATCTCGGCCAGGTACGCGTGCTTGCCTGTAGAAACATCGCTGGCACCGGTACGTTCGATATCCCAACGTTCCAGCACGGCGGTATGAGCTTCCAGCCACTTCATCGCCGCTGGCAGCAGCAACTGCAGGCAGCCCGGCCTGCCGAGATACTCCGCGAATACCGGTTGCGCCAACAGTTCGGACGGCGGCTTGTCCAGCAACAATTGATGTGCAGACAGCTCGAAGACTCGACGTGCCGACGGCGGCCAGGATGCATCAAGATCAGACACCGCGTGTGCTACCAGGGCATCCTGGAAATCCCGCCAGCCAGCGCGGAGTTGCCAGGAACACGCTTTCAGGACGGCGTGTTCCTGCGCCGTCAGCGTCGGGCTGCTGGTGGCATCCACAGCAACATGCGTCGGGGTCGCACCGACGCCTCCTCTCTGCGCCCGTACCAGCTCGGAAGGCACGACGCGCACGGAGCCGGAACGACATTGCGACGCCTGCTGGGGCGTGGTCCGGGCAGCATCAGCACTTGGCTCCCACGTCTGCGGATGCGGGCGGTTGCCAAGGGTGCGTAGGGACAGTGCCTGGTGCATGGGCTGCGTCGTCGACGCGGCAGGAATGGCGGGTGCCACGCGCTGGATGCTCAGCACGGACAGGGCGGCGGTAACGGCGGGAAGGGGCTGGGGCATGCTGGATCCTGGGAGATGATGCAGGGCATCGGTCACCCCATCAGATCACCTACACCGCACACACGCTCTTCAAAAACCGCTCAGCCCAGGAATCGCAGGATGATCCCGGCTATGTCGGCCGGTCGTTCCATGTGCACATGATGGGTACCGGGCAACACAGCCAGTTGGCCGTGGCGCAGATGCGCGAGGCGATCGCTGCGCAGGGGCTCGGGATAGTAGGACTGGGCCGGCGTGGCATAGATCACCTGCACAGGACAGGCGATCGCCTGCAGCAGGTTGTCGATCTGGCCCTCGGTCAGCCGGATCGCGGTCGGCAGCATCAGCCGTTGATCGGTGCGCCAGCTGTAGCCGCCGGGCACTTCCTGCACGCCGCGTTCCACCAGCAGCCGTGCGTTGGCTTCGCTCAACTGGTTGGCCATCATCCGGGCGCGGATCGGGGCCGCCAGCGTGGGAAATACCCGCAGCGGTCGAATGGCGGTCCTTCGGCTGGCATCGACGTGCTCGCGCAGCCGCTGTGCCGTTTCCGATTCGGGTCCGCGCAGGCCACCCAGTGCCTCGATGGCGACCAGGCGCTCGACCCGGTCGGACACCGAGGCGGTCAGGCTGGCGATACCGGCGCCCATCGAGTGGCCGAGCAGCGTGAAGCGTTCCCAGCCCAGCGCGTCGGCCACATCCAGCACATGGCAGATTGCCGCCGGCGTGGTGTAGCTGGCATCGCGGGGCAGGTGGGAGCTGAAGCCATGCCCGGGCAGATCCAGCATGACCATGTCCAGCCCAGGCAGGTGGTCCAGCAGCGGGACGAAGCTGGCGGCGTTGTCCAGCCAGCCATGCAGGGCCAACACCCGGGGCCCTGGGCCCGGTCGCCGCAGACCACTCGCGACCTGCCCGGCGAGCTGCAGCGAAAACGGCTGCAGGCTCACTTCAACGCGTCCTCCGCCAGCTGCGCCAATGCAGCGGCGTGCCCGGCATCATCGTTCAGACAGGGGATATAGCGCATCTGCGCGCCGCGCTCAGCAAGGGTATGGGTGAAGCCCAATGCGACCTCTTCCAGCGTTTCCAGGCAATCGGTGGCAAACCCGGGGCAGACCACGTCGATCTGCTTCACGCCGCGCTCGGCCAGCGCCCACAGGCTGGGTTCGGCGTAGGGCTGCAGCCACTTCTCACGGCCGAACCGCGACTGATAGCCCATCTGCCATTCACTGGCTGACAAGCCCAGCGCCGCCGCGATCGCCGCAGCACTTGCCTCGCATTGCCGCGGATAGGGATCACCGGCATCAGCGACACGCTGCGGGATGCCATGGAACGAGAAAAACAGGATCTCGCCCCGGCCGTTCTGCTCCCACCACCGGCGGATCGACCCGGCAACCGCCTCGACCCAGGCCGGGTCCACCGGATAATCGCGGATCAGCGTGACCTGTACGTCGCCATTCTTCTGCCGCCAGCGATCCACCAGATCCTGCACCGACGCGGTCGTGGTGGTTGAATACTGCGGATACAGCGGCAGCACCACGATCCGGCGGATACCGGCGGCCTTGGCCGCATCCAGCTCGCGGCCCAGCGCGGGAGCGCCGTAACGCATCGCATGGCGGACCCGACGGCCGGGCATCACGCGCTGCATCGCCTCGGCCAGGTTGCGTGTGTGCACCATCAGCGGGGAGCCGCCCGGCAGCCACACCTGCGCGTATTTTTCCGCCGAACGTCCGCTGCGCAGCGGCAGGATGATGCCGTACAGCAAGGGCTTCCAGAACAGCGCCGGGATTGCGACGACGCGCGGATCTGAAAGGAATTCAGCAAGATAGCGCCGCACTGCGGGGGCAGTCGGGGCTTCGGGCGTGCCTAGGTTTACCGCCAGCACGGCGGATTCGGGTGCGTCGAGCATGGGTCATTGTCGCCGATGGAGTCCGAAGGGGGGATGAGATCGATCAATGAGAGTTATCGAAAGAGTGAATGGAACACTAAAACACTCATAGCTGATTCATCCGAACGGCCCTACTTTCAGCTACTTGCTATATCTTCTTCGTGAACAGATACGGAGTCCGTCATGCGTCGCCTTCGCCTTACCCTGCTGATCACCGCTGGCCTGATGTTGAGCAGCCAGGCTGCGCTTGCCGGCCCCCTGGAAGACCAGCGGGCGCGCAATGCGGTCCGCGTGCTGGCTGAGATCCAGGGCATTCCCGAACAGGGCATCCCGGACAAGCTGCTCGATGAGGGCCATGCGGTCGTCGTCATCCCCGACACCATCAAGGCCGGTCTGGTCATCGGCGGGCGTCGCGGCCACGGTCTGATGTCGGTGAAGATGCCCGACGGCAGCTGGTCCAATCCGGTATTCATGAAGCTCACCGGTGGCAGCATCGGCTTCCAGGCCGGCGTGCAGTCCTCCGACGTGGTGCTTGTGTTCCGCAACGAACGCAGCCTGGACAACCTGGTCAATGGCAAGTTCACTCTCGGCGCGGATGCCGGCGTGGCGGCCGGCCCGGTCGGGCGCAATGCGGCGGCCGCAACGGATGGCCAGTTGAAGGCGGAAATCTGGTCGTGGTCGCGCGCGCGCGGGCTGTTCGCCGGGGTGGCGCTGGACGGCGCGGTGCTGCAGATCGATGACGCCGCCAACCTGGATGCCTATGGCAGTGGCACCACGCCGCGGATGATTTTCGAAGGGCGTGCCGCAGGTGCCCCGTCGATGGACGTGGTCGCCTTCCGCGATCGCCTGGAAGAGGCGACCTACGCCGCCCGCAACAATCGCGGTTCCGCAGGTGCCGCGCCCGCCCCGCGTGCGGCAGCGGCCGCTCCGGCCACCCCGGCGCCGCAGGTGGCTCCGCCGCCGGCCGCCGAAGCGACCACCACGCCACTGCAGAACGTACCTGCCGCGCCCCCGCCGCAGCAGGGCTTCCAGCCGGTCACCGAAGGCGAAATCCGTACCGAGTCACTGGACGGCAACTGACTTCCAGCATGCGCGCCGGCCCCCTGCCGGTGCGCTATGCTCGGGGTCCTGATCCCTGAATATATTTGCGAGCGTCTTTATGGGCAGTTTCAGCATCTGGCACTGGTTGATCGTGCTGGCCGTGGTCCTGCTGGTGTTCGGCACCAAGCGGTTGACCAGCGGCGCCAAGGACCTCGGCTCGGCCGTGAAGGAATTCAAGAAAGGCATGCGTGACGAAGACAAGCCGGGTGCACAGCTCGGTGACGAATCGCGTCACGATGCCTCGCGCAGCAGCACGGTGCAGGACGAGCGCGACCGCGACCCGCGTTGATCCGGAGGGGTAGCGGTGTTTGATATCGGCTTCAGTGAGCTGCTGGTCATTGCGATCGTGGCATTGGTGGTGCTTGGCCCGGAACGGCTGCCGAAAGCGGCGCGCTTTGCCGGCCTATGGGTGCGCCGTGCGCGCAACCAGTGGGATTCGGTGAAGCAGGAACTGGAGCGCGAACTGCAGGCCGAGGACATCAAGCGGCAGATGCAGGACGTGCGCCAGTCCATGCAGGACACCGAAAGCGAGCTGCGCGCCAGCGGCGAAGCGGCGCGCCGGCAGATGCAGGAGGTTGACGACCAGGGCCGTGGGATCGCCGATGAAGTGCGCGGCACGCCCCGCGCTACCGCCTCGGTCGGTGATGTCCGGCCTGCCTCTGAACCCGTTGCGTCGGATCCTCCGTCGTCCGCATCGACCGTGCCGCCCGGCTCCAGTGCGGCACCTGCAACGGCTGAGCTGCCGGCCGATGCGCCTGCGCCCGCCAATGCGAAGGAGAACACCCCATGAGCGAGCACGAGTTCGGTGAAAGTTCGCTGGTGGAGCATCTGGTCGAACTGCGCGCACGCCTGGTACGCGCGCTGCTGGGCCTGGGTGTGGTCCTGTTGGGCCTGCTGCCCTTTTCGCGCACCCTGTACACCGTCGTCGCCGAGCCGCTGATCTCGCAGCTGCCCAATGGGCAGTCGATGATCGCGATCAATCCGGCCGGCGCCTTCTTCGCACCGCTGAAGCTGACCTTCTTCGTCGCCCTGTTCGTGGCGATGCCGTGGTTGTTGTACCAGCTGTGGGCCTTTGTCGCGCCCGGCCTGTACGCGCGTGAAAAACGACTGGCCGTGCCGATTCTTGGCTCGTCGGTGCTGCTGTTCTACATCGGCTGCGCGTTTGCCTATTTCCTGGTTCTGCCGGCGGTCTTCCACTTCCTGACCACGTTCCGACCGGACGTGATCGCGATCACGCCGGATGCGAACGCCTATCTCGACTTCGTGCTGGCGATCTTCTTCGCCTTCGGTGGCAGCTTCGAACTGCCGGTGGCGATGGTCATCCTGACGCTGCTCGGCTGGGTCACGCCGCAACAGTTCAAGGAAGGTCGCGGTTATGCGGTGGTCGGCATCTTCGTGCTGGCCGCGGTGTTGACGCCACCGGACGTGGTGTCGCAGCTGATGCTGGCCATCCCGATGTGCCTGCTCTACGAGCTCGGCATCCACGCCTCGAAGTGGCTGGTGCCCTCCAGCGCCCGCCAGACCGAACCCTGACCCGGTCGCCGGCGCATCGCCGGCACGGTATGGCCGGTAGCGCCGGGCCATGCCCGGCGAGCGCAGCGGAGGGCGCGCGGGCCCCGCCTTCGATCAGGCGTGGAACACGTTCGATGGGCCGCTGTCCGGCAATGCCGGCGGCGCGCCCAGCTCGCCGAACATCTGCTTCCAGGCGCTGTACACCGCGCCGGCGAACACCGGCATGATCACGCCCATCAGCAGCAGCTGCGCGGCGAACAGGGCCAGCATCGCCCCGCCGACCAGCTGGGCCACCATCGCCACGATCATCACCAGGAAGTAGACGGCGAACACCGCCACGAAGGCGAGCAGGAAGAACACCAGCATCGGCAGCAGGTTGTGCACGCAGGCACGCAGGCTCAGGCGCAGTGCCTGCAGCCCGTTGCGCTGCTCGAACATCACCTGCGGCGACAGCGTGAACAGCGCCAGCGCCACCGCGATGAACACCACCAGCACGCACAGCAGCCACAGCAGGATGCGGCCGGCGGGCAGGCTGGCGGCCAGCGCCTCCATCTCCGCCGGGCTCGGCTGGGCGCCGGACTGGCTCAGTTCGTTGAGCTTGGTCATCACCTCGCTGAGCTGGCCCAGGCCGGAGCTGCCGATCAGCAGCAGCAGCAGAATGCCCAGTACCAGCCCGGCCACCAGCTGCGGCAGCAGCGACACCAACAGGTGCGGCGCGCGGCCGTCGTGCAGGCCCTGCAGCAGGTGCGCCGGCTGTGCCGGACGACCGTGGTCGACCTCGCGCACCGCCCATACCAGCCCACCGAAGATCAGCGGGCCGGCCAGCGCCATCACCAGCTGCGCCGGCAGCGCCAGCACCGGTACCATCGTCGCCAGCGCCGTCACCAGCAGTGCCGCCAACGCCCAGATCATGCCGAGGATGCCCAGGCCCAGCGGCGCCTTGCGCAGCAGGGTGAAGCCGGACACCAGCCATTCCGCACCAGCCGAAGCCGGTAGCTTGCGCATCTCGCTCATACGAATCCGAAAAACAGGGGAGGGGCAGGGCACAGGCCCCGCATCCGGTGATTATCCCTGTTTTACGACGCCGTGACCTGAAGCGTGGCGGGCCTGGCGCACGAAACGGCGCAGCAGCTGGCGGGCCAGCGGGGCAGCGGTGATGGCCCGTTCAATGCTGCGCGCGCAGCCGCCGTGCTGGCGGATGCACTGCGCACGGGCGCGCACGTAGCCGCGCATGTGGTGGGTGGCGAATTCCGGATGGAACTGCACCCCCCAGGCGCGGTCACCCCAGCGGAAAGCGTGGCAGCCATCCAGCGTGGAACGGGCCAGCACCGAGGCACCTTCCGGTGCGCGCAGCACCGTCTGCATGTGCGTGGCGTGGGCCGGGAAACGCGACGGCAAGCCGCTGAACAGTGGGTCCTGGTCGGCAGCCGGATCCAGTGACAGTTCGATCGTGCCCGATTCGCGGCCGGCCGGGTTGTAGTCCACCTGCCCGCCCAGCGCGTGCGCCAGCAGCTGGTGGCCGTAGCAGATGCCGAATACCGGACTGCCGCCGTGCACCGCCTCGCGCAGCCAGGCCGCGCTGCGTTCGCTCCAGTCGGCACGGTCGGTCACATAGGCGGCCGAGCCGGTGACCAGCACGCCGGCATAGCCGCGGACATCGGGCAGCGTGTCGCCGTGTTCGGCGTCGACCACCACGGTGTCCTGTTCTTCCAGCCCCGCCGCTACCCGGATCCAATGCGGAAAACGGCCGTAGCGCCGCAGCGAGGCGAGCGGTCGGCCGGTTTCAACGATCAGGAAGGGCAGGCGGTTCATCGGCAGCGGGCACGACTGACAGGACTTCCTCGATTGTAGTCAGCCCAAGGGCCACCTTTTCAAGCCCGGCCTGGCGCAGGGTGCGCAGTCCTGCACCGCGTGCTTCACGCGAGAATGCCCCCAGGTCCATGTCCGCGTGGATCCGCCCGCGCAGCCGCGAGCCCAATGGCAGCAGCTCATACAGCCCGATCCGCCCCATGAATCCGGTGCGCCGGCACTCCAGGCAGCCGACCGGCCGATACGGCGTGGCGGCATCTGGATATGCCATCTGGCCATCAGCCAATACCGCCCAGTCGGCCGCCTCCAGCACGTGCGGCACCTTGCAGTGCGTGCACAGGGTGCGCACCAGCCGCTGGGCCAGGATGCCGTTGAGGGTGGAGGCCAGCAGGTAGTGCGGTACACCCAGGTCGAGCAGGCGGGTGATCGCCGACGGCGCATCGTTGGTGTGCAGGGTGGACAGCACCAGGTGGCCGGTGAGCGAGGCCTGCACCGCCATCTGCGCGGTTTCCAGGTCGCGGATCTCACCGATCATGATGATGTCCGGGTCCTGCCGCAGCAGGGTGCGCACACCGCTGGCGAAATCCAGGTCGATGTTGGTCTGCACCTGCATCTGGTTGAATTCCGGGGCAATCATTTCGATCGGGTCTTCCACCGTGCACACGTTCACGTCCGGGGTGGCCAGCCGTTTCAGCGTGGAATACAGCGTGGTGGTCTTGCCCGAGCCGGTGGGACCGGTGACCAGCACGATGCCGTGCGGCTGCTCGACCAGCGTATTCCAGCCGGCCGCTTCCTGCGCGCTGAAACCCAGCTGGTCGATGCTCTTGAAGGCTGCATCGGGATCGAAGATGCGCATCACGCACTTCTCGCCGAACGCGGTGGGCATGGTGGAAATGCGCATTTCCACTTCGCGGCCCCCCGGCGAGCGGGTCTTGATGCGGCCGTCCTGCGGGCGTCGCCGTTCGCCCAGGTCCATCCGGCCGAGCACCTTGATCCGGCTGACCACGGCGGTCATCACCGCCGGCGGCACTTCGAACACCTTGTGCAGCACGCCATCGATGCGGAAACGCATGCGGCCCATGTCGCGCCGTGGCTCCAGGTGGATGTCCGAGGCGCGCTGTTCGTAGGCGTACTGCAGCAGCCAGTCGACGATGTGCACGATGTGCTGGTCGTCGGCATTGACGTCGCCGGCACGGCCCAGTTCCACCAATTGCTCGAAGCTGGGCAGGGTGCTGCTGGTTTCCGAACGGGCATCGCCGCGCGCACCACGCACCGAACGGGTGACCCCGTAGAACTCCATGGTGTAGCGGTGCAGGTCCAGCGGGTTGACCAGGGCCAGTTCGATGGGACGCCGGGTGAGGTGCTGCAGGTCGCGCCGCCACTCCTGCGCCAGCGGTTCGCTGGTGGCCACCAGCACGCGTTCGCTGTCTACCGCCAGCGGCAGGAAGCGATGCCGGCGCGCGTAGGCGTGGGACACCAGCGCGGTCACGCTGGCCACGTCCACCCGGGTCGGGTCGATGCGCAGGTAGCGGGTGCCGGTGCGCTTGGCCAGCCAGTCGGTGAGCCGCTCCAGCCCCAGTTCGCCGCCGCCGCTGGCGGCCAGTTTCAGGTTGGCCAGCAACACCAGCGGATGCACTTCGCTGGCGTTCTTCGCGCCCTGTGCGGAAAAGCGCACGCGTTCCAGGTCGCTGTCGGCGACCAGGCCATCGGCCACCAGGGCGGTGGCGACCTGTTCGAACAGCAGCCGGCCGGGCGGCAACACCGCTGCCGGATACGGGGACGACGACATCGGGTGCTGCTCCATCGTCCTCTGTCCTTGGTTGCCACATGGTGCGTTGAAGGCCGCCGCCGCGCCGGCCGGATCGCGCCCAGCGCCCGGCGGTGGTCGCTCGTTATACTAGCGCACCCCTCTGCCCGGCCAAGAAACGACCGCATGTCCGCGACCCCGACCGTTCCGATCACCTTCCAGGGCCTGATCCAGACCCTGAACCAGTTCTGGGCGCAGCAGGGCTGCGTGCTGATCCAGCCGCTCGACCTGGAAGTGGGCGCCGGCACGTTCCACCCGGCGACCTTCCTGCGCGCGATCGGCCCGGAGACCTGGAATGCCGCCTACGTGCAGCCTTCCCGGCGTCCCACCGATGGCCGCTACGGCGACAACCCGAACCGCCTGCAGCGCTACTACCAGTACCAGGTGGCGATGAAGCCGGCGCCGGACAACATCCAGCAGCTGTACCTGGATTCGCTGAAGGCGCTGGGCATCGATCCGCTGGTGCATGACCTGCGGTTCGTCGAAGACAACTGGGAATCGCCGACCCTGGGCGCCTGGGGCCTGGGCTGGGAAGTCTGGCTCAACGGCATGGAAGTGACCCAGTTCACCTACTTCCAGCAGGCCGGTGGCCTGGAGTGCCGCCCGGTGCTGGGCGAGATCACTTACGGTCTCGAGCGCCTGTGCATGTACCTGCAGAACTGCGACAACGTCTACGACCTGGTGTGGACCTATGGTCCGGACGGCACGCCGGTGACCTACGGCGATGTCTACCACCAGAACGAAGTGGAGCAGAGCACCTACAACTTCGAACACGCCGACGTGGAAGAAATGTTCCACCGGTTCGATGCCTGCGAACGCGAAGCGAAGAAGCTGGTCGAACTCGGCCTGCCGCTGCCGGCGTATGAGCAGGTGACCAAGGCCAGCCACGCCTTCAACCTGCTCGATGCGCGCCGTGCGATCAGCGTGACCGAGCGCCAGCGTTACATCCTGCGCGTGCGCGCGCTGGCCCAGGGCGTGGCCCAGGCGTATTACGAACAGCGCGAGAAGTTGGGTTTCCCCGGCGCCAGAACGCAGGCCTGAGTCCCGCACCTTCCCGAACACCCGGGCGCCGGCCGCGTCGCGCGCTGCGCCCCCAACTGGATTGAACCGATGAGCCACCTGTCTCCCCTGCTGATCGAACTGGGCACCGAAGAGCTGCCGGTCAAGGCCCTGCCTGGCCTGTCCCAGGCCTTCTTCGACGGCATCGTCGACGGCCTGCGCAAGCGCGGCGTCGAGGTCGACCTGGGCGATGCGCGTCCGCTGTCCACGCCGCGGCGGCTTGCCGTGCTGCTGCCGGGCGTGGGCACCGAACAACCCGAACAGCACAGCGAAGTGCTGGGCCCGTACCTGAACATCGCACTGGATGCCGACGGCCAGCCGACCAAGGCGCTGCAGGGCTTCGCGGCCAAGGCCGGGATCGACTGGAGCGCGCTGGAAAAGACCAGCGACGCCAAGGGCGAGCGCTTCGTGCACCGTGCGGTGAAGCCGGGTGCGCGCACTGCCGACCTGCTGCCGGACGTGCTGCGCGAGGCGATCGCGGCGATGCCGATCCCCAAGCCGATGCGCTGGGGTGACCATGCGTGGGGCTTCGCCCGCCCGGTGCATTGGCTGGTGCTGCTGCACGGCCCGGACATCGTCGATGCCGAACTGTTCGGCCTGAAGGCCGACCGCATGAGCCGCGGCCATCGTTTCCACCACGACAAGACCGTGTGGCTGACCCAGCCGCTGGATTACGTCGAGTCGCTGCGCTCGGCCTTCGTGCTGGTCGACCCGGCCGAGCGTCGCCAGCGTATCGTCGCGGAAGTTGAAGCCGCTGCCGCCACCGCCGGTGGCAGTGCGCGCATCACCGAGGACAATCTCGGCCAGGTGGTCAACCTGGTGGAGTGGCCGTCGGCAGTACTGTGCAGCTTCGAACGCGCGTTCCTGGCGGTGCCGCAGGAAGCGTTGATCGAGACGATGGAGATCAACCAGAAATTCTTCCCGGTGCTGGATGACGCCGGCAAGCTGACCGAGAAATTCATCGGCATCGCCAACATCGAATCCAAGGACGTGGCCGAGGTCGCCAAGGGCTACGAGCGGGTGATCCGTCCGCGCTTCGCCGATGCCAAATTCTTCTTCGACGAAGACCTCAAGCAGGGGCTGGAGTCGATGGGCGATGGCCTGAAGACCGTGACCTACCAGGCCAAGCTGGGCAGCGTGGCCGACAAGGTCGCGCGCGTGGTTGCGCTGGCCGATGCCATCGCCCCGCAGGTCGGTGCCGACCCCGTGCTGGCCCGGCGTGCCGCGCAGCTGGCCAAGAACGACCTGCAGTCCCGCATGGTCAATGAATTCCCCGAACTGCAGGGGATCGCCGGTCGCCATTACGCGGTGAGCGGTGGCGAGTCGCCGGACGTCGCGCTGGCCATCGATGAGTCCTATCAGCCGCGTTTCGGCGGTGACGACATCGCGCTGTCGCCGCTGGGCAAGGTGCTGGCGATCGCCGAGCGCCTGGATACCTTGGCCGGTGGTTTCGCCGCAGGCCTGAAGCCGACCGGCAACAAGGATCCCTTCGCCCTGCGCCGCAATGCGTTGGGCCTGGCCCGGACGGTCATCGAAAGCGGCTTCGAGCTGGACCTGCGCGCGCTGCTGGCGCAGGCCAATACGGCGCTTGCGCCGCGCAGCGTGCAGGCCGACGTGGCCGAACTGTACGACTTCATCATCGAACGCCTGCGTGGCTATTACGCCGACAAGGGCGTGCCGGCGTCGCAGTTCAACGCGGTGGCCGAACTGAAGCCCGCATCGCTGTATGACTTCGACCGACGTATTGACGCAATCGGCACGTTTGCAGCCTTGCCGGAAGCGCCGGCACTGGCGGCAGCGAACAAGCGCATCGGCAACATCCTGCGCAAGGCCGACATCGAGATCCCCGGGCAGATCGATCCGGCCCTGCTGCAGGAAGACGCCGAACGCGCGCTGGCCGAAGCGGTTGCCGCGGCCATCGACGATACCGGTGCCAGCCTGCAGCAGAAGGACTACGTCAGCGTGCTGGAACGGCTGGCACGCCTGCGCCCGCAGGTGGACGCGTTCTTCGACCAGGTGATGGTCAATGCCGACGACCTGGCCGTGCGCGGCAATCGCCTTGCGCTGCTGAAGCGGCTGGCCGACCGCTTCGATGCGGTGGCATCGCTGGCCCAGCTGTAATCCGGGAACAAACCGGATCCGGGCCAACGTGGGGGCCGCCATGCAGCCCCCAGCTAAAATCGCAATTCGGCTCATAGCCGTCTGCGGCATGACGCAACACCATGTGCGTCATGTCGTACTCCAGCCTCTCCCCACTTTCGCAGGCGCAGGCGTCCACCGTTTCGTACGTGGTGCCACGCGCTGAATCCGTGCTGCTGGTCGCGGGATGCGAGGCCGCGGACGTCGAACTCGGTGCACTGCGCGGTTCGGTCGATGGCCACCATCGCATGGTGATCGAAACCGGCGGCAGCCTGCTGCTGGCCACCGGCGAACGTCCGCTGATGCTGCAGGGCCGCAACCTGCAGGTGCTGCCGTTGCCGGACAGCGCCACGCGCCTGCTTGCCTTCCACGACCACGCCAAAGGCCTGCAGCGCACGCTCGAAGGCGACCGTCGCAGTGCGGCGCTGCTGCCGGTGCGCGGCGCGCTGGACCCCCCACACGCGCCGCAGCACTGGCTTCTGGGTGAACTGCTTGGCGACACGCCGGCGTTCCAGGCCATCGCCGCACGCTGGGCGCGGCGCGAGGTCTACCAGCTGGTGCGCTTCGTACTGGAAAACCCCGATCACGGGGTGCAGAAACTCGCTGATCGCTACGGCCTTTCCGTCGCGCAGTTCCGGCGTATCGGCCGGCGCGCCTTCGGCCGCTCGCTGAAAGAACAGCTCAGGTTGCTGCGCGCCGGCCGCGTACTGCATCGCTACGCCGACACCGGACACACCTTCACCCGCCTGTCGTCGGATTTTGGATTCTCGTCGCCGTCGCACTTCTGCAGCGAGATCAAATCGCTGTTGGGCAGGTCGCCCAGTTCCATCTATCAATCAGTCCACTCCCTGTGAAATCCATGCGCTCTTTCCTCTGCCTGCTCGCACTGCTGGTCGCCGGCTCCCTGCCGCTGCCGACGCTCGCCCAGTCGGCCAGCAATGATGACGTACCGCTTGAAAACACCGCGATCCGTCACCGCAGTGAACTCTCTGCGGAGGCGGCCTTCGTGTCGCGCGGCGATGGGGTGTCGCTGCTGCTGCAGTCGGTTGCCGCCCAGATGGGCCAGCCGGTCATCGTCAGCACCAAGGCGCAGAAGAAGCGCGTACAGGGCAGCTTCCCGCTGCGTGATCCGCGCGCGGTGCTGGACCAGGTCGCGCGCGATGTCGGGCTGATCTGGTACAGCGACGGGCAGACGTTGTACGTGCACGACGCCAGCGAGACACGCAGCGCGATCGGGCACATGCAGCATGCGTCGGTCGCGGTGCTCGAAGACTTCCTTCGCCGCACCCGACTGGCCGACGCGCGCCATGCGCTGCGGGGGGCCGGCAGTGATGGCACGTTCTATGTGTCGGGTTCGCCGGTCTACGTGGGCATCGTGCTGGATGCCGCCCGCTACCTGGACGAGCTCTACCGCCACGCCGACGCACGTGCCGAACACGTGGAAGTGATCGCCCTGCGCAACAGCTTCGCGCAGGGACGGCGCTATGGCATGCGCGGGCAGGACAGCACCCTGCCGGGCATGGCCGACATCCTGGCCAGGGTGCTGGCCGACTCCGGCGTGACCGACATCGTCGTGCGCCGGCCGGCGTCCGACAGCGCCGCCGAAGATCCCGCCTCGGAAACCGCCGCAGCCGCGCGCCAGGGAACCGCGGTGGAACGCCAGGACGTGCGCAGCGCGGCCCGTGCCGCGTCGGCGGAGGCCCAGGCGCCGACCATCGTGGTGTCCTATCCGGAGACCAACAGCCTGATCGTGCGCGGCACGCTGGCGGGTATCCAGAAGGTCAAGCAGCTGGTGGCCGAACTCGACCTGCCGCGCAAGCAGGTTGAGCTGTCACTGTGGATCATCGATGTCCACAAGGAGCAGCTGGACAGCCTCGGGGTCAAATGGAGTGGGCAGGTCGGCATCAGCGGCCGCCTGGCGATCGGATTGAACGCGCCGACCTCCACCCTGGATGGCGAGCGCTTCCTGGCCTCGATCTCGGCGCTGTCCGAACAGGGCCACGCCAGCGTGGTGTCGCGGCCGGTGCTGCTGACCCAGGAAAACGTCCTCGCCCATTTCGACAGCAACAGCACGTTCTACGCGCGCCTGCAGGCCGAGCGTGCCACCTCGCTGGAGGCGGTGACCTACGGGACCATGATCAGCGTGCTGCCACGCGTCTCCGTGGACGAAGAAGTGGAGATGCAGCTGAAGATCGAAGACGGTACCACCAGTGGCGCGGAGGTGGAGGGGCTGCCGGTGATCAACCGCACCACCATCGATACCGTGGCGCGCGTGCCGCATCGGCTCAGCCTGCTGGTGGGCGGCTACACCCGCCAGGAAGAAGCACGCGACCGCACCACCATTCCCGGCCTCGCCAGGATACCGCTGCTGCGCAACGCGTTTCGCCACCGCAGTGGCCGACACAAGGAAACGGTCCGCGTGTTCCTGATCCAACCGCGGGTACGCGCCGGGGCAGAGCTGTCGCCGCGGGATGGCTTCGATAGCATCAACGACCTGGAGCTGCCGCTGCCGGCACAGTACCAGCGCGTCAACGAGAGCATCCGGGAGGCGCTGGATGGCAAGCATTGAGCCAAGCCACGCCCGTCCCGTGCTGCCACCCCAGCGGACCGCACCGCCGGCCGTAAGCACCGCATTCGCCGAAGGCGAGCCCGCCTCGTCCACCGCGGCCATGCGCCGCACCGGGCTGCACCAGCCCGGCGTGCTGCAGCAGGCGCTGGCGATGAGTGATGACCTGGCCGGGCTGGTGTCGAGCATGCGGCGCAACCGTGCACGAGGTGCGGACGAAGGCAGCCCTGTTGTCCAAGCGTGGCACGAGCACGTACTGGATCCGAAGGGACCGGAAAAGCTGGCGGCACTGCGGCTGCAGCTCGACCAGCTGCCTTCGGTCGACCTGGCGACCCTGCGTGGCCTGTTGAGTGCGCTGTTCACTGATCCCAGCGATGCGGTGGCCGTGCTGCGCACGCTGCGTTCCGGTGCCGAACTGGAAGAACTTGCCGAGATCCTGGACGCGCTGGAACAGGAGCTGATGGGCGGCCCTGCACAGGGCACGGCGGTGCGGGCGGGGCTCAACGTCGCGCTGAAGGCGCGGCTGCACGCCGGCCGGCTGGCCGCCAGTCCGGTCCAGCTGCGGCAGTCCTATCGGGAGTTCCTCGGGGGCGGCGAGCCGTTGGACTGCTATGAGGAATGGATCTCCCTGTATGGTTTCGAGCGGCGCAGCCGGGTTGTCGATTTCATCGAACACGCCATGGCCGCCGACATGTATGCGCTGGACCCGTCCTGCAGCCGCATCGAGTTCGGCCAGCTGCTGCAGCGCGCGCGGCAACTCACCACGATCCGTTCGGCCGACCACCTGCTGCTGGCCTGCTGCTGGGATGCAGTGATGATGCAGCGCATCGGTGTCACCCAACCGGCCCTGCTGGCGGCTCTGCTCGCCCTGATACGGCAGGGCGGCGGGCTGCGGAAGCTGTTCGACTCGGTCTTCCAGCAGGTCACCTATGTATTGCATACGACCGACAAGGTGCGATTCGCCCAGAACATGCGGCGCTTCCTGAAAGCGGTGCCGCATGGCCTGTGGCAGACCGTGGAACAGCACCAGGACGCACAGGAGGAAGTGGAGGGGCTGCTTTCGGCAGCCATTGAATCGGAGCGCCAGCAGACCGATGCACGCCACTGGAGGGCCGTCTGATGGCGACGATGTCAAAGCCTGCGCAGGACCTCGGCCAGCTGGCGCGGACCCTGCTGCGTCCGGAGCTGGCGCTGGTGGTGCTGATGGCAGTGATCATCGGCATGCTGATCGTGCCGCTGCCTACCTTCCTGGTGGATCTGTTGATCGGCGTCAACCTGCTGATCGCCATCGTGATCTTCCTCAGCTCGTTCTACGTCGAACGCATCCTCAACTTCTCCACGTTCCCTTCGGTGCTGCTGTTCACCACGCTGATGCGGCTTGCGCTGTCGGTGAGCACCAGCCGGTTGATCCTGGTGGATGCCGATGCGGGTCATATCGTGTCGGCGTTCGGCGAGTTCGTCGTGGCGGACAACCTGGTGGTCGGGTTCGTGATCTTCGCGATCGTCACCATCGTGCAGTTCATCGTCATCACCAAGGGTTCCGAACGCATCGGTGAAGTGGTGGCGCGCTTCTCGCTGGACGGCATGCCGGGCAAGCAGATGGGCATCGATGCCGACCTGCGCGCCGAATCCATCGACGCCGCCGGTGCCAAGCTGCGGCGCCGCGAGGTGGAGAAGGAAAGCCAGTTGTACGGCTCGTACGACGGCGCAATGAAGTTCGTCAAGGGCGACGCCATCGCCGGCATCGTGATTGTCTTCGTCAACCTGTTTGGTGGCATCGCGGTGGGCATGCTGCAGCATGGCATGTCCTTCCAGGAGGCCATGCGGGTCTTTACCCTGCTGACCATCGGCGATGGCCTGGTGGCGCAGATTCCCGCCCTGCTGATCTGCATCAGCGCAGGCTTCGTGGTGACCCGCGTAGGCGGCGAAGAAGGCAACCTGGGTTCCAGCATCATCAAGGAACTCTTCAGCAGCCAGAAAGTGCTGTTCATCACCGGCATCCTGCTGCTGCTGCTGGGCCTGCTGCCGGGCTTCCCGCTGCCGATCTTCCTTGCCCTGGCGGCCGGACTGTTCGCGCTGGCGGCCTGGCGCATGCGTGCGGACGATGCGCCCTCGCAGCAGGCCACCGACAGCGCCGGACGCGCGATCGGCCATGATGGCAAGCCGCTGCCGCCGGGCGCGCCCGGGCAGCTGGCCAATGAAAGCAAGCAGGTCAACGAGACGGTTCCGCTGCTGCTGCTGTTGCCGCCGGCCCACCACGCGAAGTGGCGCAGCGCAGGACTGGAGCGCCAGCTGCGCGAACACCTGCACCTGCGTGTGGGCATGCAGCTGCCTTACATGCTGATGCGTGAGCATGACGATGGCAACCATCGCGTGGTGGTGATGATCAATGAGATCACCGCCGCCAGCGCGGACATCGTGCTGGACCACGTGCGCGTGCTCGCCGACAGCGATGAGCTGGCCATGCTGGATGGCGCCCTCAAGCTGCCCGGCGTCAATGGCGGGCCATCACGGTGCTGGATGCCCGCCGCCATGCAGGATCAGCTGCATGCGATGGGCATGGGCACCCGCAGCGACCAGCAGGAGCTGCAGCAGCTGGTGCACGACGCGCTGATGCGCAACATCGGCGAGCTGTTCGGCATCCAGGAAACCAAGCACCTGCTCGACGACACCGAAAAGCGCTTCCCCGAGCTGCTGAAGGAAGTCCATCGGCACATCCCGGTGCAGCGTGTTTCGGAGGTCCTGCAGCGCCTGCAGCGCGAAGGTGTTTCCATCCGCAACATGAAGATCATCCTTGAAACGCTGGCGCAGTGGGGCCAGCGCGAAAAGGACGTGATCCTGCTCGTGGAACACGTGCGTGGTGGGCTGGCGCGCTACATCTCGTCCCAGCACGCCCGCAACGATCGTATCGCGGCCGTGCTGCTGGCGCCGGAAACCGAGCAGCTGGTGCGCTCCGGCATACGCCAGAGCCAGGGTGCCGCGTTCCTCAACCTGGACCCCGCTCAATCCGAACAGCTGCTGGATCGCATCGTGATCGTCTTCGAGCCGCTGCTCGCAAGCCGACCGGAGGCGCTGCTGCTGGTGGCGCCGGACGTGCGCCGCTTCGTCAAGCGTTTCATTGAAACCCGGCTGCCGGGTCTTGCGGTGCTCTCTTTCTCGGAAATATCCGATGCCGTCTCCCTTGATGTCGTGAGATCCCTATGACGCTCAAAGAAACCCTCTGCCAAGCACTCGATCAACTGGGTGCCAACTCCGGCGACTATCAGTTCGATGATCATTCCACCATCGTCATGTCCTTCGACGATGTCGGAGACATCTATCTCGACCCGCGCGAAGGCGAGCAGGTCTGGCTGTGGGGCGCGATCGAAGAAGTCGGCGCACGCGCCAGCGGCGTGCTGGCCGAACCCTTGCTCGCTGAAGTCATGCGTCCGGTGGCGCATTGGGATGCCGGGGCGATGGTGCTGCGCGAAGACGGCAGGGTAGGCGGGCTGCTGCACCCGGAGTACGTGCACGAGCCGACCCGGTTGGCCGAGGCGCTGCAGGATTTCCACCAGTGCCTTGCGCGGTTGCAGGCCCTTCGATGACGCTGCTGCGTTCTCTCTGGCGATCTGCCGCGCATCCCGCCGCGATCACGGGATCGATGCTGCGCGCGCCGTTGCCGCAGGTGGCGATAGGCGATGTATGTCGGCTGCAGCAGGCAGCACACGACGATACGCCTGCCGGCTCCGGCACCGTCGTGGCGATGGAGCACGGTATTGCGTCGATCGGCCTGCTGCGTGACAGCGCGGGCCTGTCATCGCAGTGCCTGGTGATCCCGACCGGAAACGGACCGACCATCACCGCTTCCGACGCGCTGCTGGGCAGTGTGCTGGACGGCCAGGGCGTGGACGTAGAACGGTTGTCGGCCGCCGTTGCATCGCAGGCGGTGACGCGCCGCATCGATGCGCGCGGGGTGGACTACCGGCGCCGGCGGCCGATCGACGCGCCGTTGTGTACCGGCATCCGTGCCGTGGACAGCCTGCTCACCTGCGGCGAAGGACAGCGCGTGGGCATTTTCGCGGGCGCCGGCGCGGGCAAGACCACGCTGGCCGAGATGCTGCTGGAAAACGCCGACGTGGATGTCAGCGTGGTTGCGCTGGTCGGCGAGCGCGGCCGGGAAGTGGCCGCGCTGGTGGAGCGGCTTCGACATTCCCCGCGCGCCGCACGGACGGTGATCGTACAGGCCACCTCGGATACCGCGCCCGCGCTGCGCAGCCAGGCACCGTTGATCGCCACCACCATTGCCGAACACTTCCGCGACCAGGGCCTGCGGGTGCTGCTGGTGATGGACTCGGTGACCCGCTACGCGCGCGCGCTGCGCGAACTGGCGCTCGGCGCAGGCGAGCCCCCCGCCCGCCGTGGCTTCCCGGCATCGGTATTCGAAGCGCTGCCGCGGTTGCTGGAACGCAGCGGGCGCACCGAGACCGGCTGCATCACCGCCTTCTACACGGTGCTGCTGGAAGACGAACAGGATGCCGACCCCATCGGCGAAGAAGTGAAATCGCTGCTGGACGGCCACCTTTACCTGAGCAGCCGCCTGGCCGGTCGTGGTCACTTGCCGGCGCTGGACGTGCTGCGCAGCGGAAGCCGGCTGTTCACCAGCCTGGCAGCGCCGGCCCAGCAACAGGCCGCCGCGCGGATACGCAGCCTGCTGGGCACCCTGGAGGACCTGCAGCTGATGCGCGACCTGGGTGAATACACCCCGGGGGTCAGCGCGGTCTATGACAAGGCGGTGGCCAGCGAAGCTGCATTGATGGCCTTCCTGCGCCAAGGGCAGCAGGAACGGAGCGCCCTGCCGCGCACGCTGGAGGCGCTGCATGAACTCGCCCGCTGAGCTGCGTGGAAGGCAACTGGTGAAGTTGAAGCAGGCGCAACGGCAGTTGTCACTGCTGTCGGCGCAGGCGCAGCAGCAGGTCGCCGCCGCCCGGCGCGAAGAAGCGGCAGGGCTGCGTGCGTCGGCCAGCGAAACCTTGGACTGTGCCGTGCTGCAACCGGAAACCGGGCTAAGCCGCAGCCTGCTGTTCGATCGCCTGCGTCTCCTCGCGGTAGCGCGTGCGCAGGCGCTGGAAGCCGGCCATGCAGCCAGCGACCTGGAGGCCGACGCCACGCAGTGCGAGGCCGAAGAGGCGCAACAGCGCCAGCGCGCCGCGCTGCAGTTCCGCAAGCAGAAGAAGCTTGAGCACTGGCACCACCGCCAGCGTCGCGAGGCCAACCGGCGTCGCGAGCTGCGTCTTTATACCCAACAACTGGATGAGCTCACATGTCGTCGCCGATCCCCGCGCTGAACCCGGCGCGCTGCCACGATCACCCCATCCCGGTCGCCGCAGTGGTGCCGTTGTCGCGCCGTGCGCAACAGTCCACCGACGCACCGGCCGAAGAATCGCTCGACAGCGTGGCGCTGCCGGAGGAGCGCGCCGACCCGGCGCATGAGCTGCCGGACGACCTTCCGGTTGCGGACGGCAATCTGTTCGTAGCCGGCAGTGTCGTGGTCGCGCCGCGGGCGATGCCCCTCGGCAATGCGCTGCCCCTGCCCGCCGACACGCGCGGCCCCGGCTGGCGCCGGCCCGACGACGCAGCTGCCGGCGCCGGTCGTGCCGCATCGGGTCGGTACGTGCTACCGATGCGGGCGCCGGCCGAGCGGCCGGCACACGCGGCGCCGCAGCCGGATGCCAGTGTGCCTGGCGGTGACGACAACCCTGGTCACACGCAGGGATCACCCTTGCGCACACCGGCACCGGCACCGCTGTCGCCCGACGTGGCCCGGGCCTTCGCGCCGGTTGCCAGGCACCTGCTTGCCGCGCGGGTGGACCCCCATCTTCCAGCACGCGGCCCTGCGGCCGCGACGCCGTTGGCGGCGACGGCGCTCGGCCCCCTCTCCGACGACCGCGTCGTAGAACCCGCCACTTCGCCGCAGCATCAAACGCTGCAGCCTGCATCGGAAAAACAGACGCCGCTGCTGCACGCTGCAGGTCACGCGCCCGCACCGCTCCACGCGGACGGGGCCCGCCGCCCCGGCGTCAGCTTGCCCACGGCGAAACCCGACCCTGCGCGGGCCGAGCTGCCCGCAGCCGTCCTGGCACCGCGCATCGCCACGGTCAGCGTGCCGTTCAGCAGTTGGGGACCGGGCCACCACGTCACGGCCAGCTGGGTGCCGGTCGCAGTCTCCGGCCAACTGCCGTCGATGACCCTGCGCAGCACCAGTGAGTCCGCGCAACGCGCCATCGGCAGCGCGTTGGCCGCCAGCGACCCGCTGGCAGCGGGCGGCCTGCAGCTCACCGCGGCAGACAGCGCCGACGACGGCACCTCGGGCCGCCGCCAGGCCCCTGATGTGCCGGAAGACGAAGAATGAGCCGGCCGCTTGCCCTGCTGGCCCGGATCGATCCGCAGACGCTGCACATGCAGCAGCTGCAGCATGCGTTGCGCGGCTGTGGTGTGGACGCGCACACAAGCACGCCGCCGCCGTCTACGTGCCTGCGCTTCCAGCTGGCATCGGGGGGCGGGGCGATGGTCTGCCGTGTCGATGCAAACGACTGGGCGGCCGTGCATCTGCCGGGCCTGGTCGGGCTGGACTGGACCGCGATGGACCCGCTGGTACTGGCGGGCCTGACCGACGTGCAGCACCCGCTGCAGTTCGCGCATGACGCCCTTCGCTATGACCACGCGCAGGCGCTGCCGGCGTCTACCGCAGCGCCCGAATCCCTTGGCCTGACGACCGTGCCTGCGGCGGAAGGCGCGGTGTGGATCGAATCGTGGACTGCACCGCTTCCGCAGGCGACGCAGGCGCCGCGCCTGCCCGCCGCGCTGGCGTTACCCATCCGCCTGCAATTGGGCGCGACTGCGCTGACGCTGCGGCAGCTGCGGCGCCTGCATGGCGGCGACATCGTGCTGATTTCCGACCCCGCAGCGCGTGCCTGGCGCGGCCGCCGCCCGCTGTTCGATTTCCACCTCCAGACGGATTCCCTGCTCGTGACCACTGTCCATTTCCCTGCCCATGCCGGCGTTGCTACGCCCGGGTCTCTCCTGCCGTCGGACGAACCCATGCTGGAAACAGCCGACCTTCAGGACCTGCCTCTGGAACTGCACGTGCTGCTGTGCCGCATCGACCTCTCGCTGGGTGAGCTGGCCGGGCTGCAGGAAGGCAGCGTGGTGATCCTGCCTGAAAAGGCCATCGAGCGCGTCCAGTTGCTGCACAACGGACGCCCGCTGGTGACCGGTGAGCTGGTGCAGGTGGGTGAACGCCTTGCCGTGAAGCTTGCGCAGGCGCCGAGGCTGACATGAGCGTCGTGCACATCAACAACGATGTGTCGCTGATCGCAATACTGGCGGCGGCCGCGATGCTGCCGTTCCTGGTAGCGGTGGGTACCTGCTACATCAAGTTCAGCGTGGTGTTCACCCTGATCCGCAACGCACTGGGCCTGCAGCAGGTGCCGTCCAACATGGTCATCAATGCGCTGTCGCTGATCCTTGCCTTCTATGTCATGCACCCGATCGTCAACTCGGTGAGCACGGCCTACCAGGAGCTTGGCCAGCCGCTGACCACGGTGCAGGAAACTACGGATTTCCTCGACGGCAGCCTCGGCGAATACCGTGCCTACCTCGCCCGGCATGCCGACCCGGAACTGCTGCGCTTCTTCGAGCGGGCGCAGGTCACCGACGGCGCGGACGTTCCGCCGGCCGATCTCGCCGCCGAAGAGCGCTCGCTGTTCGCGCTGTTGCCCGCCTACGCGTTGAGCGAGCTGAAAGACGCGTTCCTGATGGGCTTCTACCTGTACCTGCCGTTCGTCGTGGTGGATCTGGTGGTGTCCAGCATCCTGCTTGCGCTGGGCATGATGATGATGAGCCCGGTCACCATCTCCGCGCCGATCAAACTGATCCTGTTCGTGGTACTGGATGGCTGGAGCCTGCTGTCGCAGGGACTGGTGCTGCAATACCTGGACGTGCCGGTATGACCCGGGGGAGGCCATCGGCGGTCCGCGGGCAGGGCGCACGGCCATGAACGAACTGATGGCGATCGGCAACAAGACCCTGATGCTGGTGCTGATGTTGTCGGCAGGCCCGGTGATCGTTGCGACCGTGGTGGGCCTGCTGATCGGCCTGTTCCAGACCGTGACCCAACTGCAGGAACAGACCCTTCCGTTCGGCGCGAAGATGCTCGCCGTGGTGGTGACGGTGCTGGTGATGCTGGGGTGGATGGCGCGCACGTTGATTGACTTCGGCAGCCTGGTATTCGGCCGCGCGCTGGGGGTGTAATGCAGATCGGCCTGAGCCCGCTGGATGGTGCGTTGCTGGAGGCGCTCGGTGAGTACGCCGTGCCTGCGACGCTGGGCCTGGCCCGGCTGCTGGCGTGCTTTGCCTGGCTGCCGTACCTGTCCAGTGGCGCGGTTCCCTCGCGCATGGTCAGGACGGTGCTGGCGCTGGCGGTGCTGATCGGTCTATGGCCGGTCACCGAGTCCCTGCAGCGCCCGGTGGACATGCCGTCGCTGGCGCTGGCCGCACTGCGTGAAGCCATGGCCGGCACCGTGCTGGGGATGCTGCTTGCGCTGCCTTACCACGTCTTCCATGCCATCGGTTCGGTGATCGACACCCAGCGCGGTGCCGGCGTCGGCGCGATGCTCGACCCGCTCACCGGCGTGGAGGCCACCGAAATGGCCAACCTGCTGCAGATGATGAGCGCGGTGGTGTTCCTGGTGGCGGGCGGGCTGGTGCCGTTGCTGGAGGCCATCCAGGGCAGCTATGTGCTGGTGCCGATGGGGGGCGGCTTCCTGCCGGAGCTGTCCAGCATCCATTCGTTCGTGGATATCGTGCTGTCGGCGGCGATGCGCATGGCCGCGCCCGTGCTGCTGCTGTTGCTGCTGGTGGAAATCCTGTTGGGCGTGATCTCCCGCTTCGCGCAGCAGCTCAACGCCTTCTCCGTATCGCTGTCGGTCAAGTCGGTGCTGGCGTTCGCCGCGATGCTGGTCTATCTGATGCTGGCCATGACCGACCAGGTACCTGCCTTGTGGCGGCAGTATCCGGCGCTGCGCGGCCTGCTGCCCGGGGTGCCGGGATGAGTTCCGGCGCCAGCGAGAAAACCGAGAAGCCGACCGCGCAGCGGCTGGAAAAAGAGGGCAGGAAGGGCAAGTCATTCAACAGCCGTGACCTGGTCGCCGCCAGCGTGCTGTGGCTGGGACTTCCGGCGATCGCGCTGCTCGGTTCGCTGGCGCCGTTGGCGCAGCTGTACGTGGACATCGTGCGCGGCGGGTTCGCCATCACGCCCACCGCTGCGGCATTGGCGGCGTTGAAGGGGTTGTTGCTGGCGCTGGCCCCGGTGCTGCTGGCGGCAGCGGTGGGTGTGGTGATCTGTTCGCTGGCGATGAGCAGGGGACGCATTGCCACCGAAGCGATCCGCTTTGATCTGAACAAGCTCAATCCCATCAACGGCTTCAAGAACCTGTTCTCCGCCCGGGTGCTGAAGGACCTGCTGCGCACCGTGCTGTACCTGCTGTGCTGCGGGCTGTTTGCCTGGCTGGCGCTGGGCATCTGGGGCACCGATCTGTTCAGTCAGGTGCAGGCCGGCGATGCACAGCTCGTCGCCGTCTGGCGGCACGTGGCGCTGCTGTTCGGCCTGGGCCTGCTGCTGGCAATGGCGCCGGTGTACCTGCTCGCCGGCTGGCTGGACCACTTCCTCTTTATCCGGGAAATGAAGATGGAAAAGCACGAGGTCAAGCGCGAGCGCAAGGACAACGAAATCAAGCCGGAGATCAAGAAGCGCCGGCAGCAGGTCAACGACGAGCTGTCGGCGCAGGTAGAGGCCGACACCCGCGGCTCCACCGTTGTGCTGGCCAATCCCACCCATATCGCCGTCGGCATTTTCCTGATGGACGACGACACGCCGCTGCCGTTCGTGGCAGTGCGTGAGCGGGGCGCGCGCGCCCGCAAGGTGATCGCGCTGGCCGAAGCCAACGGGGTCCCGGTGGTACGCGATATCAAGCTGGCGCGCGACGTCTACTTCAGCACCCGCCGCTACCAGTTCGTGCACGACCGCAGCATCGATCCGGTGATGCAGATCGTCCGCTGGCTGCGCGACGTGGAGCGTGCCGGAAAGCCGGACGCGGACCCTGACGCCGTGCCGCCCGATTCGTCCGATTGACCCCCTGTCCCACCACTGGAGCACTGCATGACCATTGACATCGATCCGACCCGCTCCCCGGAGTCCCCTGCCGAGGACCAGGACATCACCCGGCTGATTCTGGAAGGGTTGCGTGAGGGCGCCACGGTTGCCGACCTCAAGGGGGTGAGCCGCGACACCCTGGAAGGGGTGTATGCCATCGCCCACCGCTACTACGAAAACGGACAACTGGACGAGGCCGAAGCGTTCTTCCGCTTCCTGTGCCTGTACGACTTTTACAACGCCGACTATGCCTTGGGCATGGGGGCGGTACTGCACCTCAAGCGTGAATACGAGAAAGCCATCGGCATGTACGCGGTGGCCCAGGCGCTGAACCTGAGCGATGACCGTGCGATGTTCCATGTCGGCCAGTGCCACCTCGCACTGGGACGGTCGAGCAAGGCCCGGGAATGTTTCGAAGCGGTTGCAGCACGCGCCGTGGGCAACGACCTGGGGACGCGCTCGGCGGCCTATCTGAAGGTGTTGAAGGAGGCCCCGGACGCCGCTGACAGCACCGACACCGACGCCACCGAGGACGCATGAGCGGCGGCTGACAGACAGGCGTCACAGCGCCACGGAGCGTGCCCGTACACGGGCGGAAACTGAAAGCCGTGGCGCTTTCGCATCGGGATACTCACCGCACTGAATCCGTTGCCCGCCGCCACAGTGCAGTCCTGCACGGCGTCGGCCCAACCCGGCCTGGCCGGCCGTCACCGCAGAAGGATCACCCATGCCCATGTCCCTATCACCCGTACCCGCAGCGCCGCTTCCCCTGGTGCTCCGTCGCAGCGGCCACGAGTCCGCCATCCAGGCCGCCCAGGGGTTTGGCGCCAGTCTGCCCGCCGCACAGCTTGAACGGATCAATGCCGAGGTATTCGCGACCTTCGCCGCCAGCACGCCGCGCGACGCGGGTAATCCCCAACCCAACAATGACGCGGTGGCCCTGCGCACCCCCGACCTGGCCCGGCTGCACCGCGCCGCCGGCGACGAAGGCCGGCGCATGTCGCCGGAGAGCCTGCTGACCCTGTGGCTGGGCAAGCTGCAGGCGGCCCTTGGTGACCAGCGACTTGATCGGGTCGAGCAGCGGCTGCAGACCTACCGGATCCAGCTGCTGGCACGTGCGCAGCGCGCCGAAAACCTGTCGGCCGAGATGCAGGCCGCGCTCGACGCTGCGATGGCGGCACAGGACGCGGCGGAGGCCGCAGCGGGTGAAGCCGGTGCCCAGGAAGGGGCCCTGGAAGCGGCGCGCGAGCACGTCCAGCGGCTGCAGAGCGAGCTGGACGCACTGGATCCGTCCGACCCGGCCGCTGCAGCAAAGCGGGCTGAACTTGCGGCTGCGCGTGAGGTGCTGCAGCAGGCGCAGTCGCGTTTCGAAGCGGCATCCAAGGCGCTCTACGAGGCCGTTGCCGTGCTGGATGCCAGGCTGGGTGAACTGGACGAGGTGGAGGCAACGCTGCGCGGCTTCAACCACGACCAGCCGATGATGGCCGGCGACGGCGAGCGGAAACTGAACGCGACCGACACGCTGGCCATGCTGATGGGAATCATCAGCCAGCTGATGGGAAAGCACGCTGACAACACCCTGAAGAGCATGAGTGAGGTCACCATCCAGACCATCAAGGCGCGCCAGGCGAAGGAGCGCGAGCGCATCCGCCAGCACGATGAAGAACTGCAGCGCGCACGCGATGCGCAGAAGAAGACCGGCTGCGCCGGAAAGATCTTCGGCTGGATCGGTGCCGCGATAGGTGCGGTCGCAAGCATCGGCGCCATCGTGGTCGGCGCGCTGCACGGCAACGTGGCGCTGATCGCCGGCGGTGTGATGGGGATGATGCTCACCATCGACAGCATCGTCGGCATGACCACCGGATTCTCGGTGGTCGGCAAGGTGGTGGAGCAGCTTGGCAAGGTGATTGCCAGCGCGCTGATCGCTTTCGGGGTCGCTGCGGATGCCGCCAGGCAGATCGGTTCGATCGTTGCCACGGTGCTGGTGGTCGTGGCGATCGTGGCCGCGATGATCATCACCGGCAATCTGGCGGCAGCAGGCCGCGCCGCAGCGAACGCGGCAAAGACGGCAGTGGAAACCACGGCGATGACCGCGGCCCAGATGGTGGAGCAGGCCACGAAGGTGCTGCAGTTCGTGGCGCTCGCGGCGGGTGCCATCGGCCAGACCGTGCACGACGTCGGCCAGGTGATCGTCGCCGGCATCATGATCGAGGTCAAGAAGCTGCTGAAACTCATCCAGGAAAGCCTGTTCGGCAGCCAGGTGCTGCAGGACATGATGCGGATGATCGCCGAGGCAGGAAGCAAGACCCATCGCCTCGCATTTGAGCTGGTAGCGCAGATGAGCGAGGTCCAGCAGGACCGCGCGGATACGACCGCACACATCATCGGCCACATACGCAACCGCGCCTGAAAACAGCGACGCCGCCTCTTCTTACAGGAAACATTCCAATGAACCCGATCTCTGCAAACCTGCAACTGCCTTCGCAGCACGCCACCGCGCCGCGGGACACCCGCGCCGCGCCCGCCTCGCCGGATGCAGAGCAGGCGCGCCGCGCGGCCGAAGCCGCGGTACAGCACACGGTGCGCCTGCAGCTTGACGCGTCCCGTCGTACTGCGCCCCAGCTTGCCTTGCCGGCTGCCACCGCCGTCGGGGTCGGCGCGCTGCTGCCGCTGATCGTCGGACAGCATCCGGCCATGGTGCCGGGCGCGACCGCAGAAGCGTTCGCCACGCTGCACCGGACCGCCGCGTTGCATGCCGCGGGTGAGGACCACACGGCTGCCCTGACCGAGCAGGCGCAGCAGCTGGTACGGCAGGTCGCCGGCGAAGGCGAGCTTGTGCTGCCCAGCCGGACCGAGATGCGCGCGCTGGCCGGCGATGGCGAAGGGCTGCAGACCGATCCTGCGTGGCTGCGCGAGGTACTCGACGATGAACCTTCCGTTCGTGCGGCGCTGGACGAAGCGGCGCAGCAGGCTGACGAGCCCAGGTGGGGCGGCATGGGTGGCAACCCGCGCACCGATTTCGTGCTGGTGCTGGTCGCCCTGCTGATGAAAATGAGCGCCAGCCAGCGCGAGCAGGCGGTCGCCATGGTGCACCTGGCGGTGCAGTCGTTGGCCGCGATGACCCAGAGCATGGTGGACAGCGCGAAATCCAACCAGGCGGCGAAGATCACCGCTGCCGTGGTGGGCGGGTTCGTGGCGGCGGCCGGCGTCGGCATGGCCGGGGTCGGTGCCTACAAGGGCGTGCAGAACCTGCGCACCAACAAGATGGCGGCAGACGCCTCCAACGCCGAAGCCAACCGCCTCAACCACCAGACCGCAGTCGGCATGAACAACGCACCGGCCGGCGCCACGGCACGCCCGTCGCACCTGGAGGCCCTGCGCCAGCGTCCGCAGGCGCTGCAGGAAGCGGCCGCGGTGCACGAGACGCAGTACGCCATCAACAACACCGAGCTCGGCGTGCTCAACAACGCGGCGCAGGCGGTCACGAACACTGGCGCCAGCATCGGTACCGCAGCGGCCACGCCGCTCGACCTCCAGAGCAAAGATCACGACGTGGATTCCGAGCGCGACCGTGTCAGCAAGGACATCCAGGTCGATCTCGGCAGCAAGACCAACCAGGATGCCAGCAAGACCGGCGAGAGCCAGCAGGCGATGTTCGCCACGCTGGTCAGCATGGAACAGGACAACTACGACGCCGCGAAACACATCGTCAGCAACATGCGCCGCTGACCGCCCCACCCACTTCCGGGTCCGGGGCGCATCGCGCGCCGGCCCCTGCCACGGAGCATTCCATGCCCATTGAAGCCAGCCTTCCCCTCGCCCGCAGTCCGGCGCCGTCATTCCTCCCTGCAGAACGCGGCGCGGTGACCGCGCTGGTCGCCGAGCAGCCCGCCCCCATGCGGCGGGCGTCCGCCTCGCCACTGTTGGCCCACATCGCCCGCTTCGCCGATGGCAGCCCGCTGCCAGCAGCCGATGTCGAGGCCATGCTGCAGCTTGCGACCCACCAGGAGTCGCTGTCACTGGAAAGAAAGCGGGCGCCGGCCGCCGATGCGCTGCGCCATTCGCCCTGGCCGGCGCTCGCCGACGCCGAACCGGGCGATGAGCACGCACAGCAGGTGATGCAGGAAGCGCGCCGCGCCCTGCATGAACTGCTTCCGCAGCGCCTGCTGCAGGATGCCGAGCAACGTGTAGGAGGATCGCACAGCGATTTCTTCAAGGAGATCGCCGCGCTGATCAGCCGGCTTGATGCGGACTGGATCAGCAGGTACAGCGAGATGCTGGCGGGATACGTGGAGTTCTATAGGGAACTCACCGATGCGCTCAAGGATCTCGGCAAGAAACTGCCGCCGCCGGACAAGGACGGGAACATCGAGTTCGATCCCACGGACCTGCACGAGGCCTTCGATGCCCTGAAGGAGAAATGGTCCAAGCAGGGCTTCGGTCCTGTATACGAAAATCAAGCGGACGCGCAGGCGTTTCTCGATGAGCTGGGTATCGAGGGCCTGAAGATCATCGCGACCGACCCCGGCCCTGGCTGGCAGGTCAGCATCGATCCTGACCTCATTACGGATCTGGCCAGCGTGTTCCCTGACAGCGCCGGCAAAGTCAGTGCGAGTGCACTGAACGAAATGATGACCCAGAAGGAAATCATGATGGAGCGCTTCAACTTCATCAACCGGGCGTTGCCTGAGAAGTATCAGCGGCAGCTGCAGAGCTGGGACATGCTGGTGAAGATCCTCAGCAGCACGATCGACGCGGTGACCGAAGGCGATCGCGCGGTCATCCAGGCAATGGCAGGCTAAGAGGAGATTCGATATGCCAGGTTCCAATGCAATTTCACTCGCAAACTTCCAGGAAGGTTATTTGCCCAGGGTGAACCCGACCCAGGCAAAGGGGTTCGACAAAGTCGCCGTGGGAAACGGCGTTATTCCACGTCCGTTGCAGCCGCCACTGATCGGTGTCGCGCCATCGCAGCTTTTCCATGCGCATGCAGGCTCGCCGCCGGCATATGAAACCCCGCTTCCAGGCGGGAACAGCCCCATCAAACACGGGCGAGTGGATCATCCTTCACTCTTCGGAGGTGACTCCTACAGAGATGGCGGCGCGGGCGGTGATTTCCTGCTGCCGGAGAACCCGGACGTCCTGACCTACCCGCCCAAAATTACACCGGAGGGGGAGCCCTGGGCGTCGTCCAATGAGCCGGCAGCAAGCTTCCCACTTCACAGGGCCCCGTCGTTGGAAAGCCTGTTTGCTCCGGGCGAATTCGGCGAAATGCAGCAACCCTCAGACCTTGGTGACGGCCTCGGCATGTATGGCGGCGGCGCCGGAGGCGATGGCCCGCAGCGCGCGGACTTCCTGCCGCAATTCGACCGAGGCCATCCGCTTGATCTGGGCCGGCAATCGCCCACCTATCAGCTGCAGCACCACAAGGATGTCGCACGCGAACTTTCACCGGTGACGCAGCAGTGGGACCAGCAGGCTGGCGCAACCACCAGGCACCGGGCCGCAACCGGCGAAACGCCGCCCGACGCGCTGTTCAACGAGGCGCAGACGCAGGCATCCAACATGTCGCGCGAGCAGGCGGCGCGTAGCGTGCTCAGCGATCTGGGGGTCCCCCGGAGCGAGGTGGATGCCCTGCTGACCCGTCACGCCAACTCGGCCGGTGGCGTGGAAGTTCTCAACGCGTGCCGGCTGCTGTCCATGCCGGAAGTGAAAGCAGACACGAAGGTCCGCGCAGCCCTGGAAAAACAGCTGGATCGCTATCTGGATGCGGACAAGGGCCGTTACACGGGCCTTTATCGTGCCTTCGGCAAGAACGCGTCCAAGCCACTCAAAGAACTGAAGGAGTCCATCGAGAAGACGTTTGAGGTCATAGGGCGTTCTGTGATCGAGAATCGACTTCTGACCGATTCGACCGCTGCGGTGGTGGGTTCCTTGGCGCGGAAGAATCCCGATCTGTCATCTGAAGCGCTGCGGCGCCAGTTGCCGGATCTCATCAACGCCCAGGCATTCTCGGCCTACCGCCAGCGGCTGGAGGGCGCAGACGCACGCGGTGTATTGCAGGACACTAAGCTGCTGCCGCAGCTGGCCCAGGCCGCAGAACGACCGCAGCCTGCGCCGGCCAACAAGGCCGCCGATCCTGTGAATGATTTCGCCAAGCACCTGGTCAGCGTGCTGGGCGCGATCAAGCTCCCCGATATCCACGTCGAGAACAACGCCCGCAACATCGTCAACCAGGATGGCTGGAATTTTCAGGGCAACAAGGACCCGCGCCCGGCGCCGGCGGTGGAGGCAGCAGTAGAACCGATACCGCTGTTAATCGACGAGCTTCCGGAGGTGGACGATGCCGAGTCGCAGGTGCTGGACGCGATCGTTGACGCCACCGCGAGCGAGCTGGATATCGAAGAGGACACTAACGAGTTGGATGACGAACAGGATCCGCCTGAGGTGCTCCATACAGTGCGCGACGACCACCAGCGTCACCAGTTGACCCACAGCACAGGGCGTAATGCGGCTCCGGTCCATCCGCTGCACGGAAACTTGATGAAGGACCTCATGGCGAACTCGCGTTTCGACTTGGTTGCCAACGGTGGTGTTCATCCGAACCTTGAGCACCTCATCGCGGTTCGCTCAGACCGCGTTGATGAGGAAGAGGAGGAGACTGGTGCAGGGAATGGACACACGAGGAATACGGACAAGCCGGACCGTTTTTCACCGTTCCAACGATTGGCATCGCCCTTCCCGCTGGGGCAGCGCGCCCATGACGTGCGTGGCAGGACACGGGAGTGAGCAGGCCTGACGGCCCCACCCACGACGTGCGGCCGTTGATCGCCCTGGTCACCGGCTCGATCGTCGCGGCCGATATCCGCCGCGGCGACAGGCTGGTGGAAGACCTGGGCATGGACTCGCTGGAAATCGCCGACCTGCTGGTGACGATCGAAGAGCAGTTCGACGTGGTCATCAGTGCCGATACGCTGGCCGGTGCCCGCACGGTGGCGGAGCTGGAGGCCGCCGTGGGCCGGCTGCAGTGCGTCGCCGGGTGATCCAGGCAGGGCCGCTGGCAGCGGGTATCTTTCTCGCTGCCAGCACGGCCTCCGTGCAGGCGACCTCCTTCTACGCCGGGGTGTCTGCCGATGGCCGCCTGGTGGTGGCCGAGCAGCCCGCGCGCGGGCTGCAGGCCTTTCATCTGTACCCCCGGCGCCCAGTGCAGGGGGGAGCGCAAGGCGGCAGCGCGGCCCCATCACGCTGGCGTCCGCTGCTGCGCCAGATCGCCGAAGAAATGGACATGGACGCAGCGCTGCTGCAGGCCGTGGTCGGCCAGGAATCCGGCTTCGACCCGCTGGCCGTCTCGCCTGCCGGCGCGGCGGGCCTGATGCAGCTGATGCCGGCCACCGCCCGGCGTTTCGGCGTGCGGGACCGCTTCGATCCCGCGCAGAACCTGCGCGGTGGGGCACGTTATCTGGCGTGGCTGCTGCAGCACTTCGACCAGGATCTCGACCTGGCCCTGGCCGGTTACAACGCCGGTGAAGGCAGCGTGCACCGGCATGGCAACCGGGTTCCGCCCTTTGCCGAAACCCAGGCCTATGTGCGCGCCGTCCGGCAGCGCTACGGGCACTGAATTCCAAGCTTCAGCAAGACCATCATTTACAACTCGGCTTATGGCGCCGACGCACCTGCGCCCGCAGCATAGCCAGCGCCAAACACGGCACGTCACCCTCCGTTGATCATCCCATGTTGCATGTACTGAGAATCCTTGCGGGCAGCCTGAGCGGCGTCGAATATTCCGTCGCCGTCGGGGTAACCGTGTTTCATGTGGGCCCGCAGGAAAACCTGGCCAATGGCCGTGCCGCGCAGTTGCTCGGTGCCGATGATCGTGCCTATTACATCCCGGCGGACGTTCCGGCGGCCGCATTCGCGTTGCAGGCGGCTGATGCGGAGGGCACGCTGCAGCTGGGTGAGCGCAGCGACGAACACGCTGCATGGAGTTGGCGGACACTGCCGCTGCAGCAACCGATCCAGGCGGCCGGCGTCTATTTCGCCGTGCGCGAACAGCATGCGGAATGGTCGGCGCAGGTGCTTTCGTTCGTGCCACCGGCGCTGCCGATGGAGGTGCCGGCCACCGCAGTGCCGGCTGATGGAAAGCACGCCCGACGTCGTCGTCCGGCACTGCTGCTGGGCATTGCTGCGCTGCTGGCCGCAGCAGCAGGCGCCACATGGTTCTACTGGCAGCACCAGCCGGAAGCCCGCGTGCGCGGCTTGGCCAGCGTGCTGTCGCATGCGCCGGCGGCGTATGCAATCGCCGCCGGTAACGACGGCCACCTGTATGCCTTCAGTGACAGCGCTTCGGCGCGCAGCTGGGGCGAGCGCGCCAGTCGCCGCGCGCAGCGGCGCAACGACATCCACCTGCTGCGCCGCGAAGAAGCCCTGCGCCTGGAGCAGGCACTGATCGCCGCCGGCATGGACGTGGTGGTCGTGCGGCTGAACGACCCGGAACGGCCGGACGTGGTGCTGAGTGGTCGCCTGACCGACGCACGCACCCGCCAGGTCGGTGCCGTGCTGGCACCCCACGCGCCGTATCTGAAGCAGGCGCGGGTGTCGGCCGTCAGCGACCAGCAGCTGATCGCGCTGGCGCGGCAGCAGATGCGCGTCTTGGGCATCAGCACCCGCACCGAACCGCGAGGCGAGCGGGTCAGCATCGTCAACGACGTGTTCCTCGACGATGCCGGCCTGAATGCCATGGCCGGTGCAGCGCATGCCTTCCACCAGCACTGGGGAACACGCCGTATCCGCGTGGCGCCCCAATTGTGGGACGACCTGCTGCAGGGCCGTTCCTATCGCTATTCCCCGGGCCAGCTGCTGTCGGTCGGCAGCGGCCGCTGGGACTACGCCCGCGCTGCCGTATCCCAAGCGGCGCCCTGACTGTCCTAAACCTCTGATTGGAGAACTCCATGAGCGATATCATTGCCCCTCCTCCCACCAAGCTGGGATGGGAAGACCCCGGCGACGGCGGCGACGGGAACAAATGGAAGGGATGGATGTCCAACCATTCCGGCATGTTCGACCTGGGCGTGAATGACCTGAAGGCGAAAATGAAGGCAATACTGGAAAAACTGGGCGAGGACGGCAACGCCAGCGACCCGGCGATGCTGGCCAACTACCAGGCGGCGCTGTCCGAATACAACATGTACCGGATGCTTCAGTCGAATTCGACCAAGAGCTTGAGCGACCAGAGCAAGTCGGTCATCCGCAACCTGGCTTGAGCCCCGCGGCCCGCGCGCTGCGTGGGCCGTCCTTCGCGACGAGGAGTTTCCCATGATCACTATTGCCCCGGTATCGGCGGCGGTATCCCCGCTTGCCGCAGCGGACGGCGTGCCCGTTCCGCTTTCCCGCCGGTTCAACCAGGCTCTTGCCGAAAGCTATGTGTGGGCAGGCCAGGAACGCGATGCCATTCTGGCCGCGGCCAACGATCCGGCGGTCGCCAGCGACCCGGCCAGGCTGCATGCGCTGCAGCTGCAGCTGGATGCGTACACCAAGCAGATCGCATTGAGTTCATCGCTGGTCAGCCACGCGACCAAGGGCATCGAAACGCTGGTGAAGAGCTGAGCCATGACCGCTTTCCCGACGCGTCGCGTAGCGCCCCCGCTGCTGTGCCTGCTGCTGTGCCTGCTGCTGGCCGGCTGCGCGCGCTCCGAACTGCTGCAGGCACTGGACGAGCGCCAGGCCAATGAAGTGGTGGCGGCGCTGCTTCACCACAACATTCCCGCCGAAAAGCGCCTGCAGGGCAAGGCTGGCTTCGTGGTGCGGGTGGGTGCGGATGACCTGGCCGAGGCGATCGACCTGGTCCAGCTGAAGGGCCTGCCTTCCGCCCCGCGCACCCAGATCGCCACGTTGTTTCCTGCCGATGCGATGGTCAGCACGCCGCTGGCCGAGCGCGCACGGCTGCTGTCGGCCATTGAACAACGCCTGGAGGAATCGCTGACCACGCTGGTGGGGGTGAAGCGGGCGCGCGTGCACGTGAGCTACGACGCCGGCCCGGTCGAAGGCAGCCTGCAGCAGCGCCGGCCGCCGGCGATGCATGTCGCCGCCGTGCTGGCGCATTCGGCGGACATGGACCAAGCGGTGCTGCTGGCCACGGCCAAGCGTTTCCTGCGTAATGCCTTCGTCGATGTGGCCTACGACAACGTGTCGGTGGTGCTGACGCCGGCAGCCGAGCCGCGCAGCCTGGTGGTGACGCCGGCCGGACCGCAACGCCCGATGTGGGTGTGGCTGCTGCTGCCGTTGATCGGCCTGCTGCTGGTGGCTGGCGTCGGTGGGTGGCTGTTGAAGCGTGGCGACCCGCGTGCGCGTGGCGTGCTTGATCGCCTTCGCCGCGGTCGCCAGGATGCGTCCGGTGGCCCCCATGCATGAGCGCCTGCGCATCCTGCATGATCCGGTCGCCTACTACCGGCCGTGGCAGGCCGCACCCGCGCCATTGTCTGCATCACAGCGCAGCGCGTTGAACCGTTGGCTGTGCCACGCCCATCGCCTGCCCTCCGCGCCCGCCGACGGAGGTACGCCGGCACCGCTGGTAGAGCGCCTGGTGCGCGGCTGGGGGCGTATCCCGACGGCGGCCTGGCTGCTGGCCTGCGCCGGGCATCGGCGACACGTGCTGGGCGCCCGTTGGCTGGCAACCCAGCCGCCTGCCCTGCACGCCTTCCTGCGGCTCGGGTTTCCCGAGGCCTGTGTCCGTTGGTCGCAGCCGCCGCCGCCGGCGATGCTGCTGGCCTGGGGCGGGCAGCAGCTGCAGCAGGGGCTGCGCAGCCAGCTTCCGGACTGGCTTCATGCGCGGATCGCCCTGTGGTTCGACGGCCTGCCGGCCCTGCCGGAAGAAGCCCTCGCCGGCGTCCACCCGTTCGACATGACCTGCTTCCTGAGTGCCTGGAACCATGCTGAAGACCTATCCTGAAAGCCTGCTGGAACGCGCTGTCGACCATGTCATCCAGGCGGCCAGCGTGCAGCAGGGCATCGACCTTGCCCGCGTCCAGGCGTTTTCCCGCCGGCGGGTCACGCGCGAGCAGGAACAGGCCAGGCTGGAGGCGCATGAACTGCGCGCTGCCGCCGCCTTTGAAGGCTATCGAGACGGGGTGCTGCACGCATTGGGCGCCCTGCAGCACGTGATCGAGGGCATGCAGCGGGCGCAGTCGACGCTGGCTTCGGCCGTACGCGACCACGTCCACGCCACCCTGCAGGCGATGAACACTGCACCGGATGTCGTCATCGAACCGATCTGCACTGCCTTCGCCCACCGGTTGGCGCAGGCCGACGCCGCCGACCCGGCCGTGCTGCATGTTCCGCGGCAGCATGAAGCGCTGCTGCAGGCACTGCGCGAGGACCCGCGCCTGCATGCGTTGGAGGTCCGGCCGGCGGACCGTCAGCTGCCGCTGCTGGAACTCGGCGCGCTGGCATGGGAACTGGACCTGCAGGGCAGCCTGCTGGAAGACGTGGAGGTTGCACTGGGTCAGGCGCTGCCCGGCGTGCAGGACCGCTTGAATACCCTCGCCAGCGGCTATTGCGCGGAGGTGCTGGAGGCGCTCGATGCCGCCCGCCAGGCTCGCCGTTTCACCCACTTCAAGGAATCCCGATGAACTCGATTATTGCCGCAACCGCCCCCTCATCGACGCCATGGCAGGAAGCGGGGCGTCCGCTGTCGCTGGCCGAGCGCGTGCTGGCCCGAGGTCGGGACGCCGCCGCCAGCGAGGACGCAGACGACACCAGCGCAGGGGACGGCGAGCTGACGCCGCTGCCACGCCCGATCTCTCTGATGGAGGGCCTGATCAATGACTGGGCACGACAGATGTTCATCGAGACCATGATGACCGGCGACGAAGAAGCTACCGGCGTTCCCCCACTCAGCATCGACATCTGATCTGACGGCAGCCGTGGGCGTGGGGGCGATATCGCGTCGCCTTCATTCCCGATGCCATCGCCCCCCGCTATGCTGTAGCGATGCAGCTACCGAAAATCGCCCTTCCCCTGATCTGCCTTGCCCTGCTGGCGAGCCCGCTGGCCCATGCGCGCGGCACGATTGAAAAGGTGGACATCCACGGCCTGGATAAAGGCGACGACGCCGAGATCATCGAGAACATCGAGGTCTCGTTGTCGCTTTATGACACGATCGGCAAAGTACAGGGCGAATCGCGGCTGGAGTATCTGCTGTCGCAGGCCGAGCGCCAGACCCGCGAGGCGCTGGAGCCGTTCGGCTTCTACAACCCGACCATCACCGTCGATGCGCCCCGCACCGGCGATACCCTGCGGGTGGTCATCAATGTCGTAAAAGGCGAGCCGGTGCGCGTCCGTAGGGAGCACATCGAGATCACCGGCCCGGCGATGTACGACCGCTACCTGCAGGAAGACCTGGACGCGTTCAGCCCGCGAAAAGGCCAGCCTTTCGAACACACGCGTTATGAAGCCAGCAAGATCACGGTGACCCGGCGGCTGGCCGAGCGCGGCTATTTCGATGCCGATTACACCCAGCACCAGGTGCAGGTCACGCGCGCGGAAAATGCCGCCGACATCGACCTGGCCTGGGACAGCGGGCGCCGCTACAACATGGGCCCGATCACCTTCAAGCAGAACTATTTCGTCGACAAGCTGTTCGACCCGCTGGTGTACTGGGAAGAGGGCAGTTACTTCCACGAAGGCAAGCTGGACCGGTTGCGCGAATCGCTGACCAAGCTGGATTACTTCAGCACCATCGACATCCAGCCGAAGCCGGAAGAAGCCGACGAAAACGGCAATGTGCCGGTGGACGTCAACCTGACGCGGGCCAAGCGCAGCATCTACACCACCGGCCTCAGCTACGGCAGCGAAAGCGGCGCCGGTGTGCGCGGCGGCCTGGAGCGGCGCTGGCTCAACAGCCGCGGGCACAAGATGAACACGCAGCTGGACTATGCCCAGAAGCGGAAAAGCCTGACGACCAGCTACCGTATCCCCGCGTTCCGCTGGCTCGACGGCTGGTATACGTTCGCTGCCAGTGCATACGATGAGCAGACCGATTACATCGATCTGCGCAACCTGAAGCTGATCGCCAGCCGCAGTGGCCAGATCAACGAATTCTGGACCGCCACCGCGTCGATGAACGCACTGCGTGAGCGCTGGGGCTACGCGTCCGGTACCGAATTCACCGATGCGGTGTACCAGTATTCCACCCTCGTCTATCCCCAGATCGCGGCCGACTACGTCAACGTGGATGACCGCCTGTTCCCGCGCAGTGGCATCAGCGGCAGTGCGACGATGCGCGGCGGCGTGGAAGGGGCAGGCTCGGATACCAGCTTCGTGCAGGCCAACATGGTGCTGCGCTGGTACGTGCCGCTGGGCGAAACCAACCGCCTGATCCTGCGCGGTGAAGGCGGCACCACCTGGACCAGCGACCTGGTGGCGATGCCACCCAGCCTGCGTTACTTCGCTGGCGGTGACCGCAGCATCCGCGGTTATGCCTGGCGTGAAGTGGGCCCGCGTACGCCGGAACCGGACAAGTTCGCCCTGGGTGCCAAGCACCTGGTGGTCGGCTCGGCCGAGTACGAACACTATTTCAACGACGGGCCATGGGGTGCAGCGGTGTTCGTCGACACCGGCAGCGCCTTTGACAACACCATCGATCTGCATACCGGTGTCGGTTTCGGCGTGCGCTGGAAGTCACCGGTCGGCCCGGTGCGGGTGGACATCGCGCATGGCCTGAACGATCCGGATTCACAGTTCCAGATCTACCTGAACATCGGAGCCGACCTGTGAGCACGCCGACCCCGACCCCGCCCAATGCACCCAACGCACAGGCCCCGGTGCCGCGTCGGCGCTTCTACCGCCGCCGCCGTTTCTGGGCGTGGTCCGGCGTGGGCGTGCTCGGCCTGGTGCTGGTCGCGCTGCTGGCGGTGTACTGGCTGCTGCAGACCGTGGCCGGCCGCGACGTGCTGCTGGCCCAGGTGATCGCACGCCTGCCGGCAGGCGCCAGTTTCACCTGGGACAAGGCCGAAGGCCCGGTTGCAGGGCCACTGACCCTGCACAACGTCGATTTCCGCTACAACGACATCCACTTCCATGCCGACCGTGCGCATCTGGAACCGGACCTGCGCCCGCTGCTGGGCCGCAAGCTGCTGCTGGACCGCCTGGAACTGGACAACGCCACGCTGAACCTGGCCAAGAGCGAGGAGCCGTTCGAGCTGCCGTCCTGGCCCGGTTCGTTGCCGCAGATCGAAATGCCGCTGGCCATCCAGGCCGACTTCATCCAGGTCAATGGCCTGCGCGTCACCACCGCCGGTGAGCCGACCATCGACATCGCCCGCATCGGCGGTGGCCTTGAAATCGCCAATGGCGAGTTCAAGGCCAACCAGTTGCTTGTCGACAGCGACATGGGCAATTTCCGCGTCAACGGGCATTACATTCCGGCCAACGATTACGACACCGACCTCAGTGTCACCGCCATCCTGCCGGCGCCACGCGGCCGCACCCCGGCCAGCCTGGGCCTGGTGGCCCGCGGTGACCTGGGCCATATGGAAGTGGCGGTGGCCGGGCGCGCACCCAACCCGCTGCGCGCGCTGCTGGTGTTCGACGGTCGCATCGATCCCACCTGGAAGGCCAGCGTGCGTACCGACGCGCTGGACGTGCGCCTGCTGAACCCGGCCTTGGCCGCGTCCACCGTGGAACCGCTGACGGTGGATTTCAGTGCCGCCGGCAAGGGCGGCAATGCCGACCTGCAGGGGACCGCGCAGCTGGGCGGACAGACGATCGAACTGGCACCGTCCAAGGTGCAGCTGGAAGACCAGGTACTGAATGTATCGCCGCTGGTGGTCAAGGCCTTCGGCGGCCAGGTTCGGCTGAAGGGCAGCGCCGACTTCCGCCAGCAGGACCAGCAGAAACTCAATTTCTCCATCGTCGCCAATGACCTGACCTATACGCCGGCGGCCGATCCCAACACCGCCGGCAGCGTCGCCGTGCCGGTGACCCTGAAGGAAGCCCGCATGGGCCTGGCCGGCACCCTGCAGGCCTGGGCGGCGATCGGTACGGCGGACATCGAGCGCGACGGCCAGAAGGCCGCGCTGCAGTTCGATGTGCGTGGCAATGAAAGCGCCGCACGCATCGAGCAGCTGCAGGCGCGTACGCCCGGCGGCACGCTGGGCGTGGAAGGCAACGTGGCGTGGGCACCGCAGCTGCAATGGGATGCGAAGGCAACGCTCAACGCCTTCGATCCCGGCTACTTCCTGCCGGGCTGGGATGGTCGACTGTCCGGCAACTTCGCCAGCACCGGTCGCCAGCTGCCGGTGCCGGCCAATGCCGCGCCGGGAACCACCGGTGTCATCGAAGCGACCGTGGACCTGCCGTCACTGAAGGGCACCCTGCGCAAGCGTTCGGTGGACGCACAGGGCAAGTTCGCGCTGCAGGGCAGCCAGGGCGAAGGCCAGCTGAAGCTGGCGATCGGCACGAGCCGGGTCACCGCATCGGGCAAGGTGGGCGACCGCCTGGATATCGATGCACGCTTCGAGCCCCTGCAGCTCAGTGACCTGCTGCCCGGCGCTGACGGCGGGCTGCGCGGCACGGTGCAGGTCACCGGGCGCCGCGATGCGCCGGACATCACTGCCGACCTGGTGGGCAGCAGCCTGCGCTGGGGCGACTACGCCGCCGAAGCAATCAGCCTGAAGGGGCGTCTGCCGTGGAGTGGCGACAGCGGCACGCTGGCGCTGCAGGGCCGCAACGTCAACGCCGCGATGCTGCTGGATAGCCTGAACGTGGATGCGCAGGGCAGCGTCAGCAACCTGCGGCTGAGCGCGCAGGCCCGCAACGAGATGGGCGCGCTGGACCTGCAGGGCAACGTGCGCCAGCAGGGCCAGCAGTGGCGCGGCAAGCTGGAATCCCTGCGCCTGGCGCCGCAGAAGGGCGATCCCTGGGTGTTGCGAGGGGCGTCTGATTTCGCGGTCAACGGCAGCAATTACAGCCTGACCGAAACCTGCCTGGCGCCGGCCACCGGCGGTGCGCTGTGCGTGCATGCCAACTGGCCGCGCGAAGGGCTGGTGGTGCGCGGAGACGCGCTGCCGCTGACCCTGGTGCAGCCGTGGTTGCCGCCCACGTCCGGGCGTCGCATCTTCCTGCGCGGTGAAGTGACGATGGACGCGCAGATCCGTCCCCGTGGCAACGCGTGGGAAGGCAACGTGGAAGTGCGTTCGCCCGAGGGCGGCATCCGCCTGGGCGACAACGCACGCGGTGAGCTGGTGTCCTACGATCAGTTCTCGGTCAAGCTGGACATGACCCCGGCACGTATCGAGGCGTTCCTTGGCATGGGCTTCAAGGGCAATGGCTTCGTCAACGCCAAGGTGCAGACCGGCTGGGATGCCAGCGCCCCGTTGAACGGCGAGCTGTATCTCAACATGGCGCGGTTGTACTGGCTGGAACTGTTCTCGCCGGACATCGTGCGCCCGACCGGCCTGATCGAAGGACACGTGAGCCTGCGCGGGACCCGCAGCCAGCCGCTGCTCGGGGGCGAGGCCACGCTGAGCGACTTCAAGGGCGAATTCCCTGCGCTGGGCCTGACCTTCGAACAGGGCAAGGGCAGCTTCACCGCACAGCCGGATGGCTCGGCGAAGATCACCGCACAGGCCAACTCCGGCAAGGGCACCCTGTATGTCGACGGCGGGCTGTCCTGGTTCGGTGATGCGCAGCCGCTGCAGCTGCATATCCATGGCGAGAACGTGCTGCTGTCCAACACCAGCGAACTGCGCGTGGTGGCCAACCCGAACCTGGACTTCACCCTGGCCGGCACCACGATGCAGCTGAAGGGCGAGGTGCTGGTGCCGGAGGCGGACATCGACCTGGAGCGGCTGGACCGCGGTACGTCGGTGTCCGAAGACGTGGTGGTGCTGGACCCGGTGGATCCGGAAGAAACCGCCAGCTCGCCGCTGGACATGGACCTGACCGTGAGCCTCGGTGACAACGTCAAGATGGCCGGCTTCGGCCTGAAGGGCGCACTGACCGGCAAGATGCAGGTGTGGGCCAAGCCGGGTCGCGAAATGACCGCCAATGGCGGGTTGGAAGTGAGTGGTCGCTACAAGGCCTACGGCCAGGACCTGACCATCACCCGGGGCCAGCTGACCTGGAACTACAACCCGGTGTCCGACCCGCGCATCAACCTGCGTGCCGAACGCCGCATCGGTGATGTCACCGCCGGTATCGATGTCACCGGCCGCGCGATGCAGCCACGTGCCCAGGTGTGGTCGGATCCGTCGATGTCGCAGTCCGAAGCGCTGGGTTACCTGGTGCTGGGTCGCAGCCTGACCGGCGCCACCAGCGACCAGACCCAGCAGGTCAACGCCGCATCCGCCGCGTTGTCGGCCGGCAGCGGGCTGCTGGCATCGCAGCTGGGGGCGAAGCTGGGCCTGGACGATGCCGGCGTCAGCCAGTCGCGCGCGTTGGGCGGGTCGGTACTGGGTGTCGGCAAGTTCATCTCGCCGAAATTGTATGTCGGCTACGGCGTTTCACTGGTGGGCAGCGGTTCGGTGCTGACGCTGAAGTATCTGCTCAGCCGTGGCTTCGATATCGAAGTGGAATCGAGCACGGTGGAGAACCGCGGTTCGTTGAACTGGCGCCGCGAAAAATAGCGGCGCCACGTTCAATGTGAACGGACGGCCGGGTTCAAACAGGGCGGCGTGTTCGATGGGCGGGAATTGAAAGGCGAAAAGAGCGGCGACGGCAAGAATCGCGCTCCGGCTACGGCCTTACGCCTTTCCCCTCGGATCGTTCCATGAACTCTGTCGTTTCTCCTCCCGCCCCTTCCTCTTCGCCGAGCGTTCGCCACAGCGTCGAGGTACTCGATCCGATCCCATTGCCCGGTTGCGCGCGCCGTCCCCTCACGCCGCAGCGGGTGAGCAACCGGTCGCGGGATGCAGAGTCTGATCCGGCACCGGAATCGAGCCGCCGCACGTCGTTGCACAACGCGCGCCTGGCGGCGGAATTGTTGGCGATGCCGCTGACCTCTTCCGGCCTCTCCTTGCGGCAGCATCTGTGCGACTGGCTGCAGCATGGCGCGCAGCCTGGACATGACGAACGCCAGCTGCGCGAGGCTCTGCAATGGCTGCACACACCATTCGGCGACGCGCTGACCGCGGCCTACGGTGACGCATCGCGGGTGCTGGTGCCTTATGTGCTTGATCAACTGCTGGTGGCGCTGTTCCCCACGCTGCAGGATGCGCAGCGCCAGCGGTTGACCGCCGATATCCGCGCGCGCGCGCAGGAGGTGCCGCTTGCCACGTGGGTGCGCGCGCTGGCATTGCCGCGGGGTGAGCGGGACGGCCCGATCTGCCTGCGTCCGCTCGACGACGCCGCGCAATGGGACGCCCTGCGCGCGGCCCTGGTCCCGCGTGCGGTGCAGGGCAACGGCGTGGCACAGAGCGCGCTGGCGATCGCCGCGCTTGGCGCTGCTGCGGTAACGTCCACCGTCCTGCCCGGGGTCGCCGTGCCAGCCTTGCTGGCCGGTAGCGCGGGCTTCCTCGGTATTGCCGGGGGCGTGGCCGTACGCGATGCGCTCGCCACGCCCGCAGGCCAAGCGCAGTCCAAGGCACTGCGCAGCCGCGCTGATGAACTGTTGCAGACCCTGCTGCCCCGGTGGAACCGTGCGCAGCGCGATGCCTTGTACGCGGTCTGGGCGGAACGGCCGAATGACCGCTCACTGCTGTCCACCGTCGCGCAGGCGGGGCATGCGCTGGACGCTGCCGACGGTTGCATCGAATCGGCCGTGGCGGCGGTGAGAGCGGCCTCGCGGCAGACCATGGACGCGCCCGTCCCGGGCGGGCCAGCGGCCATCGCCGATGCGCTGGCAGGGCTTCTCATTACCTTTTCGGCGCAGGGCGCTGGGATGCATGCAGGCAGCGCACCCGTTGGCCTCGCGCGTCCCCGCGGGGTGTTCAATGCTGACGATGCGATGCCCATGTGGCCTGCTTCGGCGGGGCTGGCCCAGCTTGCAGGACACACGGCGCGCATGGCCTACCAGGCCAGCGTGCTACAGCAGATCGACCAGCTGGGCAAGGATCCGGATGACCCACGGACCACGCGGCAACGTCGTATCGACAAGGCCCACCTGCGCCTGCATCAGGCCCGATCTGCCGCACCGGGATCGGGGCGCCGACAAGGTATCGCTGCGGCACGTGCGCGGCTGGACGACCTGCTGAATCCCGCTGAGCTGATCGCCAGCGCGCGGGCAGGCGACGTGCGCCGGGCGATGGAACTCAATCGCGCTGCGGCGCTGCATCCGGAAAGTGGCGTGAGACCGGATCATGCTGCCGCTGTGTCCAACCTGCCGTTGGCCGCACGCGCCGGCGCACTCACCGAGCCCGGCATCGCATCGCTGGCGGCCCTTGGCGAGGCGGGTTCCTCCAGCGGCATGGGGGCTGTGGCAATGCCGATGCGGGCCCCTGTCGACCCGGCCCCCGTTGCTGACGTTGCGGCCGGGCCGCAGCCTCCGACGGCTGTCTTGCTGCTGCCAGCCGCCGAGTCGGCGCCGGCGTCGCCACGCACCCGGCTCGGGCGGTGGCTGGGCCTGATGCCGGACGTGGCGGGCGCGGGCCAGGAATCTGCGATAGCGGATTACCTCGGCCTGCAGGCGGTGACGCGCGGTGGGCAGCCCAGCACGGTGCGTGCCGAGCTGACGCGGGCCTGGGGCGAGCAGCTGCAGCAACAAGCGGAGGCCGGCAGGGCCCGGAACACGTTGAGCGCGGCTGCGGCCGAGCTGGTGACGCAGCTGGTGGAGCAGGACCGCCAGGGCACGCCCGCGGCCGCACAGGCCGTGGGTCGTTTCGGCCTGCTGCTGCAGGTGGATGGCTGCAGCGGCGTGGCCGTGCCAGGCGCGGTGGTGATCACCGGCTCGGCCACCGATACCTCCCCGCGCAGCGCCAGCGGGCCGATCGTGGTGATGCTGCCGGGCATCGGCCTGCTGGAGTACGCCGCCGGCGGACTGGACACCCTGGTGCGCGACATGGACGCCCATCCCGTGCTGCGTGCGGCGTTGTACGGATTGATCCCTCTGGAGCGCCTGCAGCCGGCACCCGGTGGCAGGGGCGAGGTCACGCTCGGCTTCACCGCGCTGGACGCGGACCGTACGGGCGAGGAGGTGCTCGAGCGCGTCCTGCAGGGCGGCATCGATATCCGGCGTGCGGGCGCGCGGCGGGCGCAACCAGTGCGGCCGCTGGCGGAGCTGGTCGCCCCCTACCTGGGTGCGGCCGGCGTAGTGGAACAGGCGCTGGCACAGCTGTCCGACCACGGCCTGCTGCAGGCTCCCGTGCAGGACGCCGCGCACGCGCTCGGCCTGGCCACGGCGTGGATCGATTATCTGAACGCCCTGGTCGATGCACCGACGGTGCCCGGCCTGCAGTCACCGCAGGATTATGCCACCGGCGATCAGCTGCAGCGGCACATCGGTGAACGCCTGCGCGCACGCCTGGACGGCATCGGCATCGCCGCCACGCCAGCCGATATCCGCGTGCGCTGGCACGAGGTCCGCTTCCGCCCGGAGCCGCTGGGCTTGCCGCACAACCCGGCCGGGGCGCGTCAGCTGCCGCCGATCCAGCATGATGTCAGCCTCGCCGAGCTGGCCGCGCGCAACATCGGATTCGTCAACGTCCCGTTCGGCGCCGGAGCGCAGGCCTTCGATGCGCAGGGACAGCTGCTTCCCTCGCTGACCGCTGCGCTGATGCACGAATGGATCCGCGAACTGGATCTGGATGGATCCTACCGGCAGCACCTGCAGCAGCAGTTCGACAGCAGCCGGCGTGGCAGCCCCGGCGAACTCCGGTTGCGCGCGTTCCGCCACACGTTCCCGGCGCGGATCGCACTGGAGGAACAGCTGGCGTTCGCCCATCACACCCTGCAAGCGCCATCCGTGCTGCGGCAGATGCTGGCGCACCCGGGATCCCGCGCTGTGGACTACCAGGGCAGGGTCCAGCAGGTGCGGTTCGGACCGCTCACGCTGACCACCCATGCCGTGATCGATGACATGTACGTTTTCGACCGGACGTCCGCGCTGCCTGGCAGCCTGGCCGTACGAACCGAAGATGGCCACGTGGAGGCCTACGTGGCCGGCCTGCGTCCGACCCCGTTCCTTTCCGCTGACAACGACGCCGAGTTCAACGCGCTGTTGGACGGCGCCGCGATGCGCGACTGGCTGGAAGCCCATCTGCCGGACGCCCGCCACCGCCACGACATGGAGCACCCTGGCGCCTGGTCGGAACTGTCGGTAGCCCCGGACCAGGGCGATGCCCTCGACGCCTGCTACCGTCGTTGGGTCGAGCAGCTGCAGCGCCAAGCCGACGATCTGGTGGTCTCAGACCGGGAGCAACTCGGCAAGGACATCCTCGATGTGCTGAGCGGGGTGTACGAGTTCGCCGAGAACCTGCTGCCGTTGCGCCTTGAGGTGTTGTCGATGGCGGCCCGGACCTTGGCGCCCCTGCTTTCCCGCAGCGGCGTCTCCGGGCCGGCCGGCCGGCTGGCCGCGGAAACCGCGCTGCTGCGGGTGTTCAGCCACGCCGGCACGGGCACGGCGCTGGCGGTTGCGCCGAGACGGCCGCTGCTGGCTGCCGGCGTACCGCGATCGTTGCGCCAGCAGGCCGGTGGGACCGGCGCGGCCTACATCCAGACCCGGCAGGGCGATTACCGCATCCCCGAGGGCAGTGACATCCGTGCGTCGGGCCTGGCGGTGCTGCTGGATCCCGCCAGCGGGCTGCCGGCGGGGGGCGTGGCGCGCTACGACCGAACGACCCTGCAGTGGCGGATCGAACCGGCACAGCCCAGCCGCAGCGCGGACTACGCGCACCTGGCAGAGCACCTCGACGACCTCAGACGTCGCCATCTCAGCACCCAGGGCAATGGCGTGTATGACCTGGAGGGTGCGCAGTTCGTCCGCATCGACGGGCACTGGTTCCGCAGCGAAGTGCGCTCCGAACTCGGCGGCGGCCGATACCTGGTGGCGCCCGGTGGCCGCGTCCGCAGTGATCTGCTGCTGGCCCGCGCGGACGACGCGTGGCAAGTGACGCAGCGGCCGCGCGGAGGATTGCGCGGCGGCGCACCCGTACCCGCAGACACGTCCGATCTGGCCGTGCTGAAACGTGCGGTGCCGGCCACGCGGCTGCTCGATGACACGGCCCTCCAGCGCGCGCTGAGCGTGCATGGCCCGGTTGGCGGGCAGGTCCGTGCCACGCTGCGCCGTGACCTGCGTGACAGCGCGCAGCAGACCATGCTGGGGCGCATCGGGGCAGGCAAGGCCGCGTTTGACGGACCCGACTTCGGCGCAGCGGGGCGCATGGCCATGCTGTGCGCACTCACCAGCGACCCGCTGCTGGGACAGGGTCGGCGCATCGAGCTGTATACCGGCTCGGCGGTCACCGGCCAGCGACGCATCGTCATCGGCCGGGGTAAAGAGCCGTTGTTCCGGCTGCAGTACGAGTCGGAACTGCCGACGCTGGAGCAGGTGATCGTGCTGCTCAATCCGGACGTCGTAGCGGCGGCGTTGAAGCTGCCTGCAGGTACCACGGCAGCGGCCCTGGTGGGCCCAGTCACCGCTCATCTGCAGCAGACGGTGAAGAGCCGTCGCGCCGACGTACAGGTGTCGCTGCGCACGTTGGCCGACGATATCGACGTGGCGAAGCCGGAGGTTGCTGCCCTGCAACTGCAGTTCGGCGTTGATCGCGCGCTGGCCGAGGACGTCCTGCAGCGGCAGCCGGACCTCACCGACGCCATCCTGCGCTACGAACGGCCGCAGCGGCTGGTTGATGCCATCGCCGACGCATCGGCACGGCTGGGCGAGCGCACGCTGCGGCAGGCGCTGCTGGAGGGGCGGGTGCTGTCGATCGATGCGCTGACGCTGTTGCAGGAGGTGCTTGCCGCGCTGTTGCCCAAGTGGAAACTGGTGAGCGACCTGCATGCCGATGGCAGTCCGCAGTTGCACATGGCGCTGGCCGATGGGGCGCGAATGCATACGCTCGTGCTGCATGCCGATGGCGTGCAGGTCAGCGGTCACGCGCAGCCCTACGCTAAATGGCAGCAGGCGGTGAGTGCGGTGCTCGGCACTGAATCGGCGATGGCTCTGCGCAACGCCAAGGGACTGGGAAGCGCGGTAGCCGAGCGGCTGCGCTCGCTTGGAACGGACGCGCCGACGGCACGCATCGAATCGTACCGCCGCGCCCTGCTCGAGGCCGCAGGCCAGCCCGCCTGCCCGACCGCGGCGGGCAGCTGCCCGGCCAGCGCGCGCCGCCCGGACCAGCACGACCTGGAGCGGCAGTCGATGCTGCGTGACACAGCCGTGAACCTGCGACTGGACGCCGCAACCGCCCTGGACCAAGCGCTCGCACAGGCACGTACCGCAGCGGGTGACTGGTTGGCAAAGGACACCTCACGCACGGTAGCCACCTACTGGCGGGGAAATCATCCGCCCGGCCGCCATGCCGGTGACGATGAGCGCCTGCGGAATTTCATCAAGGCACATTGGAAGTCTGCCGCCGCCGCACCGCAGGAACTCTCCGACTTCGTGAAGGCATTCGCTGCCCGTGAGGCGTTGCCCACGGCCAACATCCTGGTGGCCGAGGTCACGCTGCAGATCGACGGACGACCCCTTGCCTGGGACAAGCAGGCATTCGTCTCCAACGCTCAGTTGGGGGGCATGCACGGGTTTTCGAACGTGGAGGGAGTGAAGGTGCAGAAGGTGATGGTGCCCGCGCGCCGGCGACCGGGCCACGAAGGCATCGACACGCCGGGAGAGGCCGATTTCGAAGCTCCGCAGGAGTTGCTGCACCGGGTCATGACCAACGACCATCCCTTCGGGCGCTATGTAGTGGAACCGCGCGTCCAGCTGCCGGACAGCGCGCCCCGGGGCGCGCCGGACACCGAACTGCACTGGATCCGCAGCGAGGCTGAACTGCGACGCCTGCTGCGCACCCACGTCAACGTAGGCGGCAAGCCGTTGCAGGTAGGTGATCCGGTCTATCTGTCATCGGTGCGGCGCTGCACCGAATCGCAGTTCCTCAACGAGGTCGCCGATGCGGTGGAGGCGGAGCTGCCCGGCGTGTGGCAGAACCCGCAGATGCTGGATCGCGTGACCGGCACGGTTGCCCTGTTTTCGGACCGGGTGCCCTGCCTGAACAACTGCCAGTTGCTGATGCATGCGGCAGCGGAGACATTGCCGGGTGTGGACATCAAGATGGGCTATGGCGATCCGCCGGGCCATGGCGGGGTGATCCGGCCGCACCGGAACCCGCCGCGCCTGTTTCCGCTGCCATGAGCCCGGACCTGCGCGATGACAGGCATCGCTCATCGGCGTCGGCGGTACGCTCCGGCGCCGGCCTACGGCCTTACGCTTCTCCCCTCCTGCATCCGGCCCATCCCATGTCCTCCATCGATTCCATACCTCCCCTTTCACCGCCGCACCGCGTTCCTGCCCGGCTCCCGATGCACACCGGGCCGCTGGCGGCTCATCGCGCCGCCATCGAAAGCTGCATCGCGCAATGGGAAAACGACCAGCTGCTCGACGCTGGCGGGATCGCGCAATTGCGTAGCCTGCTGGCTTCGACGAGTGCGCCGCCGGCAGCACGCTTCGATGCAGCGCAGATCGACCCGAGCGGCGAGTGGGGCGACAATTGGCTGCAGCTGACCGCCGCCGTTGACGGCGAGGTGCTCTACCTGGGTCCCGATCCGCAGGCGCCGCCGCTGCTCCCGTGTGCCCCCGATGCCCAGACCCTGGCCCCGGACATGGTGGTGTTGAAGGTGGACCGTGCCGAGGACGACGGTGTCTTCGATGTACGCCGACTGCGCGCGCTGGTCTGGTGGCGGGAGGTGGCGTGGACGCTGCAGCTGACCGACCACGGCGATGGCAAGTGCATCGTGCAGCTGTCCGGGCTGCCCGACTGACAGCCAGCAGCCCAACCTCCGGCGGTTGTCGCGTGGGGCACGCAGAGGCTAAGGTCACTGACTCACCTGATCCGCCGGATGCCCCGCATGTCCCTCCGCAGAACCCTTCCCGTTTCCCTGGCCCTGGGCCTGACCATGGCGGCAGGCGCACAGGCCGATGAAGGCATGTGGATGCCGTCCCAGTTGCCCGAGCTGGCCAGGCCGCTGAAGGCGGCGGGCTTCAAAGGGGATCCGGGCGCGCTGGCGACCGTCACCGCGCCCCCGCTCAGTGCGGTGGTGCGCGCGGGCGGCGGCACCGGTTCATTTGTTTCGCCCGACGGCCTGCTGTTGACCAACCATCACGTGGCGATGGGGGTCATCCAGTACAACAGCAGCGCCGAGCACAACCTGATCGACGATGGCTTCATTGCCCGTGACCGGGCCGATGAGCGCCCGTCGAATCCGGATTTCCGCGTGCTGGTCACGGTGGGCTTCGACAACGTGACCGACCAGGTGCTGGCGCAGGCCAGGGGCAAGACCGGCCGCGCGTACTTCGATGCGGTGGATGCGGCCAGCAAGCAGATCGTGGCGGACTGCGAACGCGAAGGCAACGTGCGCTGCAGCGTGGCCGATATGTACTACGGCACCGATTTCTACCGGATTTCGCAGCTGGAACTGACCGACGTGCGCCTGGTGTACGCACCGCCGCGGGCGATCGGCAATTACGGCGACGAGATCGACAACTTCATGTGGCCGCGGCATACCGGTGACTTCACCCTGCTGCGTGCTTACGTGGGCAAGGACGGCAAGCCGGCTGCCTACAGCGCCGACAACGTGCCGTACCAGCCGCCGGCACACCTGCAGATGTCGCTGCAGGGACCGAAGGAGGGCGATTTCGCGATGCTCGCCGGCTACCCCGGCATCACTTACCGCCACCGCACCGCGGCCGAGTTCGCCAGCCAGATCGACGCCGTGCTGCCGCGCCGCGTCGCGCTGTTCCAGCAGATGATCGACACCATCGAAGCGGCGACCAGGGACGACACGCAGGCACGCACGCGCTACGCCTCGCAGTTGCAGTCGCTGAAGAACAACCGCAAGCGCGCCGCCGGTGAACTGGAGGGCCTGCTGCGCAGCGATGCGAAAACCCGGCGCGCGGCCGACGAGCAGGCGATGCTGGCCGATGCCGATCCGCGCTATCGCGGCGATATCCAGGCCCTGCTGGGCACCCTGTCGCAGGGCGCGGCGGTGGGCGAGCGTGACCTGCTGCTGGACCAGGTTGCCAACCAGACCCAGCTGCTGCGTTCGGCGCTGCTGCTGGAACGGCTGCGCATCGAATCGGCCAAGCCGGACGCGCAGCGCGAAACCGGCTTCCAGCAGCGCGACCAGGCGCTGATCGAAGGGGTGCTGAAGCAGGCGCAGCGTCGCTACGACCCGGCGGTCGAGAAGGCCTTGTTGAGCGCGCTGCTGGCGCGCTACCAGCAGCTGCCCGACGCCCAGCGCCTGCCCGAATTCGATACTGCCTTCGGCCGCACTCCGCAGGCGCTGGCGACGGCACTGGATGGGCTGTACGCGCGCACCACGCTTGGCGAGGAAGCGCAGCGGCTGTCGCGGTTTGCGGCGGCACGCGAAGGCAAGGCGCTGGCGCCGGACCCGTTGCTGGCCCTGGCCGGCCCTTTGGTAGCCGCGCAACTGCGCATCGAAGACGAGAAGAAGACCCGCGACGGTGAGGGCCTGCGCCTGCGACCGGCCTACATGCAGGCCCTGTTCGCCTGGCGCGCAAAGCAGGGACGTGCGGTGTACCCGGATGCCAACCGCAGCCTGCGTATCAGCTATGGCAAGGTGGAAGCGCTGAGCCCGCGCGATGGCGTGCATTTCGATCCGGTGACCACCGTGGCCGGTATCGTCGAAAAGAACACCAATGCCTACCCGTTCGATGCGCCACGCCCGCTGCTGCAGGCGATCGCCAAGGCTGACTTCGGCAGCACCGCCGATCCGGCGCTGAAGACCCAGACGGTCAACTTCCTGACCAACCTGGACACCACCGGCGGCAACTCCGGCTCCCCTGTGCTGAATGCCAAGGGCGAGCTGATCGGCCTCAACTTCGACAGCAACTGGGAGTCGGTCAGCGCCAGCTGGTGGTTCGATCCGCGCTTCAAGCGTGCCGTCCACGTGGACATGCGCTACCTGCGCTGGCTGCTGGCCAAGGTCTATCCGGCGCCCGCACTGCTGCAGGAAATGGGCGTGCCGGCCGAATAAGCCGCCGGTAGGGGTGCGGGCGACAGAACCCTCTACACTGTTGCCATCTGCTGATCACGGAAACTGGCCTGAGTGTCGAGCTGGATCCTGCTGCTGGTGTCCGTTGCCTATGCTGCGCTGCTGTTCGGCGTGGCGTGGTGGGGTGACCGACGGCCGCTGTACCCGGACCGGCCCTGGCTGCGACCGGTGGTCTACAGCCTGGCGCTGGCGGTGTACTGCTCGTCGTGGACCTTCTACGGCGCGGTCGGCACCGCCGTGCGCAGCGGCATCGGCTACCTGTCGATCTACGTCGGCCCGCTGCTGATGATGCTGTTCGGCTGGCGCATCATCGAGCGCCTGGCGCTGGTGGCGCGCAGCCAGAACGTGGTCTCCATCGCCGATTTCATCTCCTCGCGCTTCGGCCGCTCACGGCGGCTGGCCGCGCTGGTGGCGATCATCGCGCTGATCGGCGTGGTGCCCTACCTGGCGCTGCAGTACAAAGCCGTGGCCATGAGCCTGCAGGTACTGACCGGCGACAGCGGACCGACCGGCTACTTCAGCGATCCGGCGCTGTACGTGGCGCTGCTGATGGCGCTGTTCGCCACCCTGTTCGGTACCCGCCAGGTGGACGCCACCGAACACCACCACGGCATGATGCTGGCCATCGCGCTGGAGTCGGTGATCAAGCTGCTGGCGATGGTGGCGGTGGGCGTGTTCGCCTACCTGTGGCTGAGCGAGCGCACCGATGCGGTGGTGCAGTCGGCGCATACGCTGTTCACCTCGCTGCCGCCGGTGGGATTCATCTCGCAGACGCTGCTCAGCTTCCTGGCCATCGTGTGCCTGCCACGGCAGTTCCACGTGGCGGTGGTGGAATGCGGTGATGTGCGTGACGTGCGCCGCGCTCGCTGGATGTTCGGCGGCTACCTGGTGGTGATCTCGGCCATGGTGATCCCGATCGCCACCGCCGGCGTCACCCTGTTCGGCACCGGCGGCACGGTGGCCGACGATGCCATGGTGCTGGCGCTGCCGCTGCATGAAGGCCGCAATGCGCTGGCGCTGATCGCCTACGTAGGCGGCTTCTCGGCCGCCACCGGCATGGTGATCGTGTCGTCCATCGCGCTGGCCACCATGATCAGCAACGACCTGGTGATGCCGGTGCTGCTGCGCCGCAGTGGCGGCACCGGTGAAGCCGCGGACGTGGCATCGAGGGTGTTGTGGATCCGCCGCCTGGCGATCCTGTTCCTGGCGTTGATCGCCTATACGTACTACCGCAGCAGTGGCAACGACAACTCGCTGGCGTCCTACGGGCTGATGGCCTTCGCCGCGGTCGCGCAGTTCGCGCCCGGGCTGATCGGCGGGCTGTACTGGCGCGGCGCCAGCCGCCGCGGCGTGGAAACCGGCATCGTGCTCGGCTTCGCCACCTGGATCTACACCCTGCTGCTGCCTGCGCTCACCCAGTCCGGGCTGCTCGATGCGGGCTGGTTGAACGAGGGGCCGTTCGGGGTGGCGTGGCTGCGCCCGCAGCAGCTGTTCGGCATGAGCGGCTGGGACCCGTTGACCCACGGTACGTTCTGGTCGCTGCTGGTCAATGCGGCGACGATGATGCTGGTGTCGGCGCGCTGGCGGCCCAGCGTGGACGAGCGCCTGCGCGCGGCACCCTTCCTGGACCCGTATGCGCAGCGGCCCTCGGTGGCCAGCGGCTGGCCCGGCCACGTGCACGTCGGTGACCTGCTGGCGCTGGCATCGCGGGTGGTGGGCGAGCGCCATGCACGGCGTTCGTTCTTCGAACAGGCACAGTCGCTGGGGCGCGAACTGCAGACCCAGGTGCCGGCCGACCGGCCGTGGGTGCAGTTCACCGAACGCCTGCTGGCCGCCTCCATCGGCGCGGCATCGGCGCGCCTGCTGCTGACCAGCCTGCTGCGCGGTTCCGGCATGGACCTGGGCGAAGTGGTGGCGGTGCTCGACGAAGCGGGCCAGGAGCTGCGTTTCAACCGCGAGATCCTGTCCACCACGCTGGAGAACATCAGCGCCGGGGTCAGCGTGGTCGACCCGGACATGCGCCTGACTGCGTGGAACCGTCGCTACCAGGACATGTTCGGCTATCCCGACGGCATGCTGTACGTGGGCCGCCCGGTGGCCGACCTGATCCGCTACAACGCCGAGCGCGGTGAACTCGGCGAAGGGGACATCGAACGCCAGATCAGCCGGCGCATCCGGTACATGCGCGCCGGTTCGCCGCATGTGTTCGAACGCACGCGCAGCGATGGCAAGGTGATCGAGATGCGCGGCCAGGCGCTGCCGGGCGGTGGCTATGTCACCAGCTACAACGACATCACCGACTACAAGCACGCGGAAAAAGCCCTGCTGGAAGCCAACGAAACGCTGGAACAGCGCGTGGCCGAACGCTCCAACGCCGCCGAGGCCGCGCAGCAGTCCAAGACGCGCTTCCTGGCGGCGATCAGCCATGACGTGCTGCAGCCGCTCAACGCGGCCCGCTTGTTCGCTTCGGCGCTGCGCGAAAGCCACCACAACAATGAAGAGCAGCGCCACCTGGCAGAGCGCGTTGACGCCTCGCTGCGTGCCGCCGAGGAGCTGCTGGATGGCCTGCTGGATGTCTCCCGCCTGGATGCCGGCGGACTGCACCCGGTGATCGGCGAGTTCGATGCCAGCGCCCTGATGCGCGAGCTGGCGGCGCAGTACTCGCCGGTCGCCGCGGGCCGGGGCCTGCGCCTGGACCTGTTCGCACGCCCGGCCTGGGTACGCAGTGACCGCCGCCTGCTGCGCCGGGTGATGCAGAACTTCCTGGCCAACGCGCTGCGTTACACCCGCCAGGGCCGCATCGTGCTGGCCGTGCGCCTGCGTGGCAACGAAGTGGAGCTGCAGGTCTGGGATACCGGACCGGGCATTCCCGAACACCACATGCAGCAGATCTTCGATGAGTTCCACCGCTACCAGCAGCCGTTCGACTGGGGCGAACAGGGACTGGGGCTGGGGCTGTCGATCTGCCAGCGCATCTCGCGCCTGCTGGACCATCGCCTGAATGCCCGCAGCCGGGTCGGCAGCGGGTCGATGTTCTCCATCGCGCTGCCCCGCGTGGCGGCCACGCCGGGTGCCAGCGAGCAGGAGCTGATGGCGGCGACCCCGGCTGCGGTACGCGCCGACTCGCTGGCCGGCATGCGCGTGCTGTGCGTGGACAACGACGAAGAGATCCTGGATGGCATGCGCGCGCTGCTGGGGCGCTGGCAGGTGCAGGTGATCACCGCCAGCACGGTCGACCAGGCGCTGCAGAAAATGGCCGAGCACCCGGACGTGATGCTGGTGGATTACCACCTGCACGACCGGCTGGACGGACTGGATACGCTGGTCGCCCTGCGCGAGGCGGCCGGCAGCGACCTGCCTGGCGCGCTGCTGACCGCCGATGGTCGCGACGAACTGAAACGCATGGCCCGCGACCGCGGTTATCGCCTGCTGACCAAGCCGATCAAGCCGGCTTCGCTGCGCGCGTTCCTGGCAGCGTATTCGACGCTGCGCGGATGAGCGCGCAGCGCGATCATCACGTCTTTCGTATTCTGCCCATGTAGTTGCCTTGGCAGGCAGGTTATCAAAGGGCTCCTTCATCACCGGGAGCCCTTTCCATGCAGTCGATTCCCTCTGGCGCGCCCTCTGTCACGGTGGCCGCCTCCTGCAACGGCTTTGGCGACAGCCGCGCCGGCCCGTGGGCCCGGCTGCAGGCGCTGCGCAACCTGCCGATGGAGGCGCCGGCGGCGCGTCCCGTCGCGATGGTGCTCGGCGCAATACTGGGCGGGTCAACGGCCCTGGTCATGGGCGCCCTTGCCCCCCTGCCTGCTGCCGTGCTCGGTGCGCTGCTTGGAGAAACCTCGTTGCTGCTCTCACGCGCGGACCAATGGGAGCAACAGCAGTATCCCCGGTGGGTTCGCCTGCTGCAGGCCTATCCGGGCTTGCGGCAGGTGGCACGTCAGTCGAAACTGGACCTTACCGACCGGGACCGTGTCCGTCGTATTTACGAGGGACTGCAGCAGCAGATGCAGTACATGGTGGAAACCCACCGCAAGCACTGCATTGCCCACGGGCTGCCGCACAGCGATGTCGTGGACAATGTCCTCAAGGCGTTCTACCTCAGCTTCTGCGCGGACGCGCCACCGTGCATCATCACGTGCCCGCAGAAGGGGTGGCGCTACTTCGTCGCGGTTGATCGCGCGGCGCTTCCTGCGATCAAGCACGACATCAACGTGCGTGGGCTTCGTCCTGACCAGGCACTACGCCGCAGACGATGCGCCTTCATGAGGGTGGACGTCCTGGGACAGCAGCTGCGCGGCGCAGCGGGGTTCCGCATTGACCGCCGCCAGCAGGAGTGGCAGGTCAGTCCGACCCTCGTCCCGGATGCGGAGCCGCTGCTGGATTGCTACAGGCCCACCACCACGGCAGTGGTGCAGGTGCAGCAGCACAGGGTGACGGTGCGCCGGCGGGCCACGCCAGACGCACCGGCGGCACGGCCAGGGCCTGTTGATTCCCCGTGTACGCGCGCGGTCGAGGTCCGGTGGGGAGGGCGCTTGCGGGACCAGCTCATGCATCTTCCGCCGGACAGCGTGACCCGGCGGGCCCTGGCCGATCTGCAGCAGGACCTTCGCGAGGGGCGGGAGCCGGGGCATTGGATCAAGCTGAGCGGGGAGGCCTGGCTGGCGAGCGATGCGCGCATCGAAGGCCTGAAGGGGCGCAACCTATGGCGCGTCCTGTACCGTAGAACGGGTGATGCCTACACGTTGGAGGGAATCGGCAACTACCACGGTCTGTCCAACGTAGAGTGGTGGAACGGTTGATCGGTCGGCGTCACCCCATCACGCCGCGCCGCTGAGGTGCTCGTAGAGGATGGTGGCGCCGATGGCCATCAGGATGACGCCACCGATGATTTCCGCGCGCTTGCCGACCATGTTGCCGAGTACCCGGCCCAGCATGATGCCGGCGGTGACCATGGTCAGCGTGCACAGGCCGATGACCAGGGCCATCACGCCGATGTGCACGTCCATGAAGGCCAGGCCGATGCCGACTGCCATCGCATCGATGCTGGTGGCGAAGCCGGTGACTGCCAGGCGCCAGAAGCCATGATGGCGCGACGGATCCTCGTCGGTTTCATCGTCGTGCGGACGCAGGCCGTTGACGATCATGTGCAGGCCCAGCGCCACCAGCAGGCCGAACGCGATCCAGTGATCGAAGGCCTCCACGTAGTCCAGCGCGGCGCGGCCGAGCAGCCAGCCGATCACCGGGGTGATGGCTTCGATGGCACCAAAGATGAGACCGGCGCGCAGCGCATCGCGGAACACCGGCTTGCGCATGGCGGCGCCCTTGCCGATCGCCGCGGCGAACGCATCGGTGGACATGGCAAAGCCGATCAACAGAATCGAAACAGGGGACATCAGGATCACGGCAGGTCGGGCGAGGACGGACACGACGGCCCGCGTTCGCGCCCAACCTGTCGTTGCGCACGCGGACCGCTGGTCTCGCCAACCAAGATGGCTGCCCGCACCACGGCGCACTGGCCGAGCATGTTGATACGGGCGTTTCCTGCAGCAGGAAACCGGCTACTCCCCAAGGGGAGGCGAAGCTTAGCACCGGGGTTGCGGCCTGTGACGTCACCGCGCGATTGCGCAGGTGAAGCTGGTTTTCATAGCTGAGGCTATATCGCTACCCGCAACGGCTCACTCTTCTTCGGGCGGCAGCACGATCTGCTCGTCGTCGATGGCCAGCTTGCCGGCCATCAGCACCGCCTGGGTGCGGTTGGTCACGCCCAGCTTGCGCAGGATGGCGGTGACGTGGGCCTTGATGGTCGCCTCGGACACGTTCAGGTCGTAGGCGATCTGCTTGTTCAAGCGTCCAGCGCCAAGCATCTGCAGCACGCGGAACTGCTGCGGGGTGAGCTCGCGCAGGCGCTGGCCGACTTCGCGCTCCTCGCGCCCGGTCGGCGGCACGTTGTGCGCTTCCGGTGGCGCCCAGGTTTCGCCATCCAGGATCATTCCCAGCGCATGGCCGATGGTGTCCGAATCGGCCGATTTGGGAATGAAGCCGAACGCACCGTGGTCGAGCGCGCGGCGCATCACCGTGGGTTCTTCGCGGGCGGACACCACCACCACCGGCAGGTGCGGGTGCAGCGAACGCATGTGCACCAAAGCGTTGAAGCCCTGGGCACCGGGCATGTTGAGGTCCATCAGGACCAGGTCGGCGTCGTTGTGCTGGTCGGCCAGCGCATACAGCGCTTCCACGCTGTCGGCTTCGAACAGCTGCACGCCGGGGATGACGCGCTGCACCGCGCCCCGGAGGGCTTCGCGGAACAGCGGATGGTCGTCGGCAATCAGGAGGGTGGGCATGGGATCAGCTTACGGAAAACAGGAGGGCAGGGGGCGGGCGCCGCTCGCTTCGCCATGCGCAACAGGCGGCTCCCGACGCGCGGACCGGGCCCTCCTCCCGGTCCACGGCGTGGCGTGTTACTTGACCTTGCGTTCGTCCACCAGCGATGCCACCACCGACGGATCGGCCAGGGTCGAGGTGTCGCCCAGCTGGTCCGGCGCGTTCTCGGCGATCTTGCGCAGGATGCGGCGCATGATCTTGCCCGAACGCGTCTTCGGCAGGCCGGGGGCCCACTGCAGGTGGTCGGGCGTGGCGATCGGGCCGATCTCCTTGCGTACCCACGCCACCAGTTCCTTGTGCAGTTCCTCGCTGGGCGCCTCGTCGGCGATCAGCGTGACATAGGCATAGATGCCCTGGCCCTTCACCTCGTGCGGGAAGCCGACCACGGCGGCTTCAGCCACCTTCGGATGCGATACCAGCGCGCTTTCCACTTCGGCCGTGCCGATGCGGTGGCCCGAGACGTTGATCACATCGTCGACGCGTCCGGTGATCCAGTAGTAGCCGTCTTCGTCACGGCGGCAGCCGTCGCCGGTGAAGTAGGCACCTGGATAGGTGCGGAAATAGGTATCGATGAAGCGCTGGTCGTCGCCGTACACGGTGCGCATCTGGCCCGGCCACGAATCGCGGATGATCAGGTTGCCTTCGGTGGCACCGTCCTTGATTTCGCCATCGGCATTGACCAGCGCCGGCTGCACGCCGAAGAACGGCAGGCTGGCCGAGCCCGGCTTGAGGTCCACCGCGCCCGGCAGCGGCGAGATCAGGATGCCGCCGGTTTCGGTCTGCCACCAGGTATCGACGATCGGGCAGCGGCTGTCGCCCACTACCTCGTAGTACCAGCGCCAGGCTTCGGGATTGATCGGCTCGCCGACGCTGCCGAGCAGCCGCAGCGACGCGCGGGAGGTGCGCTTGACCGGCTCCTCGCCTTCGCGCATCAGGGCGCGGATGGCGGTCGGCGCGGTGTAGAACAGGCTGACCTTGTGCTTGTCGATCACGTTCCAGAAGCGCGAGGTATCGGGGTAGTTCGGCACGCCTTCGAACATCAGCGAGGTCGCGCCATTGGCCAGCGGGCCGTAGACGATGTAGCTGTGGCCGGTGACCCAGCCGACGTCGGCGGTACACCAGTAGATGTCGTCTTCGCGCAGGTCGAACACCGCCTCATGGGTGTACGCCGCGTACAGCAGGTAGCCCCCCGTGGTGTGCAGCACGCCCTTCGGCTTGCCGGTGGAACCGGAGGTGTAGAGGATGAACAGCGGATCTTCGGCGTTCATGCGCTCCGGTTCGCACTCGGCCGGCTGGCTGTCCACCACGTCGTGGAACCAGCGGTCGCGTGGGGCCTGCATGTCCACCGCGCCGCCGGTATGGCGCACCACCAGCACGGTTTCCACCGTGTTGGTACCGGGCAGCTTCAGCGCCGCATCGACGTTGGCCTTCAGTGGGATCTTCTTGCCGCCACGCAGGCCTTCATCGGCGGTGATGATGAGCTTGCTGGCGCAGTCGCTGACGCGATCGGCGATCGAGTTCGGGGCAAATCCGCCAAACACCACCGAATGGATGGCACCAATGCGGGCGCAGGCCAGCATGGCCACGGCGGCGTCGACGATCATCGGCAGGTAGATGGTGACCCGGTCGCCCTTCTTGACGCCCAAGTTGCGCAGCGCGTTGCCGAGACGGCAGGTGCGCTCGTACAGCTCGCGATAGGTCACGTGCTGGGCCGGCGCGTCCGGGCTGTCCGGCTCGAACAGCAGGGCCGTCTTGTCGCCGCGCTTTTCCAGCTGGCGGTCCAGGCAGTTCACGCTGGCGTTGAGCTCGCCGTCTTCGAACCACTTGATGCGGAAGTCGGCCAGGTCATAGCTGACGTTCTTGATGATGCTCGGTTGCTTGAACCACTGCAGCCGCTGCGCCGCTTCGCCCCAGAACGCATCCGGGTCGTCGATCGACGCCTGGTACTGCTGCTGGTAGGTGGTCTTGTCGATCCGCGCGTTCTTGGCGAACTGCGGGTCGACGGGATAGAGATCAGCCATGGCACCCTCACTTGCACGTGGACTTTGATGTGCGGTTGCAGCATACGGCGCAACCGTTGCCACCCAGTTTGCCCGATCCGTCCGCCCCCGCCACACCGCGGCGCTTAGACCATGGTCGCAAGCGCGAGGCGCAGCGGCCGCACCCGGTGGCGATGGCTCCCGCCTGGCCCCCCAGGTACGACTAATGGCCAATAGCCGGTGTGCGTCAACCGGTCGCACCCTCGGCTTCGACCGTGCCCCACGCGCGTCTTTCGATTTGCCACTTGGGAGAGAGGGCAACATGAATCACCGTACGTTGAAGACGCTGCGCACGCCGTTGGCTGCCTGCATGCTGGTCGCACTGGCTGCACCGGGCATGGCGTTCGCCGAAACCGCGAGGGAAAAGGCGCTGGAAGCACGCGTGGGCGAGCTGGAACGCCAGGTGCAGCTGCTGCTGTCATCGCAGCAACAGCAGCAGAGCCAGATCAGCCAGACCCAGCAGGCGGTCACCGAAGTCAGGACGGTGCAGGCCGAACAGAAGCCGGCGGTGCCGGCAGGCAAGCAGCCGATCCAGGTCACCACCATCACCCCGGGCGCTGCGCCGGGCACCACGGTCAAGATCGGCGGCTTCATCAAGGCCGACTTCCTGGCCACCCAGACCGGCGATGGCCAGCTGGCCGATGACGCGACCGGCCGCGCGCTGTACCTGCCGGGCCAGACCCCGGTGGCCGGCGCAGGCGGAACCGGTGAGCGTTCGGACGTGGACTTCAACGCCCACGCCAAGTTCTCGCGCTTCAACATCGGCGTGGACAACGTCAGCGAAAGCGGCAACAAGGCCGGCGCGTTCTTCGAGATGGATTTCTTCGGCAATTCGCTCGGCAACCAGACCGCCACCAACACCTACGGCGTGACCCTGCGGCATGCCTACATGTACTGGAACAAGTGGACCGCCGGCCAGACCTGGACCAACTTCATGGATGCCGCTTCGATTCCCGAAGCTGCCGATTTCGTGGGTCCCACCGATGGCGTGGTGTTCATCCGCCAGGCACAGATCCGCTACACCACCGGCGGCCTGAGCGTGGCGCTGGAGAACCCGGAAACCACCACGCTGACCGGCGTGCGTAATCCGGTCACCGGTGCCTGGACCAACGCCAGCGCCAACTCCGATCGTGGCGGCCTGCCGGACCTGACCGTGCGTTACGGCTGGAAGGGCGACTGGGGCACCTTCGGCGTGGCCGGCCTGGTGCGCCAGCTGAAAGTGGACAACCAGACCACCGGCGCGGACGCCGACAAGATCGCCGGCGGCCTGACCCTGGGCGGCAAGTGGGTGATGGCCGACTCCGATACGCTGCATTACCAGCTCACCGGCGGCGAGGGCATTTCGCGCTACATCGGCCTGGGCATCACCGCCGACACCGCCTATGACATCGCCCGCGACGAACTGGCGACCACCGGCGTGCTGGCCGGTTACGTGGGCTGGCGGCATGCCTTCACCCCGAAGCTGCGCACCAACCTGATCTACGCGCGCAGTGACTACGACAACGACGGAACGCTGGGCCCGCTGGTCACCAAGAGCGTGCAGAGCATCCGCGGCAACGTGTTCTATACGCCGATGCCCAAGGTCGATATCGGTGCGGAATACATGTACGGCGTGCGCGAAATCGAAGACGGTCGCAAGGGCGACATCAACCGCGTGCAGTTCACCACCAAATACAGCTTTTAATTGAGTGCCGACCCCGGTCGGCACCCACCGTCAACGATTGCTTCGGAGGGGAAGCGTCCCATGTCAACAACACCTGCACCCGCACAACTCACCAAGGGTCACAAGAAGGTCATCTTCGCGTCGAGCCTTGGCACCGTCTTCGAGTGGTACGACTTCTTCCTGTACGGCTCGCTTGCGGCGATCATCGCCAAGCAGTTCTTCAGTGGCGTCAATGAAACCACGGGCATGATCTTCGCCCTGCTGGCCTTCGCCGCCGGCTTCTTCGTGCGCCCGTTCGGCGCGGCCTTCTTCGGCAGCCTCGGCGACCGCATCGGCCGCAAGTACACCTTCCTGGTCACGATCCTGATCATGGGCATCTCGACCTTCCTGGTCGGCGTACTGCCCAACTACGCCTCGATCGGGTTCGCCGCACCGGTGATCCTGATCATCCTGCGCCTGGCCCAGGGCCTGGCGATGGGTGGCGAGTACGGTGGCGCGGCGACCTACGTCGCCGAACATGCCCCGGCCAACAAGCGCGGCCTGTACACCAGCTTCATCCAGTGCACCGCCACGCTCGGCCTGTTCATGTCGCTGCTGATCATCCTGGCCTGCCGCTACTTCCTGGGCAACGAAGCCTTCGAAGCCTGGGGCTGGCGCATCCCGTTCCTGGTGTCGATCGTGCTGCTGGGCATTTCGGTGTGGATCCGCCTGCAGCTGAGCGAATCCCCGCTGTTCCAGCAGATGAAGGCCGAAGGCAAGGGCTCCAAGACCCCGTTCCGTGACAGCCTGAAGGACGGCAACCTGAAGCTCATGCTGCTGGTCCTGCTGGGTGCAGCGGCCGGCCAGGCGGTGGTGTGGTACGGCGGCCAGTTCTACGCGCTGTTCTTCCTCAGCAGCATGCTGAAGGTCGATGCCACCACCTCCTACCTGCTGATCGCCGCGGCGCTGGCGCTGGGCGTGCCGTTCTTCATCTTCTTCGGCTGGCTGTCCGATCGCATCGGCCGCAAGTGGATCATCCTGGCCGGCTGCCTGCTGGCTGCGGTGACCTACATCCCGGTGTTCAAGGGCCTGACCCATTTCGCCAACCCGGCCATCGAAGAAGCCCGCAGCAGCTCGCCGGCCCTGGTCATCGCCGATCCGAACACCTGCTCGTTCCAGTTCGATCCGGTCGGCCTGCGCAAGTTCACCAGCTCCTGCGACGTGGCAACCGCCGCGCTGACCAAGGCCGGCGTGCCGTACGACGTACAGCCGGCACCGGCCGGTTCGCTGGCGGTGGTCAACGTCGGTACGTCCAAGGTGAGCTCGTATGAAGCGGCCGGGCTGGCCAAGGAAGACGGCAAGGCCAAGGCCGATGCCTTCGGCACCGAGCTGAAGGCCGCGCTGGTCGAGGCAGGCTATCCGGCCAAGGCGGACAACGCGCGCATCAACATCCCCGGCACGATCTTCATGCTGTGGATCCTGGTGCTGTACGTGACCATGGTGTACGGCCCGATCGCCGCCTACCTGGTCGAACTGTTCCCGACCCGCATCCGATACACCTCCATGTCCCTGCCCTACCACATCGGCAACGGCTGGTTCGGTGGCTTCCTCCCGGCGATCTCGTTCGCGCTGGTGGCCGGCACCGGCAATCTGTACTACGGCCTGTGGTACCCGATCGCCATCGCGTTGATGACGGTGGTCATCGGCGGCCTGTTCCTGCGCGACACCAGGAACGTGGACATCACCAAGTAACGGTGGCGGACACGTAGTGAACGAAGGGCCGCGGCGAAATCCGCGGCCCTTTCGCGTTCAAGTCCCGTAGTGACGGCCGCTGGCCGTCATGCACGTGCCGCTGCCTGCGCCGCTGCGCTCGCCGAGCGTGGCTCGGCGCTACCTCCTGTTCAGCCTGTTCAGGCACAATCGCGGAAACCTCATCCGGTACTCCGCCATGCGCTTCCTGCTGATCTCCACCCTGCTGCTCGCCACCACCGCCTGCACGTGGGTGCCGATCGAGTCGTCCGGCAAGACCGTGCGCGTGCTGGCCCCCGGCGCCGTCCCGGCCGGCTGCCTGACCAAGGGCGAAGTCGTGGTGACGGTGAAGAGCAAGGTCGGCTTCTACAACCGCAACCCGCTGCGCGTGCAGGAAGAGCTGGAAACCCTGGCCCGCAACGAGGCGCCCAGCGCCGGGGCCAATGCCGTGCAGGCCGCCGCGCCGCCGGCCGACGGCAGCCAGCGCTTCGCCGCCTTCCAGTGCCCGCCGCGCTGAAGGGCACCATACGGCCAAGGCTGAATCGGTAAAGGTGCGGTCAGGCCAAGAGGGTTATAGAATGACGCCCCCTTTGCCTGAGCCTTGGCGCTAACTCGATGCTCTTCAAGAATGTCTCGATCGCCGGCCTGGCGCATGTCGACGCGCCCCACACGCTAACGACCAAGGAAATCAACGAACGCCTGCAGCCCACCCTGGACCGCCTCGGTATCCGTACCGACGTGCTGGGTGACGTTGCCGGGATCCATGCGCGCCGCCTGTGGGATGAGGGCACGCTGGCCTCGGACGCGGCCACCATGGCCGCCCGCAAGGCACTGGAAGACGCCAACATCGGCCCGGCCGACGTCGGCCTGGTGATCAACACCTCGGTCAGCCGCGACTACCTGGAGCCGTCCACCGCCAGCATCGTGTCCGGCAACCTGGGCGTGGGCGAGGAATGCGTCACCTTCGACGTGGCCAATGCCTGCCTGGCGTTCATCAACGGCATGGACATCGCCGCGCGGATGATCGAACGCGGCGAACTGAACTACGCGCTGGTCGTCGATGGTGAAACCGCGAACCTGGTGTACGAGAAGACCTTGGAGCGGATGACCGCCCCGGGCGTCACCGCCGAAGACTTCCGCAACGAGCTGGCAGCGCTGACCACCGGTTCGGGCGCGGCGGCGATGGTCATGGCGCGTTCGGAACTGGTGCCCGACGCCCCGCGCTACAAGGGCGGCGTCACCCGTTCGGCCACGGAATGGAACCAGCTGTGCCTGGGCAACCTGGACCGCATGGTCACCGATACCCGCCTGCTGCTGATCGAAGGCATCAAGCTGGCCCAGAAGACCTTCGCGGCGGCGAAGATCGCGCTGGGCTGGGCGGTGGAGGAACTGGACCAGTTCGTCATCCACCAGGTCAGCCAGCCGCACACCGCCGCGTTCATCAAGAACTTCGGCATCGATCCGAAGAAGGTGATGACCATCTTCGGCGAGCACGGCAACATCGGTCCGGCTTCGGTGCCGATCGTGCTGAGCAAGCTCAAGCAGCTGGGCAAGCTGAAGAAGGGCGATCGCATCGCACTGCTCGGCATCGGCTCGGGACTGAACTGCTCGATGGCCGAAGTGGTCTGGTAACCCAGGCCCGGACATGTCTTCCCAAGGGCCGGTACTACCGGCCCTTTTTACAGGTGCACCGCATGCGCGATCTTCCCGGCTACCCGTCCACTCCCCATCGGTTCGAGGTCCGTCCGGGCCTGTCGATGAACTACCTCGACGAGGGTCCGCGCGACGGCGAGGTGGTGGTGATGGTCCACGGCAATCCGTCGTGGAGCTATTACTGGCGCACGCTGGTGGCCGGCCTGTCCGACCGCTACCGCTGCATCGTGCCGGACCATATCGGCATGGGCCTGTCGGACAAGCCGTCCGACGATCGTTACGACTACACCCTGCAGTCGCGCGTGGATGACCTGGACGCGCTGCTGGCGCATCTGGGCATCACCGGTCCGGTGACCCTGGCCGTGCACGACTGGGGCGGGATGATCGGGTTTGGCTGGGCCTTGTCCCACCATGCCCAGGTCAAGCGCCTGGTGGTGTTGAACACCGCGGCGTTCCCGATGCCGGCGGCGAAGAAAATGCCGTGGCAGATCGCGCTGGGCCGGCACTGGAAGGTCGGCGAGTGGATCATCCGCCGCTTCAACGCGTTTTCCGCCGGGGCCTCGTGGCTGGGCGTCGAGCGCAGGATGCCGGCCACCGTGCGCCGCGCCTACGTGGCGCCGTATGACAGCTGGGACAACCGCATCAGCACGATCCGCTTCATGCAGGACATCCCGCTGTCGCCGGCCGACAAGGCGTGGTCCCTGCTTGAGCGCTCCGGCCAGGTGCTGCCGTCGTTCGCCGATCGTCCCGCCTTCATCGGCTGGGGCCTGCGCGATTTCGTCTTCGACCATCACTTCCTGAAGGGCTTCCAGGCGGCGCTGCCGCAGGCGGAAGTGCACGCGTTCGAGGATGCCGGTCATTACGTGCTGGAAGACAAGCACGAAGTGCTGGTGCCGGAAATCCGCGCCTTCCTGGACCGCAATCCGTTGTAAGCAGGACGGCGGCAGGTGACGGGGTCAGACTCCTTTCGCGCAGCGAAAGGACTCTGACCCCAGCCTCTGACCCCCGACTCTGACCCCCGACTCTGACCCCCGACTCTGACCCCCGACTCTGACCGCACTCAGGCTGCGATCGGTGCCTGCGGCGCGGGGCTGTTGCCGTTGTCGTCCGGGTGGTCGTCGTCGTTGCCGGCGGCGTCGCGCCAGCGCCAGTCGGCCGGGGTCAGCGGGTCCAGGCCGTAGGCGATGCGGGCTTTCTCGCACTGCGCGCTGGGCTTGCCGTATTCCCATGAAGCGTCCACCTCGCGGCACACGCTGGGCCGGCTGGGATGGATGGTGCAGCGTGAATACACCCCGATCTGCGCGTCCAGCGCCACGCAGCGCACCGGTGCCGAATGGGTGCCGCGCATGCACAGGCGATGCGGGTCGAGCGCTTCGGTCAGCTGGTGCGGTACGCCGCCGGGCGTCACTTCGTCCGATTCCATCCAATGGAAGGCGACACGGTACTGGGTGCAGCAGGCGCCGCAGGTCATGCAGGGGTGTTGCATGGGCAAGGCCGCCTCGGGGCGGGCATAGGACAGGGACGAAGACGCGGATTTTCCACGATGCGGGCCCGCGCGCAAGAAATTCCGTATCCGGCGACAATGAACGGATGAATCGATACAGCAATATCGCCGCGCGGCTGCCTGAACTGGCGCGTGAGCGGCCCGACCAGATCGCCATCCGCTGCCCGGGACGCCGCGGCCCGGGCAATGGCATGGCCGCCTATGACGTCACCCTGGACTACCGTCAACTGGACGCCCGCAGCGATGCGATGGCCGCCGGACTGGCCTTGCACGGCATTGGCCGCGGGGTGCGCGCGGTGGTGATGGTGCGGCCTTCGCCGGAGTTCTTCCTGTTGATGTTCGCGCTGTTCAAGCTGGGCGCGGTGCCGGTGCTGGTGGATCCGGGCATCGACAAGCGCGCGCTGAAGCAGTGCCTGGACGAGGCGCAGCCGCAGGCCTTCATCGGCATCCCGCTGGCCCACGTGGCCCGGCTGGCGCTGCGCTGGGCGCCGTCGGCCACGCTGCTGGTGACCGTGGGCCGCCGCCTGGGCTGGGGCGGTACCACGCTGGCTGCGCTGGAGCGTGCCGGCACGGGTACGCCGCCGATGCTGGCCGCCACCGATGGCGAAGATACCGCTGCGATCCTGTTCACCAGCGGCTCCACCGGCGTGCCCAAGGGCGTGGTCTACCGCCACCGGCATTTCGTCGGCCAGGTCGAGCTGCTGCGTTCGGCATTCGGCATGGAAGCGGGCGGGGTGGACCTGCCGACCTTCCCGCCGTTCGCCCTGTTCGACCCGGCACTGGGCCTGACCTCGGTGATTCCGGACATGGACCCGACGCGGCCGGCCAAGGCCGATCCGCGCCGCCTGCACGATGCGATCAAGCGCCACGGCGTCACCCAGTTGTTCGGCTCGCCGGCATTGATGCGGGTGCTGGCCGATCACGGCCAGCCGCTGCCGGGGGTCAAGCGGGTGACCTCGGCGGGGGCGCCGGTGCCGCCGGACGTGGTCGCCAGGATCCGCCGGCTGTTGCCGCCCGACGCCCAGTTCTGGACGCCGTATGGCGCCACCGAATGCTTGCCGGTCGCGGTGATCGAAGGGCGCGCGCTGGAAAACACCCGGGCCGCCACCGAAGGCGGTGCCGGCACCTGCGTGGGTGGAGTGGTGGCGCCCAACCAGGTGCGGATCATCGCCATCGATGACGCGGCGCTGCCGGACTGGACGCAGGTGCATGAGCTGCCGGTGGGCGAGGTAGGCGAGATCACCGTGGCCGGACCCACCGCGACGGACAGCTATTTCAACCGTCCGCAGGCGACCGCGGCGGCGAAGATCAACGAGACGCTGGCCGATGGCAGCACCCGCGTGGTGCACCGCATGGGCGATGTCGGCTACTTCGATGCGCAGGGCCAGCTGTGGTTCTGCGGGCGCAAGACCCAGCGCGTGGAAACCGCGCAGGGGCCGCTGTACACCGAACAGGTCGAGCCGGTGTTCAACACCGTGGCCGGCGTGGCGCGCAGCGCGCTGGTCGGCGTCGGCGTGCCGGGTGCGCAGGTGCCGGTGCTGTGCGTGGAGCTGCTGCCCGGGCATTCCGATTCCGCCGCCCTGCATGAAGCGCTGCGGACCAAGGCCGCCGTGCGCCTGCCCGAGGCCCGTCTGCAGGACTTCCTGGTGCATCCGGGGTTCCCGGTGGATATCCGCCACAACGCCAAGATCGGCCGCGAGAAGCTGGCGATCTGGGCCACGAAACAACGGGAAAAACAGGCATGAAGATCCTTGTCACCGGCGGCGGTGGATTCCTGGGACAGGCCCTGTGCGCCGGCCTCGCCGAACGCGGCCACCAGGTGCTCAGCTTCAACCGCGGCCAGTACCCGGCGCTGCAGGCCATGGGCGTGGGCCAGATCCAGGGCGACCTGGCCGATGCGCAGGCGGTGCTGCATGCCGTGGCTGGCATGGACGCAGTGCTGCACAACGCGGCCAAGGCCGGTGCCTGGGGCAGCTATGACAGCTACTACCAGGCCAACGTGGTCGGCACCGACAACGTGATCGCCGCCTGCCGTGCGCAGCAGGTGCCGAAGCTGGTCTACACCTCCACCCCCAGCGTGACCCATCGCGCCACGCATCCGGTGGAAGGGCTGGGCGCGGACGAAGTTCCGTATGGGGAAGACTTCCAGGCACCGTACGCCGCAACCAAGGCGATCGCCGAACAGCGCGTGCTGGCGGCCAACGATGCCGCGCTGGCCACCGTGGCGCTGCGCCCGCGGCTGATCTGGGGGCCGGGTGACCTGCAGCTGGTACCCCGGCTGGCGCAGCGCTCGCGCGCCGGACGCCTGCGTCTGGTCGGCGATGGCAGCAACCTGGTGGACACCACCTACATCGACAACGCCGCGCTGGCGCACTTCCTCGCATTGGATGCACTGGCGCCCGGCGCGGCGTGTGCGGGCAGGGCCTACTTCATTTCCAACGGCGAACCGCTGCCGATGCGCGAGCTGCTCAACAAGCTGCTGGCCGCGGCGGGTGCACCGGCGGTGACGAAATCGGTGAGCTTCAAGACGGCGTACCGCATCGGTGCGATAGCCGAAAAACTGTGGCCGCTGCTGCGCCTGCCGGGCGAACCGCCGCTTACCCGCTTCCTTGCCGAACAGCTGTGCACGGCCCACTGGTACAGCATGGAACCGGCGCGCCGCGACTTCGGTTACGTACCGGTGGTCAGCATTGACGAAGGACTCACGCGGCTGAAAGCTTCATCAATCGGCGAGATTTCCGTCACCCGATGAACACCGCCGGCACGTGAGTATGGTCCCCAACGCCACCCCGGCACGTTAACCGCGAGGATCGCCATGCTGCACTACGCCGTCATCTTTTTCGTCATCGCCCTGATTGCCGCCGTGCTCGGTTTTTCCGGTATCGCCGGTGCCGCCAGCAACATCGCCTGGATCCTGTTCGTGGTCTTCCTGGTGCTGGCCGTGATCTCGATGTTCCGCAAGCGGACCTGACCTTCGGTCACGTTGCTTGAAGACGAAGCCGGGCATTGCCCGGCTTTGTTGTTTCTGCGGGATGCTGCCGCAGCGTGACGGCCAGCGGGCGTCACTACCGGAATGGCGGCGGAGGCAACGGCGTGACGACCAACGGTCGTCACCCACCACAGGCACAGCATGACGGCCAGCGGCCGTCACTACCGGGTTGGGCGGCGGTCAGTACCGCATCGCAGGTAGAATGCCTGCCATGCCTCTTTCCCTGCTCAAGTCGCTCAAGCCGGTTGCCGGCCGTGCCCTGCAAGCCGCGCTCAACCGCGCGCTCGCGCTGGATCCTGATACCCGCCAGGCGCTGACCGCGCTGGACGGCCGCCATATCGACCTGACCCTGGAAGCGCCCGCGCTGGCGATGCGCATCAGCGTGCACGGCGAGGCACTCGAAGTGGGCCCGGTGGACCATCGCGAAGCCGACCTGGCCGTGCGCAGCAGCCTGTCCGGTGTGCTGGCCCAGCTGCCGCTGCTGGCGAAATCGCGCGGCGCGCAGGCCAACCCGGCCGGCCGGGTGCGGGTCGCCGGTGATGCCGAACTGGCGCGCCGCCTGCAGCAGCTGGCGAAAGGATTCGACCCGGACTGGCAGCTGCCGTTCGTGCGCGTGTTCGGTGAAGTGCTGGGCGTGCAGGTGGCCAATACCCTGCGCAGCGCCCTGCAGCACGCGCGCCGCGGCGCGTCCGACCTCGCGCATACCGCCGCCGAGTTCGTCACCGAGGAATCGCGTGACGTGGTGCCGCGCGGCGAACTGGACGCCTTCCATGACGACGTGGACGTGCTGCGCGACGACGTCGAGCGCATCGCCGCGCGCGTGCAGCGCCTGCGAGGTGCCGCATGAAGGCGCTGCTGCGGGCCAGCCGGATCGGCCGCATCATCCTGCGCTACCGCCTGGACGACCTGCTGCAGGGCACCCCGGCCGAGCGCTGGCTGCGGCTGGCCAAGCCGTTCGTGCCGCGGGCATCGGCCGATATCGCCGCACAGACCCGCGGAGCGCGGCTGCGCCTGGCGCTGCAGGACCTCGGCCCGATCTTCGTCAAGTTCGGGCAGATCCTGTCCACCCGCCGCGACCTGGTGCCGCCGGACGTCGCCGTTGAGTTGACCCTGCTGCAGGACCGGGTCAAGCCGTTCGATGGCGATACCGCACGCCGCATCGTCGAACAGGCGCTGGGCATGCCGGTCAGCGCGGCCTTCGCCAGCTTCGACACCGAACCGCTGGCGTCGGCGTCGATCGCCCAGGTGCACGCCGCCACGCTCGGCGATGGTCGCCAGGTGGTGGTCAAGGTGCTGCGCCCGGATATCGAAAAGCAGATCGTCGCCGACATCGCCCTGCTCAACTCGCTGGCGACGCTGGTCGAGCGCACCCATCCGCGCGCCGACAAGATCCGCCCGCGCGAAGTGGTGGCGGAGATCGAAAACACGCTGTCGGCCGAACTGGACCTGCAGCGCGAAGGCGCCAACGCCAGCGTGCTGCGCCGGTTCTGGGAAAACTCGGACGACCTGTACGTGCCCGAGGTGATCTGGAGCCACACCGCCGAACGCGCGCTGACCTTGGAACGCGTGTGGGGCATTCCGTCGGACGACATCGATGCGCTGGACCGCGCCGGCATCGACCGTGTCGCGCTGGCGGCCAAGGGCGTGCGGGTGTTCTACACCCAGGTGTTCCGTGACAACTTCTTCCACGCCGATGCGCACGCCGGCAACATCTGGGTCGACCTGGATCCGCAGCGCCGCGCCAATCCGCGCTTCATCGCACTGGATTTCGGCATCATGGGACAGCTCTCGCAGGAGGACCAGTACTACCTCGCCGAGAACTTCATGGCCATCTTCAACCGCGATTACCGGCGCATCGCCGAACTGCATGTGCAGGCGGGCTGGATGCCCGACCACGTGCGCATCGACGAGCTGGAATCGGCGGTGCGTTCGGTCTGCGAACCGTACTTCACCCGCCCGCTGTCGCAGATTTCACTGGCGGAAGTGCTGATGAAGCTGTTCCGCGTGGCGCAGCGCTACCAGCTGACCCTGCAGCCGCAGCTGATCCTGCTGCAGAAGACCCTGCTCAACATCGAAGGCGTGGGCCGCCAGCTGGATCCGCAGATCGATATCTGGGCGGTGGCCAAGCCGGTGCTGGCGAAGATCCTGCGCGCGCGCTACAGCCCGCGCCGGGTGCTGCGCGAGATCGGCAAGCGGGTGCCGGAAATCATGACCCATGCGCCGGACATGCCGCGGTTGGTGCACGCCTGGCTGAGCCAGCAGGTGGAAGGTCGGCACGAGCTGTCGATGCGCTCGCGCGACCTGGCGGCGCTGGACGCCAGCCTGCAGCGCCTGCAGAAACGCGCCGTCGGCGCGATCACCGGTGTCGGCCTGCTGGCGATCGCTGCGCTGATGTACGTGCTGCAGCCGCCGGGCCTGTACTTCGGCGACATGCCGATCTGGAGCGGGGTGTCCGGCGCGCTGGGTGCACTGGCGCTGGCGCGGGCGTGGTGGCGATGACGGGCAGCGCGACGGTGATCGATGAAGTGAGTCCGGACGACGACACCGCCGCCGTGGCGCCGCTGCCGCCGCTGCAGCTGCTGCACCAGGACGAGCGCCTGGCGGTGGTCAACAAACCGGCCGGGCTGATGGTCCACGACAGCAAGCTGGCGCGTGGTGAGGATGACTTCCTGGCTGATCGGCTGCGCGAGCAGCTGGGCCGGCAGATCTTCCTGGTGCATCGGCTGGACCGCGCCACCAGCGGCTGCCTGCTGCTGGCCTTCGACCGCGAAACCGCAAGTGCGCTGGGCAAGTCGCTGATGGGCGGTGAGGTGCAGAAGGACTACCTGACCGTGTGTCGTGGGTGGCCGGCAGAGGAAAGCTGGCAGGTCGACCACGACCTGGATGGCGGTCCCGGCAAGCCGGTGAAGAAGCCGGCGGTGACTGATTTCCAACGCCTGGCGACCGGCGAGCTGGCGGTGCCGAGTGGGGAGTTCAGCACCTCGCGTTATGCGCTGCTGCGCTGCCAGCCGCAGACCGGGCGCTTCCGCCAGATCCGCCGCCATCTCAAGCACCTCTCGCACCACATGATCGGCGACACCAGCCATGGCGATGGGCGGCACAACCGCATCTTCCGCATGCAGGGCGTGCACCGCATGCTGCTGCATGCCGAGCGCCTTCGCTTCCCGCATCCGGATGGCGGCACGCTGGACGTACGCGCGCCGGTGGATGCGGCCTTCCAGAAAGCGCTGGACCTGTTCGGCTGGGACATCCCGCCGGGCGGGCTACAATCACCGCCATGAAAATCGCCTCGTGGAACGTCAATTCGCTCAATGTCCGCCTGCCGCACCTGGAGCAGTGGCTCAAGGACTTCGGCCCGGACATCGTCGGCATCCAGGAAACCAAGCTGGAAGACCACAAGTTCCCGGATTCGGCGCTGATCGCCGCCGGCTACCGCAGTGTGTTCGCCGGCCAGAAGACCTACAACGGCGTGGCGCTGCTGTCGCGCGAGCCGGCGCAGGACGTGCAGATCGGCATCCCCGGCTTCGAAGACGAGCAGAAGCGCGTCATCGCCGGCACCTTCGGCGACCTGCGGGTGATCAATCTGTACGTGGTCAACGGCCAGGACGTGGGCACGGACAAATATGCCTACAAACTGCGCTGGCTGGAGGCGGTGCACGCCTGGATCGCCAGTGAACTGCAGCGCTACCCGAAGCTGATCGTGATGGGTGATTTCAACATCGCCCCGGACGAGCGTGACGTCAACGACCCGTTGGTCTGGAACGAGAACCACATCCTGACGTCCACCGCCGAACGTGGCGCGTTGAACAAGCTGCTGCAGCTGGGCCTGCACGATGCGTTCCGCCTGCACAGTGACGAGGCCGGGGTGTTCAGCTGGTGGGATTACCGCGCCGCCGGCTTCCGCCGCAACCTGGGGCTGCGCATCGACCTGACCCTGGTATCGGATGCGCTGAAGGCGTCGGCCGTGGCATCGGGCATCGATCGCGAACCGAGGACCTGGGAGCGCCCCAGCGACCACGCCCCTGCCTGGGTGCAGCTGGGCTGAAAACAACGAGGCCCGGCAGTTGCCGGGCCCCGTCGTGATGCCGCATCCGGCCAGCGGCCGGGACGACCGCGGCGTCAGCGTATGCTCTTGCGGGTGAACAGGTTGACGATCGCCAACAGGATCACCGCGCCAAGCAGAGAGAACAGGAAGCTGCGCAGCGTGATCGCGTCGTTGATGCCGTTGCCGAACAGGAAGCCTGCAATCAGCGCACCGACGATGCCGACCACCACGTTGAGGATGATGCCCTGCTGGCCATCGCGCCTCATGATGATGCTGGCCAGCCAGCCTACGATGCCGCCTACGATCAACCAGATGATGATGCCCATCGCCGCACCTCCACGTCCCAAGGGACTTCAGTTGACGCGTACTGCCGTGAACCGCTTGTGCAGCCGCGCCGGCAGGTCCGCGCAGTGAGCGCGCCGGCGTCCCTCGAAGGCCCGTGGCGCTTCGGTCCGGTGACGGTCTGGCGCCGCCCGCACGTACCGGGGCAGCGCGGCGAACCGCAGGCGCGACAGGTGCTGGCCGAAGCGCTGGGCGGCGATCCATTGGCGCTGCCGCTGGTCCGTGACCCGCGTGGCCGCCCGGAGCTGTCCGCTGCGTTGTCCGGCTATGGCACCGGCTGGAGCCACAGCGGCCAGCTGCTGCTGGTGGCGCTGGGCGAAGGCGTGCGGCTGGGCGTGGACCTGGAACTGCTGCGGCCACGGCCGCGCCTGCTGGAGATCGTCCGCCGCTTCTTCCACCCGGCGGAAATCGAATGGCTGGAGAGCCTGCCCGAGGCCGATCGCGAACACTGGTTCTTCCGCGTCTGGTGCGCCAAGGAGGCCATGCTGAAGGCGGACGGGCAGGGCATCTCCTTCGGCCTGCACCGGCTGCAGTTCGCCCCCGCCGCCGACGGCAGCCTGCAGCTGCACTGGTGCGACCCGGCGCTCGGACCGGCCGCGCGTTGGCACCTGCACGAGTGGCAGGCGCACGCCGATTTCCGCGCCGCGCTGGCCTGGCACGCGGCCTGAAGCGCTCGTGGCCGGGTGAAACCGGCGATAATGCCGGCATGAGCGAACACAATCTCCCGCCTGCCGTCGCCGACACGCTGCAGCGTGGCCTGGCCGACATGCGGCTGGCCGCCGAGCTGGCGCCGCCGCTGCTGCGTTACCTGGCCCTGCTGCACCGCTGGAACCAGACCTACAACCTCACCGCCGTGCGCGATCCGCAGGAGATGGTGACCCGCCACCTGCTGGATTCGCTGGCGATGCAGCCGCACGTGGCCGATGGCACGCTGGCCGATCTGGGCACCGGTCCCGGGCTGCCCGGCATTCCGCTGGCCATTGCCTGCCCGGGCCTGCAGGTGACCCTGGTGGAAAGCAACGGCAAGAAAGCGCGCTTCATGCGCGAAGCCGTGCGTCAGCTGCAGTTGGGTAACGCGCGGGTCGCCGAATCGCGCGCCGAAGCCCTGGACGAACCCGGCCAGTACGACCAGATCACCGCGCGTGCGATGGATACGCTGGAAGGCATCGTGCGCGTCGGCGGCCACCTGCTGCGTCCGGGTGGGGTGCTGCTGGCGATGAAGGGCATCCATCCGCACGAAGAAATCGCCGCGCTGCCGGCCGGCTGGCGCGTGCGCGAGGTAGTGCCGCTGCAGGTTCCCGGGCTGTCCGGCGAGCGCCACCTGGTGACCATCACCGGTCCTTGAAGGGCTGCGCCGGTCCTTGTCCGGCAAGGTCCCGGCACATCCCGATTTCCGCCCGGGGCCGGTTGTACGCATAATGACCAGCCCCAGCAACCGTCGACGAGGCTCACCCGCATGGCCCGCATCATCGCCATCGCCAACCAGAAGGGTGGCGTCGGCAAGACCACGACCGCCGTCAACCTGTCCGCCGCCCTGGCCCACGCCCCCAAGCGCGTCCTGCTGGTGGACCTGGATTCGCAGGGCAACGCGACGATGGGCAGCGGCGTGGAAAAACGCGAGCTGGTCTCGTCCACCTACGACCTGCTGCTGGGCGAAAGCACCGCGGCGGAAGTGCGGGTGAAGTCGGCCGAAGGCTACGACCTGCTGCCAGGCAACATCGACCTGACCGCCGCCGAGATCCAGCTGATGGGGCAGGGCGAGCGCGAACAGCGCCTAAAGCGCGCGCTGGCACCGATCCGCGATGAGTACGATTACATCCTGATCGACTGCCCGCCGGCGCTTTCGCTGCTGACCCTGAACGCCCTGGCCGCCGCCGATTCGGTGCTGGTGCCGATGCAGTGCGAGTACTACGCGCTGGAGGGCCTGAGCGCGCTGGTGGAAACCATCGAAGCGCTGCGCGGCAACCTCAATCCGGCACTGGAAATCGAAGGCGTGCTGCGCACCATGTTCGACGTGCGCAACAACCTGGCCAACGCGGTGTCCGGCGAGCTCACCGAACACTTCGGTGACCTGGTGTTCCGCACCATCGTGCCGCGCAACGTGCGCCTGGCCGAAGCGCCCAGCCATGGCCAGAGCATCGTCGGCTACGACCGTGCATCGCGCGGCGGCGTGGCCTACCTCGGCCTGGCCGGCGAGATCATCCGTCGCAACAACGATCGCAACAAGGCCGCCAAGGCCGTGGAGACTGCCTGATGACCACCAAGCCCGCCGCAGGGAAGAAGCGTGGCCTCGGCCGCGGCCTGGACGCCCTGCTGGGACCGAAGGCTTCGGTGAGCCAGGTGCAGGCCACTGCGGTGATCGAGCCGCTGCCCGGTGAAGTGCTGCGCCGGCTGCCGATCGGCCAGCTGCAGCCGGGCAAGTACCAGCCGCGGCGCGAGATGGACCAGGCCAAGCTCGCCGAGCTGGCCGATTCCATCCGTTCGCAGGGCGTGATCCAGCCGATCCTGGCGCGCCAGCTGCCGGGCGGCAATTACGAAATCGTCGCCGGTGAACGCCGCTGGCGTGCATCGCAGCTGGCCGGGCTGGACGAAGTACCGGTGGTGGTGCGCGAACTGGAAGACCGCACCGTCATCGCGATGGCGCTGATCGAGAACATCCAGCGCGAAGACCTCAACCCGTTGGAAGAGGCCGAAGCGCTGCACCGGCTGATCAGTGAGTTCACCCTGACCCATGCCGAAGCGGCCGAAGCGGTCGGCCGTTCGCGTGCGTCGGTGTCCAACCTGCTGCGCCTGCTGGAACTGCCGATCGCGATCCGCGTGCTGCTGGAATCACGCCGGCTGGAAATGGGCCACGCCCGCGCGCTGCTGACGCTGGCCCCGGAACTGGCCGGCAAGCTGGCCCAGGAAGCGGCCGACGAAGGCTGGTCGGTACGCGAAGTGGAGCGCCGCGCGCAGGCATTCGCCGCCGGCAAGGTACCGGGCAACCGCCCGCAGCCGGCGCCGCGCACCGCGCCGCAGGCCGATATCGCCTCGCTGGAAACCGAGCTGAGCGAATCGCTTGGTGCCAAGGTGGCGATCAACCACGGCCGCGGCGGCAAGGGCAAGCTGGTCATCCACTACACCGATCTGGACACGCTCGATGGCGTGCTGGAAAGGCTGCGGGCCCAGCGCGGCTGAGCCACGGCATGACGATCCTGCTCACCGGTGCTGCGGGATTCATCGGGGCCTACGCGGCGCAGGCGCTGCTGCAGGCCGGCCAGGCGGTGGTCGGCCTGGACAACTTCAACACCTATTACGATCCGCAGCTCAAGCGTGACCGCGTGGCCGCGCTATGCCCACAGCTGGATCTGCGCACGCTGGAGCTGACCGACCGCGACGGCCTGGCCGCGCTGTTCGACCAGGTGCAGCCGCGCGCGGTGATCCACCTGGCGGCGCAGGCCGGCGTGCGTTATTCGCTGGAAAATCCGCAGGCCTACGTCGACAGCAACCTCAGCGGCTTCGTCAACATGCTGGAGGCCTGCCGCCGTCATGGCGTGCAGCACCTGGTCTACGCCAGCAGCAGTTCGGTGTATGGCGATTCGGCGATCCCGCCGTTTTCCGAAGACCAGCGCGTGGATCAGCCGCGCTCGCTGTATGCCGCCACCAAGGCCGCCAACGAACTGATGGCCTACAGCTACGCCCAGCTGTACGGCCTGCGGGCGACCGGTCTGCGCTTCTTCACCGTGTACGGCCCCTGGGGGCGACCGGACATGGCGCCGCTGCTGTTCGCGCGTGCGGTGCTGGCCGGGCGCCCGATCGAGGTGTTCAACGAAGGGCGGATGCAGCGGGATTTCACACATGTTTCCGACATCGTGGCCGGCATCCTTGGCGCGCTCTCCCATCCCAGTACCGAACCGGTGCCGCACCATGTGTTCAACCTGGGCAACCATACCCCGGTGGAGCTGGAGCGGTTCATCGACGTCATCGAGCGCGCCGCCGGGCGGGCTGCCTGCAAGGTCTACAAGCCGATGCAGGCCGGCGACATGGTGCGCACGATGGCCGATACCCGTCGCGCCCATGACGCTTTCGGCTACTCGCCGTCGCTGCCGATCGAACAGGGCCTGCCGCCGGTGGTGGCATGGTGCCGGGCGTATTACGGCGAGCGCGCCTGAAAGCGGCGCATCTGGGCAACCGGGTTCATCTTCGGATAACCTCGGCTGCGGAGAATGCGCGCTGTTTGTCCCTCCCTTCGCCGAGTTCCCGATGAGTCATCCTGAGCTTTCCGTCGTCGTCCCGGTGTTCAACGAGCGAGACAACGTCGCCGCGCTGGTGGCGGAAATCACCGCGGCACTGCGCGGACGCACCGCCTTCGAGATCGTCTACGTCGACGACCACTCCCGCGACGACACCCTGGCCGTACTGCAGGGCCTGAAGGCCACCACGCCGGAGCTGCGCGTGCTGCACCATGTCAGCCAGAGCGGCCAGAGCACGGCGGTCCGCACCGGGGTCAAGCAGGCGCGCGGTACCTGGATCGCCACGCTGGACGGCGATGGCCAGAATGATCCTGCCGACATTCCGAAACTGCTCCAGGCCCGCGCGGCCGCCGATGCCCGGGTCAAGCTGTTCGCCGGCTGGCGGGTCAACCGCAAGGACAGCGGCAGCAAACGCTGGGCCAGCCGTTGGGCCAATGCGATCCGCGCGCGCGTGCTGCAGGACGCCACCCCCGATACCGGCTGTGGCATCAAGCTGTTCGAACGCGAGGCGTTCCTGGACCTGCCTTACTTCGACCATATGCACCGTTACCTGCCGGCACTGATGCAGCGTGCCGGCTGGAGCACGCAGAGCGTGCCGGTCAACCACCGCCCGCGCACCGCGGGGGTATCCAAGTACAACAACCTGCAGCGCGGGCTGGTCGGACTGCGCGATCTGCGCGGGGTGGCGTGGCTGATCACGCGCAGCCGCCGTACCGCCGTGGAAGAGCGCTGATGGAGCAGTCCCTGCTCGACCAGCCGCTGACCTGGTTGTACTGGACCGGGCTGCACGTCACCGGCTGGAAGTTGATCGGCTACACCGGCGCGCTGATGTTCGGCGGCCGCTGGCTGGTGCAGTTCGTCGCCTCGCGGCGCGCCGGCAAGCCGGTGATCCCGCGGCTGTTCTGGTACATGAGCGTGGTCGGCAGCCTGATGACGCTGAGCTACTTCCTGTTTTCGGCGAAACAGGATTCGGTCGGCGTGCTGCAGAACCTGTTTCCGGCCTTCACCGCGCTGTACAGCCTGAAGCTGGATATCGCCCACCGCGGCTGGAAGCGCGACAAGGCCGTTCACTAGGCAGCGGGCAGGACGTTCGACCCATGTAGCAGGGCCGCATCGGTGCCATCATCGAAGGCCTGCCTCCCCGGGAATCTGTCGCTCGTGAAAACCCGCCTTGCCGTTGCCCTGCTGCTTGCCCTGTCTGCTCCCGCGCTTGTCCATGCGGCCCCGCCGGTCGCCACGGCGGCGCCGGCCAGCGTTGCCAATGAAAGCGCAGCCGATGCTGCCTTCCGCGCGATCTACGAAAAGGAATGGGCGTGGCGCCAGGCCGGTGGAGGCGAAGCCAGCGAGGACGGTGACGCCCCGGAAAGCGCCGCGCGCATGCCCGATGTCGGCCCGGCCGCACAACAGGCACGGCTTGCGGTCTGGGACGGCGTGCTGAAGCAGCTGGATGGAGTGGATGCCAAGGCCCTGTCGGCGGTCAACCAGGTCAACCTGGCGATCTACCGCGACCAGGTGTTCAACCTGGCCGAGGAAGTGCGCCTGCGCAGCTACGAGATGCCGTTCAACTCGGATTCCTCGTTCTGGTCCAACCTCTCCTTCATGGCCCGTCGCGAGATGAAGACCGCGCAGGACCATCGCAACTACATCGCGCGCCTCAACGACGTGCCGCGCTATTTCACCCAGCAGACCGACAACATGCGGGCCGGCCTGGCCCGTGGCTTCAGCGTGCCGCGCGCGGTGCTGGACGGCCGCGAAGTAGCGATCTCCAACGTCGCCGACCTCACCGATCCGACCCAGTCGCCGCTGTACGCACCGTTCAAGAAGCTGCCTTCCAGCATTCCCGCCGCCGAGCAGGCGCAGCTGCAGGCGCAGGCCCGCGAAGCGATCGCCGGCAAGGTCATCCCGGCCTTCCAGCAGCTGCGCAGCTTCTTCCTGCAGGAGTACGTGCCCAAGGCACGCACCACGCTGGCCGCCGAGGCCATGCCCGACGGCAAGGCGTTCTACAGGCAGCAGATCCACGAATACACCACGCTGGACCTGAGCCCCGATGAGATCCACGCGATCGGCCTGGCCGAGGTGGCACGCATCCAGTCGGAGATGAACGCCATCATCAAGCAGGTGGGCTTCAAGGGCAGCTTCGGCGAGTTCCTGACCTTCCTGCGTACCGATCCGCAGTTCTATGCCAAGACCCCCGACGAGCTGCTGCATCGCGCGGCATGGATCTCCAAGCGCGTGGACGGGGTGATCGGCAGGTACATGACGCTGCCGCGCGCGCGCTTCACCATCGTGCCGGTGCCACCGGACATCGCCCCGTTCTGGACCGCCGGCCGCGGCGGCATGGGCACCTACTGGCTCAACACCTACAACCTGCCGGCGCGCCCGCTGTACAACCTGCCGGCACTGACCCTGCACGAGTCCGATCCGGGCCATGCGCTGCAGGGTGCGCTGGCGGCCGAACAGGGCGAACTGCCGGAGTTCCGTCGCAACAGTTACATCTCCGCCTACGGCGAAGGCTGGGGCCTTTACTGCGAAAAGCTGGGCGTGGAGATGGGCATCTACGAAACCCCCTACGAAGACTTTGGCCGGCTGACCTACGAAATGTGGCGTGCGGCGCGGCTGGTGATCGATACCGGCGTGCACAGCAAGGGCTGGAGCCGCGACCAGGCGCTGGCCTACCTGCGCGACCACACCGCGCTGAGCGAACACGAAGTGACCACCGAAGTGGACCGCTACATCTCCTGGCCGGGCCAGGCGCTGAGCTACAAGCTCGGCGAGATCGCGATCGTGCGGCTGCGCGCGCAGGCGGAAAAGGAACTGGGTGACCAGTTCGACATCAAGGCCTTCCACGACGCCGTGCTGCAGCAGGGCTCGGTGCCCTTGCCGGTGCTGGAAAAGCAGATCCAGGCATTCATCGCCGAACGCCGTAAAAGCTGATTCCAGGAAGTCCGGATCCTGCATCGGGCAGGCACGGGGGGCCGCCGCGCCGCACTGCGATTGTGTAACGCGCGCTGCGCTCGCTACCCTGCCGGTGATGATCCGCTCGCTGCGCCGCCGCCCGCTGTTCCTGCTCCGCCTGCTGATGCTGGTGGTGGTGGCGCTTGGCACGGCCGGGGGCGCGTTGGCGTCGGCGCTGGGTGACCTGCACGAACTGTCGCATGCCGATCATCCCGCGCTGCCCCATGGGGACGCAGAAGCCGAAACCGGCCATGACGACGACGACACCAGCGCGCGCCTGCTGCATGCGCTGGTGCACTGCGGTCATTGCCATGGCCAGGGCGGCGTGCTGCCCTTCGCCCATGCAGGCTGGGAACTGATTGCCGCGCCGGCCCGGGTGACCCACGGCCCACTGGATGCCAGCTGGCGTCCCGCCCCGCAGGACAGCCCGCTGCGTCCCCCGATCCAGGCCTGATCCGCGATCCGCCGCTGGCGGAGCAACCGATCCTGTCCTGAGATTGCTGGAGAAACCCCATGTTCAAACGCCTGGCCGCGCTTGCGGTCCTGGTGCTGTCGCCATGCGCCAACGCGCAGGTGACGTTGCCCGCTGCCCCGTTGACGCTCGATGCGGCGGTCGACCGTGTTGCACGCACCCATCCCGACCTGCGCCTGCTGCCGTTGCAGCAGCAGGCCGCCCGCGCCCGCTTCGACGCCGCCAGCCTGGCACCGCCGCTGGTGTTCGGCGTGGACCTTGAAAACGCACTCGGCAGTGGCGACAGCCGCGGCGTCGACGCGCTGGAGACCACCGTGTCGCTGGCCGGTGTACTGGAACGGGGCGGCAAGCTGGATGCGCGCCGCGCCGTGGCCCAGGCCAACCTTGATGCGCTGGCGCCGCAGCGCGAGATCATCCGCCTGGACATGATGGCCGAGGTAGCGCGTCGCTACCTGGCAATCACCCTCGCTGCCGCTCGCCAGCGCATCGCACTGGATGACATCGAACAGCGTCGCCGCGCGGTGCAGGCGGCGCAGCTGCGGCTCACCGCCGGCGCCTCGCCGGCGTCCACGCTGATCACCGCGCAGGCGGCCCTTGCCCAGGCCGAGCTGGACAGGGACCGTGCCCTGCAGGAGGGCAGCGCGGCGCGGCTGTCGCTGGCTGCGCTGTGGAATGCACGCGAGGTCGACTTCGACGTGGCCACTGGGGATCCGCTGCAGCTGCCTGCCCTGCAGGACTTCAGCCAGCTGGCCGACCTGCTCGAACGGACACCGGAGCTGGCGCTGATCGCTGGCGAACAGCGCGTGCGCCAGGCCCAGCTGCAGCTGGCCAGCAGCCAGCAGCGCGGCGATGTGTCCTGGCAGTTCGGCGTGCGCAACGACCGCGCCAGTCGCGATTCGTCGCTGGTGGGCAGCTTCAGCGTGCCGTTGGGCAACGCCCGGCGCGCGGATCCGGAGCTCCGTGCCGCACGCAGCGAACTGGAAATGAGCGGCGTGGAGCGGCAGGGCCGCGCGCTGCAGCTGCATGCCACCCTGGCCGAAGCACACGGGCGTTACAGCACGGCACGGCTGGAGGTCACCCGCATGGACCGCGACGTGCTGCCGCAGCTGCGTCGTGCCGAAAAGGCCGCCGAAACCGCGTGGCGTGCCGGTGCCATCAGTTACCTGGAATGGGCCCAGCTGCAGGCGATGCGGATCGAGGCCCGGCAGCGACAGCTGGATGCCGCGCTTTCCGCGCAGCTCGCCCTGATTGAACTCCAGCGGCTGACCGGTCAACCGCTGGTCGCCACCGCCACCGCCACCGCCACCGCAACCGAAGGAACCGCACCATGACCCGCACCGCCGTGGCCATGCGCCGCATGCTCGCGATCCTGCTGCCGTGCGCCCTGCTGGCAGGCTGCAGCGGCAAGCCGGCTGGCCCCGCCTCCGCCGAAGACACCCACGCGCACGCCGAAGGCGAAGCGCACGAGGACGAAGCGGCTGCGGAAAGCACCCGGATCACCGACACGCAGGCACGCGCTGCCGGCATCGTCAGCGCCGCGGTGGGCCCCGGCACCATCGCCGATGAGCACGAAGTACAGGGCCTGCTGGCGCCGGTCGATGGGCGCAGCGCGCAGGTCACCGCGCGTTTTCCCGGACCGGTGCGCGCGCTGCGCGCCAATGTCGGTGACCGCGTGCGTGCGGGCCAGCCCTTGGCCAGCATTGAAAGCAACCTCAGCCTGACCACCTACAGCATCGCCGCGCCGATCTCCGGCGTGGTGCTGTCGCGGCAGGTGCAGCTGGGTGCGGTGGCAGCCGAAGGCCAGGTGCTGTTCGACATCGGCGACCTGTCCCAGCTGTGGGTCGACCTGCACATCTTCGGCGCTGACACCCAGCACATCACTGCCGGCGTGCCGGTCACCATCACCCGCATGACCGACGGCATCACGCAGACCGCGACCCTCGAACGCGTGCTGCCCGGTACCGCCACGGCCAGCCAGAGCACGGTGGCCCGGGCCACCATCGACAACGCTGATGGCCTGTGGCGGCCGGGTGCCGCGGTGCGCGCGCGCATCGTGGTGGCCAGCACACCGGCGCCGCTCGCGGTACCGCTGACCGCACTGCAGTCACTGGAAGGCAAGGACGTGGTGTTCGTCCGCGAAGGCGACACCTACCAGGCACGCGTGGTCCAGTTGGGCGCACGCGATGCGCGCCAGGTCGCGGTCACCGCGGGCCTGCAGGCCGGGGAACAGGTGGTGGTGGAGCAGAGCTACACGGTGAAGGCCGACATCGGCAAGGCGGGGGCAGCGCATGAGCACTGAGCCGCGCGACGATCGCGCCCGTCCGGGCCTGCTGGAACGCATGATCGGCGGGGCCATCACCCATCGCTGGCTGATGATGGCGCTGACCGCGGTGCTGGTGCTGGTGGGCATCTGGAGCTTTGGCCGGCTGCCCATCGATGCCACGCCGGACATCACCAACGTGCAGGTGCAGATCAATACCGCAGCGCCCGGCTATTCGCCGCTGGAGAGCGAACAGCGCATCACCTATGCGGTGGAAACCGCGATGGCCGGGCTGCCGGCGCTGGAGCAGGTGCGTTCGCTGTCGCGCTATGGGCTGTCCCAGGTAACCGTGGTGTTCGACGACGGCACCGACCTGTACTTCGCCCGCCAGCAGGTGGCCGAACGCCTGCAGCAGGTCCGCTCGCAGCTGCCCGCCGGACTGGATCCGCAGCTCGGGCCGATCGCCACCGGGCTCGGCGAAATCTTCATGTACACCGTCGACGCCGCGCCCGGCGCGCGCAAGCCCGATGGCACCGCGTACACCGCCACTGACCTGCGCACCCTGCAGGACTGGGTGATCCGGCCGCAGCTGCGCACCGTGCCCGGGGTTACCGAGGTCAACACCATCGGCGGCTTCCAGCGCCAGGTCCACATCACTCCGGACCCGGCACGTCTGCGCGCACTCGGCTTCACCCTGGAAGAGGTGGCCGCTGCGGTGGAAGCCAACAACCAGAACGTGGGCGCCGGCTACATCGAGCGCAACGGACAGCAGTTCCTGGTGCGGATCCCCGGCCAGGTGGCCAACCTGGAAGAGATCGGCAACATCGTGCTGGACCGCCGCGAAGGCGTGCCGATCCATGTGCATGACGTGGCCGAGGTCGCCGAAGGCGCGGAGCTGCGCAGTGGCGCGGCCACCCAGGACGGCCACGAAGTGGTGATGGGCACGGTGGTGATGCTGGTCGGTGCGAACAGCCGCGAGGTGGCCCAGGCCGCCGCCGCGAAACTGGCGCAGGCACAGCGCAGCCTGCCCGAAGGGGTCACCGCCACCGCCAGTTACGACCGCACCGCGCTGGTGGACCGCACCATCACCACCGTCGCCAGGAACCTGCTGGAAGGCGCGCTGCTGGTGGTGGTGGTGCTGTTCCTGCTGCTCGGCAACGTGCGCGCGGCGCTGATCACCGCGGCGGTGATCCCATTGGCGATGCTGTTCACCCTGACCGGCATGGCCCGTGGCGGGGTATCGGCCAACCTGATGAGCCTGGGTGCGCTGGACTTCGGCCTGATCGTCGATGGCGCGGTGATCATCATCGAAAACTGCCTGCGCCGCTTCGGTGAGCGCCAGCATGCGCTGGGACGCGACATGAGCGCCGCCGAGCGCTTTGCCGAAACGGCCAGCGCGACCGCTGAAGTGATCCGCCCGAGCCTGTTCGGCCTCGGCATCATCACCGCGGTCTACCTGCCGATCTTCGCGTTGACCGGCGTGGAAGGAAAGATGTTCCACCCGATGGCGATCACCGTGGTGCTGGCGCTGAGTGGCGCGATGCTGCTGTGCCTGACCTTCGTGCCGGCCGCCATCGCGCTGTTCCTCGGTGGGCGCGTGCAGGAAAAGGAAAACCGGGTGATGGCGTGGCTGCGCCGGCGCTACCAGCCGCTGCTGGGCGTCGTGCTGCAGCGTGGGCGCTGGGCGGTGGCCGCCGCGCTGGTGCTGGTGGTGGGCTGCGGCGTGCTGGCCAGCCGCCTCGGCAGTGAGTTCGTTCCCAGCCTGGACGAGGGGGACGTGGCGATGCATGCCATGCGCATCCCCGGCACCAGCCTGGGCCAGTCGGTACGGATGCAGGTGCAGATTGAAACGCGCCTGCTGCAGGTGCCCGAAGTGGCCAAGGTGTTCTCCAAGATCGGCACGCCGGAAGTGGCGTCGGACCCGATGCCGCCGTCGGTCGCCGATACCTTCGTGATGATGAAGGACCGCCGCGACTGGCCCGATCCGCGCAAGCGCCGCGACGTGCTGCTGGGTGAACTGGAAGCGGCGGTGGAACAGCTGCCCGGCAACAACTATGAGTTCACCCAGCCGATCCAGATGCGCATGAACGAGCTGATTTCCGGCGTGCGCGCGGACGTGGCCGTGGTGGTGTATGGCGATGACCTGGACATGCTGGCGCAGGTGGGCCGGCGCGTGCAGCAGGTGGTTTCCGGCGTGCCCGGCGCCGCCGACGTGCGGCTGGAGGAAACCAGTGGACTGCCGCTGCTGACCGTGCGCCCGGACCGCCAGGCATTGGCCGGCTACGGGCTCAATCCGGGCCAGGTGCAATCCACCGTGGCCACGGCAGTGGGCGGCACCGTGGCCGGACAACTGTTCGAAGGCGACCGCCGTTTCGACATCGTGGTGCGCCTGCCCGAAGCCCTGCGCCAGGATCCGGCGGCGCTGGCGGACCTGCCGGTGTCACTGGAGCCTGCGCTGGCCAACGGCAACGCCGACGAGCTGAGCCGCGGCGGTAGCGCCGCCAGTGGCGGACCGCGCACGGTACCGCTGCGTGAACTGGCGCGGATTGAAACCAGCGAAGGGCCGAACCAGGTCAACCGCGAAAACGGCAAGCGACGCATCGTGGTCACCGCCAACGTGCGTGACCGTGATCTTGGCGGTTTCGTGGCCGAACTGCAGTCCGCCGTGGGTACGCAGGTAGTGGTTCCCGATGGGTACTGGATCGACTATGGCGGCAGCTTCGAACAGCTGATTTCGGCCAGCCAGCGCCTGGCGGTGGTGGTGCCGGTCACCCTGGTGCTGATCTTCGCGCTGCTGTTCTGGGCCTTTGGTTCCGGTCGCGATGCGTTGGTGGTGTTCAGCGGGGTGCCGCTGGCGTTGACCGGCGGCGTGCTGGCGCTGGCACTGCGCGGCATGCCGCTGTCGATCTCCGCCGGGGTCGGCTTCATCGCCTTGTCCGGCGTCGCCGTGCTCAACGGGCTGGTGATGATCAGCTTCATCCGCCAGCTGCGCGGGCAGGGACTGGCGCTGCCCGACGCGGTGCGCGAAGGAGCGCTGGGCCGCCTGCGACCGGTGCTGATGACGGCCTTGGTCGCATCGCTGGGCTTCGTGCCGATGGCCTTCAATGTCGGTGCGGGTTCGGAAGTACAGCGGCCGCTGGCAACGGTGGTGATCGGCGGCATCGTGTCTTCCACGCTGCTGACCCTGCTGCTGCTGCCGGTGCTGTACCGCTGGCTGCACCGCCGCGAACACTGACCACCGCAAGGGGAGTGACGGCCGCTGGCCGTCATCCCCCACACGGTAGTGACGGCCGCTGGCCGTCAACGCAGCTACGCCGGCAGCTTCGCGATCACCTTGATCTCGAACTGGAATCCGTACAGCCAGGTCACGCCGATCCCGGTCAGGGTGGGATGCGGCGCTTCACCCCAGTACTCCGGCACGATCGCCCAGGCCTTTTCGAAATTCTTCTCCGGGTCGACGATGAACACCGTCACGTCGACCACGTCGTCGAAGCTGCAGCCGGCCGCCGCCAGCACCGCGTTGAGGTTGTCGAAGGCGCGGCGGACCTGGGCTTCCAGCTCGGGCTCGGGCGAGCCGTCTTCGCGGCTGCCGACCTGCCCGGACACGAACAGGAAGCCGTTGGCACGCACCGCCGGCGAATAGCGATTGCGTTCGTACAGGGCCTGGCGGCCAGCGGGAAACACGACATCACGGGTCATGGGATTGCTCCGTCAGGGCTGCAGCAGGCTGCCGCAGCACGGGGTTACATGCTGGACCGCCTGTTCCGCTGGATAAACCGACAGAAGCCGCCTAGATTGTTCGGCAAATCCGACAGATCAGGCCCTGCATGGACCGTTTCGACGCAATGCGCGCCTTCGTCCGGGTAGTGGAAACCGGCAGCTTCACCAAGGCGGCGCAGACGCTGCAGCTGGGGCGCACGCGGGTGACCGAGCTGGTCCAGCAGCTGGAGTCCCACCTGCGCGTGCGCCTGCTCAACCGCACGACCCGCCAGGTCAACCTGACCGCAGATGGCGAGCTTTACTATCCCCGGGCGGTGCGCCTGCTGGCCGAACTGGAAGCGGCCGAAGCCAGTCTCTCCACCGCCACCGATGCCCCGCGCGGGCGCCTGCGCATCGATGTGCCCAGCCCGTTCGCCCGCCTGCTGCTGGTGCCGGCGCTGCCGGACTTCCACGCGCGCTATCCGGACATCGAACTGCAGATCGGGGTCAGCGACCGCGAGGTCGACCTGATCGGTGACAACGTCGACTGCGTCATCCGCGGCGGTGAGCCGATCGAGCAGTCGCTGGTGGCGCGGCATATCGGTGATCTCCGCTTCGGCATCCATGCCAGCGCCGGTTATCTGGAGCGCCATGGCGTACCCGCCCATCCCCGCGAACTGGAAGGGCCGGACCACCTGACCGTCGGCTTCCTGCGACCCCGAACCGGACGCACGCGCCGCTTCGTGATGCAGCGGGGCGAGGAACAGATTGACGTACGCGGGCGCCACGTCATCGCCATCGACGACGGCGATGCCTATCTCGCCGCCGGCCTGGCCGGCCTGGGCATCATCTGCGTGCCGGAGTACATGGCGGCCGCGCCGGCCGCGCGCGGCGAACTGGTGCAGCTGTTCGACGACTGGCGGATCGAATCCATGCCCATGCACGTGATGTTCCCGCCCACCCGGCATGTGAGCCAGCGCCTGCGGGCGTTCATCGACTGGGTGACCGCGCTGATGCAGGCATGAACCGACCGCGCTGCCTCTGGTGGGTGCATGCCGGTGCCGCCTAGGCTGCAGGCACGGCGCGCATGCCAGTCATGCTCGCCGCGCAGATCGCCCGGCCGGGCGTCCACAGGGCTGCCAGCGTGCACGTAGAAGCCATCCGCATCCAGAACCTGCGCGCGTTCAGCGACGCCAGCATCGATTTCCGCCACGACGGCGACGCCGCCGTGGGCGCGCCGCTTGCCAACGTGCATGTGCTGCTCGGCGGCAACGGCGCGGGCAAATCCAGCGTGCTGCGGGCGATCGCGCTCGGCGTGCTGGCACCTGTATTCGAACGCGATGCCACGCTGGAGCGCACCGGCTGGGTACGCAGGCCGCCAGGCAACGGTGCCGGCGCCTGCGTGGCCGAGGATACCGCGCGCATCGACATCGACCTGCGCCTGCATGGCCAGGACCTGCTGGCGTGCGCCGGACGGCCGCTGCAGGCACTGCCGATACAGGCCCGGATCGAGCGTGTCGGCGACATGGAGCTGCTTGACTGGCTGCGCCCGCAGCAGGCCGAGCTGGGCCGCGACCTGCGGCTGATCCAGCAGGTGCGTGAGCCCAGTGCGTTCTTCCTGGTGGCCTACGGCGCCTCGCGCTGGGTCGACCACGCGCAGGCTGCCGCGGATGCGGCACCCGTGCCGGTGGGACGGCAGCGACGCCAGCGCGTGGCCAGCCTGTTCGACAACCGCGGACTGCTGCCGCTTGCCGCCTGGTTGCCTGCGTATGCGGCGCAGAATCCCGGCCGCCATCGACAGGTGGTCACCCTGATGAACCGGCTGCTGCCGCACGGCTGCCGGATGGCGACCACGGCGTCCCAGGAGCCGCCGCTGTTCGAGATCGACGGCGCGCAGCTTCCCTTCTCCGGCCTGTCCGATGGTTACCAGGCCTATGTCGGCTGGATTGGCGACCTGCTCCACCAGTTGTGCTTGGGCGCACCGTCGGGCCGTCGGCTGGCCGACAACCAGGGCGTGGTGCTGGTCGATGAGATCGACCTGCACCTGCACCCCGCATGGCAGCGCTCGCTGCTGTCCACCCTGTCCCAGGCGCTGCCGAAGCTGCAGTTCATCGTGACCACCCACAGCCCGCTGGTGGTCGGTGCGCTGCAGCCGCACAACCTGATCGTGCTTGATCGCACGGACACGCTGGGCACGCGTTGCCGTCGGTTGCCTGAGCGGGTGCATGGTCGCAGTGCCGACGAGATGCTGCTCAGTCCGTATTTCGGGCTGGCCAGCACCCGGCCGGCGGCGGTAGGCGGCAGGCTGGAGCGCCTGCGGCTGGCCAGCCAGCACGGCGATGCCGCCGCGGCGGTGGCCTATCTGCAGCTGCTCGCCTCGGGGGAGGGCCTGGCGTGATCCGCATCCGCGTGGGCGAAGCGCAACTGCGTGCACTGGTCAGCGCGCACGACCGCCGCTGGCTGGACAAGGCGCGGCTGCGCACCGCCGAGTACCGGCGACAGGGCCGCTACGCCGAAGGCAGCGAATTCTGGGGCGACATCAAGCAGGTCTACATCGAGCTCCAGCATGAGAAATGCGCCTACTGCGAAAGCCGCCTGGCCGGCCACGCGCTGGCCAGCAAGGTCCACGAGGTGGAGCACTTCCGGCCTAAATCGAGGGTCAGCGCGTGGCCACCCGCCACCGGCAAAGGCGCTGTGGGCTTCCTGCCGCCGTGTGCGGTGGGCCGGGCCAGCACGCGCGGTTACTACCTGCTGGCCTACCATCCGCTGAACTATGTGATTGCCTGCACGCGCTGCAATTCGACGTTGAAGGCCGACTTCTTCCCGGTACGCGGCAGACGCAGCACGCGCGCATCCACGCCACGCTCGGCGCGCGCTGAAGACCCGCTGCTGGTGTATCCGCTCGGTACCCTGGACACCGATCCCGCGCGCATCCTGCGCTTCGATGGCGTACTGGCCGTGCCACGTCGCACGCGCGGTGGCGACCATGAGCGCGCGCGGGTGACCATCGAATTCTTCCAGCTCAACCACCAGGACCTGACCAGCCGGAGGGCACGGCTGCTGGGGGCGTTATGGCTGTCGTTGCGCGCCGTGCAGCTGCCGGGCTTGCCGGATGACCTGCGCCAGCTGCAGCAGCAGTCGATCGCCTACGCACAGTCCGACCGCGCCGAGTTCGCCGCCTGTGCACGCGACTTCGTCGCGCTTCATGGTGCTGACAGGGAACGCGCGGACGCGCTTGGCAGCTTGGCGCTGCAGTTGGCCGCGGGCTGACCGAGCAGCTGCGCCACGGCCGCCACGCCGGTCGCCACGCCGTCTTCGGCCGCCATCTGCCGGCCGAGTGCCGCCGCGCGCCCGCGCACGTCCGGGCGTTCGGCAAAGGCGAGTGCCGCAGACAGTCGCCGGGGGTCCAGCCGCCGGGGCGAGAGCGCCGCCGGCGACACGCCGAGTCGATGCAGGCGGTCGGCCCAGAAGAACTGATCGGCCGCGAACGGCATCACCATCGACGGCACACCGGCGCGGCAGGCCGAATGCGTGGTGCCGCTGCCGCCATGGTGGATGACCAGCGAGGTCAGCGGGAACAGGGCTTCATGCGGCACCGGCCCCACCACGTGCACGTCGTGCGGCAGGGCCAGCGCCGGCGTGCCCGACCAGCCCGGTGACAGCAGCACGCGGCGCCCTTCAAGCATGCGCAGCAGGGCCGACAGCACGGCGTCGCGGTCGAACCCGGTCATGCTGCCGAAGCCCACGTAGACCGGCGGCGCGCCGGCATCCAGGAACGCCTGCAGGGCGGGCGGGGGCGACCACCCGGCGCTGTCGGGCAGGCGCCACTGGCCGCAGACCAGATGGTCGGCCGGCCAGTCCGCGGGCGCGGCCACCAGGCTGGGCGACACGCCGTACAGCATCGGCGCATCGATCCACGGGGTGGTCGCCGGGGGCAGGCCCAGCACCGCGTGCCGGGCCTGGTTGACCGGTGCGCGGAACTGCTGCCAGATCAGCCGGGTGACCAGCCGGTGGCTGATCCGGTTCAGCGCCGCCGGTGTCCAGCCCGGTGGCAGGAAAGGGGAGGGGAAGGCGCGGGTCGGGGTGATCGGGATCATGCCGGTGCCGATCACCGGAATGCGGTGGCGTTCGGCCACGCTCAGGCCGACGAAGGCGGCCAGCCCCCCGGCCAGCACCGCGTCACAGCCTGCAGCGGCCCGGTCGGCCTGGCCCATCCAGTCGGCCACATGCCGCCGCGCCATCCGGGCCAGTCCACTGCTGGCGGCCCGTGGGCTGTTGCCGCGCGACAGCAGTGCCACCACTTCTTCGTGGATGTCGCCCTGCAGGGCGGCGTGCGGCACCTCCAGTGCCTGCGCGCTGCCCAGCGTGCCGGCGTCGGCGAGCAGCATCACCTCGTGGCCGGCGTCGATCAGCCCGCGGCAGAGCAGGGTTAGGGGGCGGGTGTCGCCTTCGGTGCCGTAGGTGAGTGCGAGTAATTTCATCCCGCCTGTGTAACAGGCCGCGGGCGAGGGTACCGTGGAGCGGCCCTGGCTTGCAGGTTCCGCCTGATCCGGGCATACTTCGCGGCTCGCTGTGTCCGGTCAACCCCGGGTGGCGGTACCGGTAACACGTCCTCCGGTATGCCCAGGTCAGCGTAACCCTTTGATTCTCTTGACGTGTGATGGGAAACCATCGAGGCCGCCGTCCCCCAGGCCATGGGGAGACACCCATCACCATCGAGGTGCGCAATGTCCCGCAAGTGCCAGGTTTCCGGCAAGCGAGTGCAGACGGGTAACAACGTCTCGCACGCCAACAACAAGACCCGTCGTCGTTTCCTTCCGAACCTGCACGTCCGCCGTTTCTGGGTGGCGAGCGAAGGCCGTTGGGTCAAGCTTCGTGTTTCCGCGCATGCACTGCGCACCATCGACAAGAACGGCATCGACTCCGTTCTGGCTGAGCTGCGTTCGCGCGGCGAAAAGGTCTGAGGAGTAAACGATCATGGCAGGCAAGCGCGACAAGATCCGTCTGATTTCGACGGCCGGTACCGGCCACTTCTACACGACGGACAAGAACAAGAAGAACACCCCCGGGAAGATGGAATTCCTGAAGTACGATCCGGTCGTGCGCAAGCATGTCCCGTACAAGGAAGGCAAGATCAAGTAATCCGCCAGGATGCTTGAGCTTCCCGAGTGAAGAAACCCGCCGCGAGGCGGGTTTTTTTATGGCCGTGACCCACCCCGTGCCAGAATGGCGCTCCCTTTGCGCAGGTGGGGCGATGCTCTTGGAATGGACGCTGGGCTCATGGCTGCTGCTGCTGGACTGGCTGATCCGGTTGGCCGCGCTGTTGTGGATTCCCGCCCGCACCACCCCCGGCGCCGCACGCAGCTGGCTGCTGCTGGTCGGCTTCGTGCCCCTGCTGGGCCTGCCGCTGTACCTGCTGTTCGGCCACCCGTGGCTGTCCGGCGAGCGCCTGCGCCGTCAGGCCGAGGCCTCGCAGGTGATCCGCGAAGAACAGGCGCTGCAGTCCGCCCTTCGCTGGCAACCGGACGCCGATACCACCGTCGCCGAAATGGTGCCGCTGGTGGAACGGCAGGGCGATTTCATGCCCGTGCACGGCAACGCGCTGGACCTGCTGACCGGCTATGACGATTCGCTGGCCCACCTGATCGCCGATATCGACCAGGCCGAAGAGCGCGTCCACCTGCTGTATTACCTGATGTTCGACGATGCGGTGGGCGATGCCATCGTGGAGGCGCTGCAGCGTGCCGCCGCGCGCGGCGTGCAGTGCCGCCTGCTGCTGGATGCGGTGGGCGCCAAGCGCGGCCTGCGTGCCTACCGCAAGCGCCTGCTGGCGCGCGAGGTGGAGGTGCGTGCGATGCTGCCGGGCGGCCTGCGCTGGCGGCGCAGCGGGCGCATGGACCTGCGCAATCACCGCAAGATCGCGGTGATCGACAACAAGGTCGGCTACATCGGCTCGCAGAACCTGGCCGATGCCACGTTCGTGCGCGGCCGTCCCAACCGCGAACTGGTCGCGCGCCTGCGCGGTCCGGCCGTCGCCCACCTGGAGGCAGTGTTCGCCAGTGACTGGTACATGGAAACCGGCCAGCGGCTGGACGTGATGGCCGACGTGCCGGTGTGCAGCGAAGACGTGGCCACCCAGCTGCTGCCCAGCGGCCCGGCCTACCCCTTCAGCAACGCGCGCGATGCAGTGAATGCGATGATCCACCTGGCACGCCGCCGCATCGTGCTGGTCACCCCGTACTTCGTGCCTGACGAGGCCACGCTGAGTGCGCTGCGCATCGCCGCGTTGTCCGGGGTGGACGTGCAGCTGATCGTATCGGCCACCAGCAATGCACGGCTGACCGCATGGGCGCAGGAGGCGTACTACGATGAGCTGCTGCGCAGCGGCGTGCGCATCGCGCTGTACGAGCCGCATTTCCTGCACGCCAAGCACCTCAGCGTGGACGAGGACATCGCGCTGCTGGGATCGATCAACCTGGACATCCGTTCCTTCGCGCTGAATGCCGAAATCGGCCTGCTCTGCTATGACCGCACGATCGTGCGCCAACTGCTGGATATCGAAGAAGACTACCTGCGCCAGTCGCGACCGCTGGAGCTTTCGCAGTGGCGCAAGCGGGCCACCTGGCGGCGCAGCCGCGAAGGCATCGCGCGGCTGGCCGATGCGCTGATGTAAAGGCGCTGGCCGATCCATCGCCTACAATCACTGCATGAACGATACAGCGACTCCGCACCGCATCGACCTGGCCATCATCGGCGGTGGCGCCGCCGGTGCGCTGACCGCCCTGCACCTGCTGCGCCACGCCAAGGCCCCGCTGCAGGTCCAGTTGTTCGAGCCGGCCTCGACCCTGGCCGAGGGCATCGCCTATGCCACGCCGGCACCGCAGCACCTGCTCAACGTGCCGGCCGGCCGGATGAGCGCGCTGCCGGACCAGCCCACGGATTTCACCGATTACCTGCGCCAGGTCGACGCCTTCCCGCAGGATGATGATGCGTCGCTGGCAGGCCGCTTCGTGCCGCGTCGGCATTACGCGGCGTATCTGCGCCAGCGTCTGGCGGAGGCGGGCGAGGGCAGCCCGGTGCAGCTGCAGGTGGTTCCGCAGGCGGTGCTGTCGCTGCGCCGGCACGCGGGCGCGGCACGGCTGGAACTGACCGATGGCACCGCGGTCGATGCCGGCCACGTCGTGCTGGCCTGCGGCAACAGCGTGCGCCCGATCCCGCTGGCCGGCGCCGACGCCCTGCCACACCACTGCATCGCCGAAGCCTGGGATTACGACGGCGTCCGCCTGCTTGCGGGCGAGCAGGCCATCGGCATCATCGGCTCCGGGTTGAGCATGGTGGACAGCGTGGTGGCGTTGTTCGCGGCAGGCCAGAGCGGCGTGCTGCACGTGTTTTCCCGGCACGCGCTGATGCCGTTGCCGCATGCCCACGGGGCGCCGGCGACCTATGACCCGCAGCCCTTGCTGGCGATGCCGCTGCGCAGCCGGCTGCGCACGCTGCGCCGGCATGCCCGCGAGGCCGCAGCGCAGGGCATTCCGTGGCAGAGCGTGATGGAGCGCATCCGTCCGCTGGGCAAGGCGCTGTGGCAGACCCTCGATGACGCCGACCAGCGCCGCTTCCTGCGCCATGGGGTGCGGCACTGGGACGTGCATCGGCACAGGATTGCCGAAGAAGTCCACGTACAGCTGCGCGATGCACTGGCCGACGGCCGCCTGCAGCTGCACCGCGTGCGCCTGCAGGGCGTGGTGGAAACCGAGTCGGGCCTGCGCCTGTCCGCCTTGTCCCACGGCGCAGCGGTGCAGTGGGATCTCGGCGCACTGGTCAACGCCACCGGCGTGGAGACGCGTGCCGAGGGCCTGCGCAATCCATTGCTGAGGCAGCTGCTGGCCGAAGGCATCGCGCGCCCCGGGCCGCATGGCCTGGGCCTGGACAGCCAGGCCGCAGGCGACCGGCTGATCGATGCCGACGGCAACGCGGATGACGCCATCGGCGTGCTGGGCAGCCTGCGCATCGGCACGTTGTGGGAAAGCCTGGCCGTGCCTGAACTGCGTCAGCAGGCGGAGGATGCGGCACGCCACGCGGTGCGGGAGCTCGAAGCAGCGATGCCGTAAAATGGGGGCATGGATGTCTCCCACCTGCTTGATGGCCTGAACCCGGCCCAGCGCGATGCCGTGTCCGCCCCCCCTGGCCACCACCTGGTGCTGGCCGGTGCGGGCTCCGGCAAGACCCGCGTACTGACCCACCGCATCGCCTGGCTGCACGAAGTGTTCGGCGTGCCGACCCATGGCATTTTCGCGGTGACCTTCACCAACAAGGCTGCCGGCGAGATGCGCCATCGCATCGACGCGCAGCTGCCCAATGGCAGCCGCGGCGCCTGGATCGGCACCTTCCATGGGCTGGCCAACCGCCTGCTGCGCCTGCACTGGGCCGAAGCCAAGCTGCCTGATTCGTTCCAGGTGATGGACTCCGATGACCAGCTGCGGCTGGTCAAGCGCGTGGTGCAGGCACTGGAGCTGGACGACGGCAAATACCCGCCCAAGCAGATCGCCTGGTGGATCAACGAACAGAAGGACGAGGGCCGCCGCCCGCAGCATATCCAGCCCGAACCAAACGACGCCTGGCTGGACACCATGCGCCAGGCCTACACCGAATACCAGGCGCGCTGCGACCGCGCCGGGTTGGTCGACTTCGCCGAGCTGCTGCTGCGCGCGCATGAGCTGCTGCGCGACAACCCCGCCCTGCTGGCGCACTACCGCGCGCGTTTCCGCGAGATCCTGGTCGACGAATTCCAGGACACCAACTCCATCCAGTACGCCTTCGTGCGCGTACTGGCCGGCGACAGCGGACATGTGTTCGTGGTCGGCGACGATGACCAGGCCATCTATGGCTGGCGCGGTGCGAAGGTGGAGAACGTGCAGGGTTTCCTGCGCGATTTCCCCGGTGCGCAGACCATCCGGCTGGAACAGAACTACCGCTCCACCGCCAACATCCTGGGCGCGGCCAACGCGGTCATTTCGCACAATCCGGACCGCATCGGCAAGGAACTGTGGACCGACAGCGGCGACGGCGATCCGATCGACCTGTACGCGGCCTACAACGAAATGGACGAGGCACGTTACATCGTCGAGCGTGCCCGCCAGTGGGTGCGCGATGGCGGCAGCCACGGCGAAGTGGCGGTGCTCTACCGCAGCAACGCGCAGTCGCGCGCGCTGGAAGAAGTGCTGCTGAGCGAGCAGGTGCCGTATCGGGTGTATGGCGGCATGCGCTTCTTCGAGCGCGCCGAAATCAAGGACGCGCTGGCCTACCTGCGGCTGCTGTCCAACCGCAACGACGACGCGGCCTTCGAGCGCGCGGTCAACACCCCGACCCGTGGCATCGGCGACCGCACCCTGGACGAGGTGCGCCGCGAGGCGCGCGCGCAAGGCATTTCGCTGTGGGAAGCCACCATGCTGGTCACCCAGAGCAACACCTTGGCGGCACGCGCGCGCAATGCGCTGGCGGGCTTCCTGGTGCTGGTCAATGAACTGCAGGGGCAGACCCTGCACATGACCCTCGCCGAGCGCATCGACCACGTGCTGGCACGTTCGCTGCTGCGCGAACACTGGAGCAAGGAAAGCCGCAACGCGCTGGACTCCGAATCGCGCACCGACAACCTCGACGAACTGGTGTCGGTGGCCTCGCGCTTCGTGCGCCGGGCCGACGATGTCGAAGAAGTGGAGGACATGGACGAGCTGGTCGCCTTCCTCGCCTATGCCGCGCTGGAAGCGGGCGAAGGCCAGGCCCAGGCCAACGAAGACGGCGTGCAGTTGATGACCCTGCATTCGGCCAAGGGCCTGGAGTTTCCGCTGGTGTTCCTGGCCGGCATGGAAGACGGCCTGTTCCCGAGCGCGCGTTCGCTGGAAGAAAGCGGGCGGTTGGAGGAAGAGCGCCGGCTGGCCTACGTCGGCATCACCCGCGCGCGGCAGAAGCTGGTGCTGTGCTACGCCGAATCACGGCGCATCCATGGCCAGGACAACTACGGCGTGCCGTCGCGCTTCCTGCGCGAGATCCCGCGCGAGCTGTTGCATGAAGTACGGCCGAAAGTGCAGGTCTCGCGGCCGGCATCGCTGGGTGCCAGCCGTGGCGGGCATGCCGCGCTCGAAGCGCCGCCGCTGAAGCTCGGCACGATGGTCACCCATCCCAAGTTCGGCGAAGGCATGGTCACCGACTACGAAGGCAGCGGCGCGCATGCGCGCGTGCAGGTGGAGTTCGCCGATGCCGGCAGCAAGTGGCTGGTGATGGCCTACGCCAACCTGACCGCGCTGTAGGGTCGGCTACCGCGCCATGACCCGCCACGTGCTGTTCCTGTGCAGCCAGAACCGCCTGCGCAGCCCGACGGCCGAGCAGGTGTTCGCCGACTGGCCCGGTGTCGAAACCGCGTCGGCCGGACTGCTGGCCGATGCGGACGAGCTGCTGGGGCCTGAGCTGCTGGCGTGGGCCGATCTGGTATTCGTGATGGAGCGCGCGCACCGCACGCGGCTGTCGGCACGCTTCGCGCCCTGGCTGAAAGGCAAGCGCGTGGTGTGCCTGGATATCCCGGATGACTATGACTACATGGACCCGGTGCTGGTCGAGCTGCTCAAGCGCAAGGTCAGTCCGCACCTGCGCTGACCATCGGTTTAGGCGTTCCGCTTCTCCGTCCGTCTGCCGGGTAGCGGTGTCATCCTGAGCAGCGCCGTATTTATGAAAGCCAATGCCTATCGCTGGAGGCAGTATTTCCTTCTTGTTCAATGAAGGAACGCGCATGCCTGCTGTTGGCCCCTCGTCGCAGACAACGCCTGCGGGGATTCGCGGGCGGCATCACTCCGATCCCCTGCAGGACCGCGTCGCAGGATCAGGCATCGGCAGCCCGCAGGTCAGCAACACCGGCCCGGTGCGCGGATGCCTTCCGCCTGCGCCAACAGGGCCGCGGCGCGTATCGGCGGACCACTCCCCGCCTGCCACCGCGTCCGTCTACGCGCTGCGGCAGACGACGACGCTGCGCGCCTTGAACGCCCCGGGGGAGGCGGTGCAGGGCATCGACCAGATCGTCCGCATATCCAATCCCGATGCTGCAGCCGAAGAGGAATGCGCGGCACCCGTGCGCCGATGGATCGGCGCCGGCAGCCGTCCCGCAGCGCTGGTCACCCTCGACGGCGCAGACTGGAGGGTCAAAGAAACCGGCGACAGCGGGCTCAGCGCGATGGAGGCCAGCCTGTCCCGTGTGTTCCAGCTCACCGGTCTGGTCGCGCCGGACACCCGCGTGGTGGCAGCCGACCCTTCGGTGCCGGGCGGCAGCCAGCGCTTTGCTTCGCGGCTTGAACCCACCTTCAAGGACCTTGGCCGCTATCTTGATACGCCGGCCGCCGAAGCATTGGCCGCCGCAGGTGATGAAGGCGCCAGGATGCGTTACGCGCAGCTGCGCAGCGACCATGCAGCGGCGGTTTCCGACTGCGATGCGGTTCTGCAGCGCGCCGGGGCCGAGCATTTCTGGCAGCTGCAGGATCCGGGACTGCAGGCCGAGCACGCCGTCGCCGACAGACGACGATTCGATGCGCTGGAGGCGATGAATCGCTTGCTGCCGACCGCACAACGCAGCGACCAGGTCCGGCATTTCATCGCCTCGCGATGGCTCGGAAACTGGGACCACCTGAACTTCCGGATGGAGAATTTCGGCTACGCCGAGCGTGACGGACAACCGTTGGCGATGACCGTCGATTTCGGCTCGTGCGGGCCACTTGGATTCGCCACGCTGGACGCGCGCAGGCTGATGTTGCCCAAGCAGGCCAGTGGCGATATCGCGCTGCTGCAACGTCCCGCATCGCTGTTTCCCATTCCCGATGCCTTCCTTGAAAATGCGGCGGAGTTCGATGCGATGGGCGAAGATCCCGGTGGGCTGCACGACACGCTGGGCTGGCCCTACGGCTTCCAGTCGGACAGCGTTGCCGACCTGATGCGCACGCCTGGCGTGCCCGACCCGGCCATTGCCGATGCAATGGCGGAAATGGGCTACCGCCTCGCGTTGGTTCCTGCAGCCACCGTGCATGCGGTGATCGGCGCAGGATGGCAGGTACCCGCCGGCGCGCCGGCGGGGCGCTGGCCGGACGCCGCAACGATGGCCGGCATCCTGGTGCAGCGCCGTCTGGTACTGCTGGCCCAGTACGCGCCGGCACAGATCCGTGACTGGATCAACGCCGACCCCGAGCGGGCCGCCCAGGTGCGGCAGCAGATGCTGGACGGCATCGGTGCTGCGCTGGGGGGTGATGCCGATCCTGCCCTCCAGCAGGAACATGCCGATGCACTGCAGGCCAGGCATCAGATGCTGCTGGACGGCGACATCGCCGCCATCATGGGCGATGCAAGGGCGCGCGATCCCAACGCCACCACGGCACGGATCAGGACCCTGCAGCGGCTGCATGACTGCAACCGAAGGCTGGCGGCCGCGCTGGACATCAATGCGGAGGCGGACATCCGCGCGATCGCCGAAGAGCTGTTGTCCTCATCGGTGTTCGGGCAGCTGTTGATGGACCTGGAACTGGGGCCGGGCTCGGATGCCCTGGGGCGCGCAAGCTTCGAGGCAAACCGCGATTGGCTGTTGCTGGTGAACCGCCTGGTGGATTCGGGTCATCTCGCTGCCGCGCAGGTCACGCATTGCCTGCTGGAACCGTTCGACGGAGCCGCCTATCCGCCCAACGTCGGCGCGCATGCGCATCGCGACCCCGCGCTCGGGATGGCATTCATCGACCTGTTGGAGACCCTGATGGCCAAATCGGCGGAGATCACGCCGGCCATGCTGCGTGAGGGCCTGCTGACGGCAAAGGTGAAGGGTTTCCCCAACTATTACGCCGCGCTGGCGGCATCCGGCGCATCCACCGCCTGGGACCAGCGCCTGCAACAGGCCGAGCTGTTGCCGGGCAACGCGGAGTACATCCGCTTGAGGTCGTGGCGCAGCTGGGCGGTGAAGAAGGTGTCCTATGAGCCGCGGCGCGGCGACGATCCGCTGCGGGTCGATGCGCGCGCACGACAGCGGGCCGCGCTGCCGCTGCGTGAGCTCGTGCAACAGGTGGACGGTGCCTACGGTACCCGCCGCATGATCGAACTGGAGCTGCCTGTGATGCGCGGGAACCTGCGCATGAAGTTGACCAGCCATGTCGAGGACGAGGCACTGCACGCGCTTGTCCAGGGCAGCGTGGAAAGCGCCTGGAAGGACGCCCTCGCCAAGCATCGGCTTCCGTCTGGCACGCCGGTACCCCCCAGGATGCTCGACGACCTCCAGCGCGGCGCGCTGGGCGATTATCGCGAACAGATGAAGAAGCTGCGCAAACCGGAGGCCGATGCGCTTGTCCAGGCCGCTGAGCAGCGCTACACGGACGCGGTGCTGGCGCAGCCAGGCATGTTGTTGGCCGAAAGGCGGCAGCTGCTCGAGCAGTGTGCCGACGAGATCAGGATGGGCATCAGCAGCATGGTCCGCGCTGCGGCCGGGTGCGACGAACCGGTGCTGGATGCAGGCGGCATCCAGCAGCGCGCCCAGCAGCAGGCCGCCACCACGGCAGTCGAGCTGGCCGCCGCGCATGCGACCGAGCAGGCGCAACTGGACGCGCAGGCACAGGCGCGGGCCAAGGCCGAACAGCAGGCGCGCAGCAGGGCCGGTGAATCCGCCCAGCGCGCATCCACCCGCGCTGCTGCGAAAGCCACCCACGCCGCGGCTCTCGCCGCCTCCTCACAGGCCACTGCGCAGGCCCAGTCCACCGCGCGTAGCGAGTCAAAGCGCCGTGCAGAGGAAAAAGCAGCCAAGGACGCATCGGCACGTGACGCGCGCGATGCGATCGTCCACAGCAGCCAGTTCAAGAATGAGGTGCAGACGCGCCTGGCCATGCTGCGCGCGCCGACCCCACCCGGTGCGACGTCCTCGTCTTCCCGGAAGACGCAAGGGCAGATAGAGCAGCGTGCCGCCGCGCTCAGGAATGATCGCCTGAATGCACCGCTGCAGGCGCGCCTGGATGCGCTCAGGGCGGACGCTCCAGGCGCAGCGGCAGCCGCTCGCTCCAGTCCCGGTCGTCAACGCACCCGGCAGTACGTGGATCCCCGCAGCGGAGCATCCGGCAGCACGACCCGATGATCCGCCGGTGCTCCGTCAGCAGTGCGGGCTTGTGCCCACCGCATAGGCCAGCCCGCGCCGCAGCAGCGCGCGCACCTGGGGATCGGCGTAGGCCGCCGCATCGTGGCCGAAACCGGTGTACCAGCTGCGTCCGCGGCCCATCCGCCGGCACCAGGTAATGGGATGGTCAGCGCCCATGGTGCCGCCCGGGTAGCTGGCCTCATCCACCGTCGCCAGCACCTGCACCCAGGGTCGCGGGTTGCGCCGGTAGTTGTATATCTCGTCGGTGATCGACCATTGGCGGCCATCGTGGCCGCCGCCGTGCAGGGTTACCTTGGCGGTCTGCAGGCCCGGTGGATGCTTGTGGAACCAGGCGCCGACCAGCTCGCCGTAGAACGGCCAGTCGTATTCGGTATCGGCCGCCGAATGCAGGCCGAGGAACCCGCCGCCGCCTTCGATGTAATCCTTGAAGGCCGCCTGCTGGGCCTCATCCAGCACATCGCCGGTGGTATTGGCGAACACCACGGCGCGATACGCCGCCAGTCCCTCGCCGGTGAAGACCGCGCTGTCTTCGCCGTGCACCACCCGCAGGCCCTGCTCGGACGCCAGTGACCGCAGCGTATCCACGGCCACCGGAATGGAGTCGTGGCGGAATTTGGCCGTGCGGGTGAAGACCAGGATCGCGTCGTCGGCAACGGCCGGCCAGGGCAGCAGGAACAGGGCCATGCAACAGCAGAGGAGGGTACGCATGCGGCGGATTCTGCCACGCACCGCGCGTCGGGCCATGCTGCACTGCATTGATCCTGCTCAAGGCATGGCCTGCACGGCGGGTGTGTAATGCTCGCGTTCCAACACGGCAGACCACCGAGGAGCCCGGCCATGTACAAGCGCATCCTGATTGCCACCGACGGATCGGAACTGGCGGAAAAAGGCCTGATGAAGGGCCTGGAGCTGGCCAAGGACCTGGACGCGGAGGTCGATATCGTGACCGTATCCGAGCCTTGGGCCGTCGGCATGTACGACGCCATGGGCTGGAGCGTGGGCTACATGAACAGCCCGGAATACAAGGCCGACCGCGAAGAGACGGCGCAGAAGATCCTGCAGCCCGCACTGGCCACCGCGCAGGCGCAGGGCGTGCGGGCCAACGGCGTGCACGTGCTGGACCGCTATGCCGCCGACGGCGTGATCGACGTGGCCGGCGAGCGCAGCTCGGACCTGATCGTGATGACCTCGCATGGCCGGCGCGGGATGACCCGCGTGCTGCTCGGCAGCCAGACCGCCGAAGTCCTGGCCCGCAGCAGCATCCCGGTGCTGGTCATCCGCTGACGCCGGCCGACCGGGGTCGGCGCCAGCGGGCACAGCGTTCCCTGGGGAGGGGACCCGGCGTCGGTCGCAGGAAGCGGCCGGCGCCGTTTTTCTTCCGGGCCTGGCGCCCGCGCCACGTTCAGTCGCGCAGCTTCAGGGTCTGCGATTCGTCCAGGCTGCCATCGGCCTGCAGCACTACGTAGCGTTCGCCGCTGCGGTCGAACAGCACCGGGATCGGATCGCGGAACAGCGGCCGCCGCACGAAGCGCAGCTGCCAGCCGAAATGTTCCAGGGTCTGCACGGCGGACAGCTGTTCGGCGGTCAGCCCGTGGCGAAGGGCGGCCTGGTCGATCGGCAGGTTGCGGCGTTCCACGTTGCTCATTTCGAAAGAACGTGCATCACCAGCTGTAGAGCTTCCAGTACACCGGTGACACGCCATCCTTGGAATTGTCCATGCGGCCATCGCCGTTCTGGTCGTAGATGAAATAGGGGGCACCGCGCAGCGGGGTCACCTTGACCATGCGCAGCTGGCCCGCCACCCGGTACTCCTCCAGCACGTCGCCGTTGTCCAGCGTGCGCTTGGCGATGTCGGCACCGGCCACGTCGACCGGCGGTGCACCGGCGCCACCGGAGGTCGCGCAGCCGGCCAGCAGCAGGGCCAGCAGCAGCGGCGCGGCGAGCATCATGGGTTTCATGGTCAGGAGTCCTTGGCCGGGTGTGCAGGGGATTATGCCCCAGCCGGCGTGACCGACGCGCAGGCGCGGGGCGCGTAGAATCGTCGCATGAGCAGATTAGTCCTTATCGACGGGTCCAGTTACCTGTATCGCGCGTTCCACGCGCTGCCGCCGCTGTCCAATCCGCAGGGTGAACCGACCGGTGCGTTGTTCGGCGTGGTCAACATGCTGCGCGCAACGCTGAAGGAGCGCCCGGCCTACGTGGCATTCGTGGTCGATGCGCCGGGCAAGACCTTCCGCGACGACCTGTACGAACAGTACAAGGCCAACCGCCCGCCGATGCCGGACGAGCTGCGCAGCCAGGTCGAACCGATGTGCCGCATCGTCGAAGCGCTCGGCATCAGCATCCTGCGCATCTCCGGCGTGGAGGCCGACGATGTGATCGGTACGCTGGCCCTGCAGGGCGTGGCGCGCGACCTCAGCGTGACCATCTCCACCGGGGACAAGGACTTCGCCCAGCTGGTGCGGCCGGGGATCGAACTGGTCAACACCATGACCGGCAGCCGGATGGATTCGGACGCTGCGGTGATGGAAAAATTCGGCGTGCGCGCCGACCAGATCGTCGACCTGCTGGCGTTGATGGGCGATGCCGTGGACAACGTGCCCGGTGTCGAGAAATGCGGCCCCAAGACCGCCGCCAAGTGGCTGGGCGAGTACCAGCACCTGGACGGGGTGATCGCCGCCGCGCCGGGCATGAAAGGCAAGATCGGCGAGAACCTGCGCGCGGCGCTGGAGCGGTTGCCGCTGAACCGCGAGCTGGTGACCATCCGTACCGACGTGGCGCTGGAGGCCGGCCCGCAGGACCTGCCGCTGCGCGAGCGCAACGTCGAGGAACTGCGCGAACTGTACGCGCGGTATGGCTTCACCCAGGCATTGAAGGAGCTGGAAGGCAGCGCCGGGCTGGCGCCGAGCGTGGCGAGCGAGGCAGCGCCGAGCCTGCGCGGCACCGCCGCCGGCTTCGCCCGCGGTGGCAGCGACACGGCGCCGGTGGCTGACCTGGACCCGTCGCTGTCGTTGCCGGGCGAGTACGAGACGGTCCTCGAGCCGGCCCAGCTGCAGGCCTGGGTCGAGCGGCTGCAACACGCGGACCTGGTCAGTTTCGATACCGAAACCGATGCGCTGGATGCCATGCGGGCGCGGCTGGTGGGCATCAGCCTGGCGGTGGAGCCGGGCAAGGCCGCCTACATCCCGATCAACCACGATTACCCCGGCGCGCCGGCCCAGCTGCCGATGCAGCAGGTGCTGGATGCGCTGCGCCCGGTGCTGGAAGACCCGGCGAAGAAGAAGCTCGGCCAGCACGGCAAGTACGACCTGCACGTGCTGCGCCGGCACGGCATCGACGTGCGCGGTTACCACGACGACACCATGCTGGAAAGCTTCGTGCTCAATTCCACGGCCACGCGGCATGACATGGATTCGCTGGCGCAGCGCTACCTCGGCTACACCACGATCAAGTTCGAGGACGTCGCCGGCAAGGGCGCCAAGCAGATCTCGTTCTCCCAGGTGGGCATCGACGAGGCCAGCCGCTACGCCGCCGAAGATGCCGATGTGACCCTGCGGCTGCACCGCGCGCTGGCGCCGCAGTTGCTGGCGCTGCCGTCGCTGGACCAGGTGTACCGGGAAATCGAAATGCCGCTGGTGCCGGTGCTGGCCAGCATCGAAGCCAACGGCGTGCAGGTGGACGTGGCCGAACTGCGCCGCCAGAGCCAGGACCTGTCCACGCGCATGCTGGCCGCGCAGCAGAAGGCCACTGAACTGGCCGGGCGCAGCTTCAACCTGGATTCGCCCAAGCAGCTGCAGGCGGTGTTGTTCGACGAACTCAAGCTGCCCGCCCTGGTGAAGACGCCGAAGGGCCAGCCGAGCACCAACGAAGAAGCGCTGGAGGCCATTGCCGAACAGCACGAGCTGCCGCGGGTGATCCTTGACTACCGTGGGCTGGCCAAGCTGCGCAGTACCTACACCGACAAGCTGCCGGAGATGGTCAACGCCGATACCGGCCGGGTGCACACCAGCTATCACCAGTCCGGCGCGGCCACCGGGCGGCTGTCATCGTCCGATCCGAACCTGCAGAACATCCCGATCCGCACCGAGGACGGCCGCCGCATCCGTCGTGCCTTCGTGGCACCGGAGGGCAAGCTGCTGCTGGCCGCCGATTACTCGCAGATCGAACTGCGGATCATGGCCCACCTGTCCGAAGACCCGGGCCTGGTACGCGCCTTCGAACAGGGTGCGGACGTGCACCGCGCCACCGCCGCCGAAGTGTTCGGGCGCCGCCTGGACGAGGTGACCAGCAACGAACGTCGCGCCGCCAAGGCGATCAACTTCGGCCTGATGTACGGCATGAGTGCGTTCGGCCTGGCACGCAACCTGGGCATCGACCGCGGCCAGGCGCAGGATTACGTCGCGCTGTATTTCAGCCGGTATCCGGGGGTGCGTGATTTCATGGACCGCATGCGCCAGCAGGCGCGCGAACAGGGCTACGTGGAAACCCTGTTCGGCCGGCGCCTGTATCTGAACGACATCAACGCGCGCAACCAGGGCCTGCGTGCCGGCGCCGAGCGGGCGGCCATCAATGCGCCGATGCAGGGCACCGCGGCCGACATCATCAAGCGGGCGATGGTGGACGTGGATCGCTGGCTGCAGGCGTCCGCGGCGCCGGCACGGATGATCCTGCAGGTGCACGATGAACTGGTGTTCGAGTGCGAGGCCGGTTTCATCGACGAACTGCGTACCGCGGTGGTCCTTCATATGTCGCAAGCGGCACAGTTGAAGGTGCCGCTGGTGGTCGATACCGGGCACGGCCAGAACTGGGACGAAGCCCATTGAGTCGTATCCAGCGCTTTATGACGCTGAATGGGTTAATGGGACCGATTTAGCTGACTAAATGATGAATATTCTGGTGAGGGTGGTCGGCTAAATGGGCCGCCTTCACGATTCATCAATGTTCGAAGTGCTTCCATAGGCTCCAACAGGCGCAACGCCTGTTGTGGATCTCTCCCATCCCCTGGAGAAGATCTCGGAACGGGGGCTCCTCCCCAAGCGCCCGTTCCCCGGCCCCGTTGACCTCCCCCTGGTCAGCGGGGCTTTTTATTTGCGGCGTCGGCAAGGCGTCGCCGTTACAGCCAGTCGCGCGGTACCAGGTAGTCGGCCAGCCGTGCTTCGGCGCTGCCGGGTTCGGGCTGGAAGCCGTATTCCCAGCGCACGCGAGGCGGCAGGCTCATCAGGATGCTTTCGCTGCGGCCCCCGCTCTGCAGGCCGAACAGGGTGCCGCGGTCGTAGACCAGGTTGAACTCCACGTAGCGGCCGCGCCGGTACAGTTGGAACTCGCGCTCGGCATCGCCGTACGGGTCGTCCTTGCGCCGCGCCACGATCGGCAGGTAGGCGTCCAGGAAGCCATCGCCGACCGCGCGCAGGTAGTCGAAGTCGCGCTCGAAATCGCCATGCAGATCATCGAAGAACAACCCGCCCACGCCGCGCGTCTCGTTGCGGTGGCGCAGGAAGAAGTACTCGTCGCACCAGCGCTTGTGCGCCGGGTAGCGCTCGGGGCCGAACGGCGCGCACAGGTCATGCGCGGTCTGGTGCCAGTGCTGCACGTCTTCGTCGAACGGATAGAACGGGGTCAGGTCGAAGCCACCGCCGAACCAGCGGGCCACCACCTGTCCCTCCCGTTCGGCCTGGAAGAAGCGCACGTTGGCGTGGGTGGTGGGTACCCGCGGATTGAGCGGGTGGAACACCAGTGATACGCCGGTGGCGCGCCACGAGGCGCCCGCCAGCTCCGGCCGGTTGGCCGAAGCCGAAGGGGGCAGGCGGCTGCCGGCCACGTCGGAAAAGCCGATGCCTGCCTGCTCGAACACGGCGCCGTCGCGCAGGATGCGGGTGCGGCCGCCGCCGCCTTCGGCGCGCTGCCACAGGTCTTCCTGGAAGCGGGCCTGGCCGTCGACGCCTTCGATGGCGGCGCAGATGCGGTCCTGCAGGTCGGTGAGGTAAGCGCGGACGCGGTCGAACTCGTTCATGCGTGCAGTTTAGCCGGTGCCCGCGGCCCACGGCAGGTCGCGCCGCGCGTTCGCCGGGCACGGCGCGGCGCCAGCGGCTGGCAGAAGGACCTCAGCGCTTGTGGTTGCCGGTGCGCGGGGCGGCCGGTGCGTCGTCCTTGCTGCTCCCCTCGGCGGCGTCCTGCAGCGCCCGCCCCAGCTCCATCAGCGTCCAGTTACGGGTGGCCACCACGTCGCAGGCCACGTGGCGGCCGCTGCGGTCGGCCTCGCACAGCTGCTGCAGCTGCGCCCGCGCGTCCACGTCGGCGCTGTTTTCCTGCGCACTGGCCAGGTTCTCGCAGCCTTCGCGCACGCCGGCGCGGCACACCTGCAGGTAGCTGCCGGCGGCCTGTACCCACTCACCGGACAGCGCCTGCTGGTTGCCCAGCGTGTTGCAGCCCTGCAGGCTGCCGGCCTTGCAGCAGGCGGCAGCCCCGTCGGCGCTGCCGGCCTGCGGGCAGTCACGCGGCAGCGGCACGACGTTGAAGACCACCGGCGCGGTGCACTGCGCCGGACCCCCGCTGCGCTGGAAGACGCGCATCCGGGTCCACTCGTCCATGCCGACCAGCTTATCGCCGGGCAGGGCCTGGAACACGAAGTCCCCGCCCTTGTCGTGGCGCAGCCGGATCTCACCGTCTTCCAGCCGCGCGCGCGCCTGCGCGCCCATGCCCAGTCCCACCAGGCCGCCGTCAGCGAAGTCCAGCGTGTCCAGCAGCCCGCCGTCACTGCGGTACTCGCCGCAGGGCAGGGCGGTGGCCGGCTGCGGCCGTGCCGCGCTGCCGAGCGCCTGCAACGGCGCATGCAGCTCGCAGGCGCGCTCGTCGCCGCTGTGGCAGCTGAGCTGCAACGCCGCCACGGCCTGCACGAAGGCGCCGGCCTTCCACTGTTCCTCGGCCACCTCGCGGCAGAAATCGCCGTCCGGATGGTCCACGCACAACGACTGCAGGGACGCCAGCCGGCCTGCCGGCAGCACGATCTCACGCTGGTCGAACACCCCGGTCAGCGCCATGCCCATCGCCTTGGACAGCGCCGCCTTGGCCGCTACCTCGCAGGCCTGCTCGTCATAGGCGGGGTCGGCTTCCTTGCACACCGCCGGTTCCTGCAGGTCCGGGTCGTCATTCGGGGCGCGGGTGTCGGCCTGGCGCGCCTCGCTGACCCATTCGCGCAGCAGGCCGCTGCAGGCCACGCCGGTGCCCTGTTCGCACCACTGCTGCAGGCGCGTTGCATCGGCGCTGTACAGCTGGTTGCCACAGGTGGCTTCATCGTAGACGGCACAGTCCTGCGCATTGGCCACGGCAGCAGCGGACAGGAGGAAAAGCGCGGCGATCGCGCGTAGCGGCAGCGTCATCACTGACATGCAGACTCCGGGGGAAAAAAAGAAGAAAGAGGGGAGGTCAGTAACGCGAACGGATGTCCGGGCGCATCAGGCGCCACGCCAGCCAGCCCTGCAGCACCGCGAACAGCACGCAACTGCCGAGCACGGTGGCGGTGAACAGGATGCGCTGGGCATTCAGTGCCTCGACCACATCGGCCTCGCCGAGTTTGCCGATCAACACCGCGGCAATGCGATCCATCCACCATGCCACGCCGATGTTGGCGATGCCGGTGATCACCAGCAGCCAGACAAAGCTCAGCAGCCCCCAGCGGGTGCCCTTGTACAGGCCCCAGCTGGAGACCAGTGACGGCACGCAGACCGCGGCCAGCAGCAGGCTGGTGGCCACCGGGTGGGCCAGCATCCAGCGCAGGCTGGACGGCCACTCGCTTTCCTCGGCCAGCGCGACCAGCATCTGCCACGGTTGGCTGGCGGCGATCGGCCAGGCCACCAGCGCCTGCAGCAGGAACCACGCGATCATGGCCACGCAGACCAGCAGGGTGGTCAACGCGATCGGGCGCACGAAATCCGTGCGCGCTGGTGTGCCATGGCGCGGCGTGGCCAGGGTGGGGGGCAGCTGTGACATCCGGTGTCCTTGCAGGGGGAGACGACGCCAGCCGGGTCGTGCCGATCGCAACCGGCACGACCCCGTTGGTTATTTCACGTTTTCGTTGAACAGCTTGAGGATGCGCTTGTACTGGTCCAGCCAGGAATCGGCACGGGTGTAGCCATGGCGTTCCAGCGGGTAGGGCGCGATGGTCCAGTTGTCCTTGTGCAGTTCGATCAGGCGCTGGGTCAGGTTGACCGAATCCTGGAAGAACACGTTGTCGTCCATCATGCCGTGGCCGATCATCAGGTGGTCCTGCAGGTTCTGCGCGTACTCGATGGGCGAGGAAACGCGGTACGCCTCCGGGTCGATGTCCGGCGTGTTGAGGATGTTGGCGGTGTAGGCGTGGTTGTAGTTGTGCCAGTCCACCACCGGACGCAGTGCGGCGCCGGCCTTGAACGTGCCCGGCGAACGGAACAGCGCCATGAAGGTCATGAAGCCGCCGTAGGAACCGCCGTAGATGCCGGCGCGGTCACGGTCGCCCTGCTGGGTTTCGGCGAGCCAGTCCAGGCCGTCCTTGTAGTCTTCCAGCTCCGGGTGGCCCATGTTGCGGTAGATCGCGGTACGCCAGTCGCGGCCGTAGCCCTCGCTGCCGCGGTAGTCCATGTCCAGCACGATGTAGCCCTGCTGCACCAGCAGGTTGTGGAACATCTGTTCGCGGAAATAGGCCGGGTAGCGCTGGTGCACGTTCTGCAGGTAGCCGGCACCGTGCACGAACATCACGATCGGATACTTTTTGCCGGGTTCCTTGTTCTCCGGCTCGTAGTACTTGGCCCAGACCACGCCGGCACCGTGCTTGGACGGCACCGCCACCAGCTTCGGCTGGATCCACTCGCGCGCCTTGAATTCGGCGCTGCGGGTATCGGTCAGCACGCGCGCCTGGCCGCCGGTCGCCGGCACCACGGCCAGCTGGGCCGGCAGGTAGGCGCCGGAGTAGCGCACCAGCAGCTGCTGGCCATCCGGAGACACGCTGAAATCCTCAACGCCGTTGAGGGCGGTCAGCTCGCGCACCTGGCGGCTGGCCACGTCGACGCTGCACACTTCATAGTCGTGCGGGGCCTGCTGGTTGCACAGGAAATAGAAGCCCTTGCCATCGGCCGACAGCGCCGGCGCGGAGGTCTCCCACTTGCCGCTGGTCAGCGCCTGCGGCTTGCCGGCACCGGCCTGGGTGTACAGGTGCGAGAAGCCGGATTCCTCGGACAGCAGCCACAGCGTGCGGCCGTCGGCCATCCAGCCGTAATCATTGAAGCCCCAGTTGATCCAGGCCTGGTCGGTAAGGCGGTGGCGGTTCTGCAGGCGGCCATCGGCCGCGGCCACGCTGACGATCCAGCGGTCCTTGTTGTCGTTGGCGCGCAGCATGATCGCGGCCTGCTGGCCATCGGCGCTCCAGCGGATGCCGCCGCCCATGAAGTCGCTCATCAGTTCCAGCGGGCGGTTGCCCTTCAGCGCGTCCTTGCCGGCCTGTCTGCGCAGGCTGGCCAGCGGATCGGTGCCGATGCCGGGCAGCGCGTCCAGCGACACCTTGTCGGCCTTGCCGGTGCGTGCATCGACCAGCCAGAAGGTGTGCGGTTCCGGGTCATTGCGGCCGACGCGGGTGCGGGTGTCTTCGGTTTCTTCGTAACCGGATTCGGTCACGTACAGCGGCATCTTGCTGGTGCGACCTTCTTCGAAGCCCTTCGGCTTGGTCACCACCACCAGGTGCACGCCATCGGGCGACAGCACGCTGTCGACGATCTCCACATCGGCGCCGAGGAACACCGGACCCGGCGCGCGGGTCGGGTCGGTCTCGCGCCAGCGCTGGTCCTGCTCCTTCAGCGCCTCGCGCTGTTCGCGGTCGCGGCGCAGGGTTTCCAGCGTGCGCAGCTGCTGCTCGCGCAGGGTATCGGCCTTGGGCGCGTCGGACGGATTCTTCTCGGCCTTCAGGCTGGCCACCTGGGCGACGCCGCTGGCGGCGGTCCAGTGGAACCAGTTCTGTCCGTTGCGCCAGATCACGCCGCCGTCGGTGGCGAAGTTGATGCCGCTGGAGCGTTCATTGCCACGGGTGAGCTGGGTCAGTGCGCCACTGCGCAGGTCGCGCACGAACACATCGCCGTTGCGGGCGAAGGCCATGCGGCTGCGGCTGCTGTCATACACCGGATTGGCCACGTCCAGGCTGCCGCGCTGGTCGTCGGCCACCTGGGCGGCGACGCCCCCGCTGAGCGGCTGGCGGAACGTGTCGCGCACCGGGCTGCCCTTGCGCTTGAGCTGGTACTCGACCTGCTGGCTGTTCCAGGACCACCAGGCGCGTTCCACCGGCGGCCCGATCCAGTCCGGGTCGGCCATGGCCTGTTCGATGGTGATCGGGGTCGGCGCGGCCTGTACGGCCGGAGCGGCCAGCAGGGCGGACAACAACAGGGACAGCGGCAGCACTCGGGACATGGACGGGACGCACCGTGAAGGAGAAAACCGGCCAAGGGTAGCAGCCCCTCCCCGGCAGGGGCTGGCCCACAGGTCATGGAAGGGTGTGCGGCTGCTGGCGGCTTGGGGATCTTCCAGCGGTGGCTGGGCCGGTCGGGGTACCTATGCGGGGCACGCGTGAATACGTCCATGTAGCTCTTCGCGGCTCCTGCCGCTCAAGGCCCCGCATAGCCACCCCGATCGGCCCCCGGACAGATGGCGGTGGCCGCCAGCCACGCAGGAAAAGAAAAAAGCAGGGGTTTCTCCTGCCCCGCCAACACGCAGCCCTGCAGCAGCTGCTGCTGCCGTTGCCAGCATCGCTGCGACAAAGTGAAGCAGGGCGGCATCCGGTCGCATCCCCTGTTAACGCAAATCCACCCAGACTGGTCCGGTATCCCCACCCGCGCCCGGCAGGAGGCGTCCCTTGGACGCATTGTTGTTGTCCCGTTTCCAGTTTGGATTCGTGGTCAGTTTCCACGTGCTGTTCCCCGCCTTCACCATCGGCACCGCCAGCTGGCTGGCCTTTGTCGAGTGGCGCTGGCTGCGCACCCGCAACCCGATCTGGCGCGAGCTGTACTTCTTCTGGCAGAAGATCTTCGCCGTGTCCTTCGGCATGGGCGTGGTCAGCGGCATCGTCATGGCCTTCCAGTTCGGCACCAACTGGCCGCGCCTGACCCAGGTGGCCGGCTCGGTGATCGGCCCCTTGCTGACCTACGAAGTACTGACCGCCTTCTTCCTGGAAGCCAGTTTCCTCGGCGTGATGATGTTCGGCTGGGGCCGGGTGTCGCCACGGCTGCACTTCCTGTCCACCTGCATGGTGGCGCTGGGTACGCTGTTTTCCACGTTCTGGATCCTGGCCTCCAACAGCTGGCTGCATACCCCCGCCGGCTATGAAATGGTCAATGGCATCGTGCATCCGGTCGACTGGTGGAAGGTGGTGTTCAACCCGTCCTTCCCGTACCGGCTCACCCACATGGCGCTGGGTTCGTTCATCACCACCTGCTTCGTGATCGGCGGCATCGGCGCGTTCTACCTGCGCCGTGGCGTGCACGTGGAAGCGGGTCGCCGCATGCTCACCGCCGCGGTGATCTTCGCGGCGATCACCGTACCGGCGCAGATCTTCGTCGGCGACATGCATGGCCTGAACACCCTCAAGCACCAGCCGATGAAGATCGCCGCGATGGAAGCCCACTGGCACCAGACCCAGCCCGGCGAGGGCGTGCCCCTGGTGGTGTTCGCCCTGCCCGACGAAGAGCAGGAACGCAACGATTTCGAGGTCGCCATCCCCAGGCTCGGCAGCCTCATCCTGACCCACTCGCGCGACGGAACCTTCGCCCCGCTGACCTCGGTACCGGCCAGCGAACGGCCGCCGGTGACCCCGGTGTTCTTCGCCTTCCGCATCATGGTGGGGCTGGGCACGTTGATGCTGCTGCTGGCGCTGGTGTCGGCCCTCGCGCTGTGGCGCGGCAGGTTGCTGCAGTCGCGATGGCTGCTGCGTGGCTGGAACTGGATGCTGCCCAGCGGCTTCATCGCGCTGGTGTCGGGTTGGTTCGTGACCGAAATGGGGCGCCAGCCGTGGGTGGTGTACGGCCTGCTGCGCACCGCCGATGTAGTGGGGCCGCAAAGTGCCTGGATGACCGCACTGTCGCTGGGGGTGTACGTGGTCGGCTATGCCTTCGTGTTCGGCTGGGGCATCTGGTACCTCGTGAAGATCCTGCGCCAGGGCCCGCATCCGCATGAAGAAGGACCGTCGCTGGACGGCGGCCACCACACCCCGGCGCGTCCGCTGTCCGCTGCCGATGAACCGCTGGAGGAGCGCTGACATGGACCTGATGACCTGGCTGCCGGTGGCATGGTTCGCGGTGATCGGCTTCGGGGTGCTGATGTACGTGGTGCTGGACGGCTTCGTGCTGGGCATCGGCATCCTGGCGCCCTTCGCGCACAGCGAAGAAGAACTGGACCAGATGATGAACACCGCCGCGCCGATCTGGGACGGCAACGAGACCTGGCTGGTGCTCGGCGGTGCGGGCCTGCTGGCGGCCTTCCCGAAGGCCTATTCGGCGCTGCTTTCGGCGCTGTACCTGCCGGTGCTGCTGCTGGTGATGGCGTTGGTGTTCCGCGGCGTGGCGTTCGAGTTCCGCTTCAAGGCGCACCGCTCCAAGCGGCTGTGGAGCGTGGCGTTCGGGCTGGGTTCGCTGCTGGCCAGCTTCGCCCAGGGGGTGATCCTGGGGGCGCTGGTGCAGGGCCTTCCGATCGTCGACGGGGTCTACCAGGGCGGCGCGTTCGGCTGGTTCAGCCCGTTCGCGATGCTGACCGGCGCCTCGCTGGTGGCAGGCTATGCATTGCTGGGCAGCACCTGGCTGATCCTCAAGACCACCGGCCCGGTGCAGGTGCTGGCGCGGCAGCTGACCCGGCCGCTGGTGGCGGCGGTGATCGTGGCGATGGGGCTGGTCAGCAGTTGGCTGCCGTTCCTGCAGTCGCACCTGATGCAGCGCTGGTTCGCCGATGGCAATTTCTGGTGGCTGTCGCCAGTGCCGATCCTGACCCTGGCGGTGGCCGCTGCGCTGTGGCGCAGTGCCGTGCATCCCAAGCGCGACCTGCCGCCGTTCCTGCTGACCCTGGCGCTGTTCGTGCTCGGGTTCGCCGGGCTGGTGCTGGGCATGTGGCCCTACCTGCTGCCACCGAGCATGACCCTGTGGGACGCAGCGGCGCCGGCGACTTCGCTGGGCTTCAGCCTGGTCGGCCTGGTGGTGCTGCTGCCGGTGATCCTGGGCTACACGGCGTGGTCGTACCGGGTGTTCCGCGGCAAGGTGGAAGCCGGCGCGGGCTACCACTAGGCGCGGCTGGCGATGGCCGTTGGCTGCGCTGGGTGACGACCGTTGGTCGTCACGCTCTTCGCCCCGGCCGTGCTAGCGTGCGGCGCTCCGCGCAACCGCAGCCTGTTCTCCCGCAATGATCGAGTTTTCCGTTGTCGACTGGGCCGCCTGGGCGCCCGGGCTGGCCACCCGCAGCGCCTGGCAGGACTGGGCGCAGGCACCGTGGCTGCCCGAAGGCGAGGACACCCCCGGGCTGCCGGAGGTACCGGCGATGCAGCGTCGCCGGATCGAACGGCTGGGTCGCATGGCGATCCAGGCCGCCTGCTGGTGCGAAGCCGGCGAGGGCGCGGACAGCCGCGTGCCGCTGGTGTTCGCCAGCCGCCACGGCGACGTCGCGCGTTCGATGGAACTGCTGGCCGCGCTGGTGGCCGAAGAAGCGTTGTCACCGACCACCTTCGGCCTGTCGGTACACAATGCGATCGGCGCGCTGTACTCCATCACCCGCGGCCACCGCGGCAACAACCTGGCACTGGCGGCGGGCAAGGCCACCGCCGAAGCGGCCTGCCTGGAAGCGGCCGGACTGCTGGCCGATGGCGCCGAGGAAGTCCGCATCGTGGTCTACGACCCGCCGTTGCCGGCACTGTATGCGGAGTTCATCGATGAGCCGGCACCGTTCCATGCCTGGTGTTGGCGCGTCAGGCGCCCCGATGCCGCTGGCGTGCGCCTGCAGCTGCACTGGCAGGCCACCGATGCGCCCGATGATCCGCCCGGCCTGCTGCCGCATGCGTTGGACCTGCAGCGTTTCCTGTTGTCCGCGCAGCCGCGCTGCGAACGGGTGATCGACGGCCAGCGCTGGACCTGGACGCGTGGCGGCTGAGGCCCTTGCTCGCGGCCTGGACCGGGCCTGGCGGGTGCTGGCCACCGGCGTCAGCTTCGCGGCGTTCGGGCTGGGCGGGTTGATCGCCGGCGTGGTCGTGGGACCCTTGCTGCTGGTCCTGGTGCGCGATCCCGCGCGTCGCCGTCGCCTCGCGCGTCGCGGCGTCCAACATGGATTCGCCCTGCAGGTGGCGATCATGCGCCGCCTCGGCGTGCTCACGGTGTCGGTCAGTGGCGCGGCACGGCTGCAGCGTGAAGGCCTGCTGGTGCTGGCCAACCATCCCACCCTGATCGACGTGGTGCTGCTGGTCGCGCTGCTGCCGGATGCGGACTGCGTGGTCAAGCGCGCGGTGGCCCGCAATCCGTTCATGCGCGGCACGGTCGGTGCCGCCGGCTATATCGTCAATGATGACGGGCCGGCGCTGGTCGACGCCGGCATTGCCGCGGTGCGCGGCGGGGGCTGCCTGGTGATCTTCCCCGAAGGCACCCGCAGCGAGCCCGGCCAGCCGCTGAAACTGCGCCGTGGCGCGGCCAACATCGCCGTGCGCGGCCGGCTGGACATGACCCCGGTACGGATACGCTGCGACCCGCCGACGCTGGAAAAGGGACGGAAATGGTATCGTGTGCCCCCGCGACGCTTCCACGTTTCGCTGGAGGTCGGTGAGGACATTCCGATCGATACGTTTCTCGACGAAGACGCAGTGGCAGGAGGGGAAGCCCTGGCCGCGCGGCGCGTCACCGATTACCTCACCCATTACTTCCAACCCTGTGGAGAGCTGCCCCGTGCAGGAACTTGAGCACGAGATCAAGGAGCTGATCATTTCGGCGTTGTCGCTGGAAGACGTCTCCGCCGCCGATATCGATGCGGCCGCGCCGCTGTTCGGCGAAGGCCTCGGCCTGGATTCCATCGATGCACTGGAGCTGGGCCTGGCCCTGCAGAAGCAGTACGGCGTGAGCCTGTCCGCCGATTCGGAAGAAACCCGCCGTCATTTCGGCAGCGTGCAGGCCCTGGCGGCCTTCGTCGCCAGCCACCGCGCGTGAGTGCGGGTGCCGCCATGACCAAGACCGACCTGTTCGCGCATATCGCGCGGCTGTTGACCAGCAGCTTCGAGATCGATCCGGCGCTGATCGTGCCCGGCGCGCGCCTGCATGCCGACCTGGATATCGACAGCATCGACGCCGTCGACCTGATCGTGCAGTTGAAGCCGCTGCTGGGCCGCAACCTGCAGCCGGACGCCTTCAAGACCGTGCGCACCGTGCAGGACGTGGTCGATGTGGTGCATGGCCTGTTGCCCGACCCGGCTGCTGCCTGACCGCGCGCACCGGACCGCCATCGTGTCCCATCCGCGCAGGGTCGCTTTCGTGCTGCTGTCGCTGGCCTATCCGCCGCTGATGTACCTGGCGATGGGCCGGTTCGAACCGCGCTGGCTGTCGTTGCTGTTGTTCGCGGTGGCGCTGCTGCGCGCACTGGGCACCCGCGAACGGCTGTGGATCTGGTCGGCCGCCGGCACCGGGCTGTTGGCGGTGGTGGCGCTGCTGGGCAACGAGGCGCTGCCGCTGAAGCTGTACCCGGCACTGGTCAACGCGGTGCTGCTGGTGTTCTTCCTGGTCAGCCTGCGCCATCCCCCGACCGTGGCCGAGCGCTTCGCACGCCTGCAGGATCCCCAGTTGCCGCCGTTCGCCATCGCCTACACGCGCCGCGTCACCCAGGTCTGGTGTGGCTTCTTCGTGGTGAATGGCGCACTGGCGCTGGCCACGGCCCTGTGGGCGTCCGATGCCACCTGGGCGTTGTACAACGGCCTGCTGGCCTATCTGTTGATGGGCCTGCTGCATGCCGCCGAATGGACCGTGCGACGACGGGTGAAGGCGGCCCACGGCCATGTCTGAGTGGATACCGCTGCACCTCCTGCTGCAGTCCGCACGGCCTGGCCGCACGGTGGGCGCGCTCGACGGCGCGGTGCTGGACCACGCCGGGCTGCTGGCCCGGGCGCGCGGCTGGCAGGCGGCGTTCGCGGCCGCCGAAGGGCGCGACTGGGCGCTGTACTTCACCGACAGCCTGGCTTTCGCCGCCGCGCTGCTGGGCGCCTGGTCGGCCGGCAAGCGGGTCCACCTGCCGGGCGATGACCTGCCCGGGACGTTGCAGGCGCTGCGACCGCACGTGGATGGTTTCGCCGGCGATGTCGATGCGTGCTGGCAGCCGCTGCACGCGGCGCCGCCCACCGACGCGCCCCCCGTTGGCGCCGTGCTGGATCCACAGGCCTGCCGGCTGGTGGTGTTCACCTCCGGCAGTACCGGCGAACCTGCGGCGATCGAAAAGCGCCTGGACCAGCTGGGCAGCGAAGTCGAGGCGCTGCAGCAGGCGTTCGGCGCGCTGCTGGCCGGTGCCCACGTGCACGGCACCGTCTCCCACCAGCACATCTACGGGCTGCTGTTCCGCGTGCTGTGGCCGCTGGCCGCGGGCCGGGCGATCGAGCGGCGGCGTTTCTTCCATGAAGACCTGGTCGCCGCGCTGGCCGCCGCACCCAGCGTGCTGGTGGCCACCCCGGCGCACCTGAAACGACTGCCGCCGCAGCTCGACTGGGCCGGCGCGCGCGGCCAGCTGCGCGCGGTGTTTTCCTCCGGCGGGCCGCTGCCGGCACAGGCTGCCGCGGAGGTGCGTGCGGTGCTGGGCATCGCGCCGATCGAAGTGTTCGGCAGCAGCGAAACCGGCGGTATCGCCTGGCGCCGTTGCGAGGGGGAAGCCCCCGCGTGGCAGCCGTTGCCGGGCGTGCAGTGGCGCATCGATGACGGTCAGCTGGCGGTGGCATCGGCGCACCTGGCGCAGGACGGCTGGTGGCGCAGCGAAGACCGTGCCGAAGCCAGTGTTGACGGCGGTTTCCGCCTGCTCGGGCGCGCCGACCGCATCGTCAAGATCGAAGAGCGCCGGGTATCGCTGGGTGCGCTGGAACAGGCCCTGTGCCGCGACGCCGGCGTGGCCGAAGCGCAGGTGCTGGTGCTGCCCGGCGCGCGCGCGCAGCTGGCCGCGGTGATCGTGCCGCACGACCGCGCACTGGCACAGGCCGGCGATGCCGAGCGACGCGCCTTCATCGGCCGCCTCACCGCGCTGTTGGCCGAAGGCCATGACGCCGTGACCCGGCCGCGGCGCTGGCGGCTGGTTGCCGCGATGCCGGTCAATGCGCAGGGCAAGCCGACCCAGGCGCTGCTGCAGGCGCTGTTCCAGAAAGCGCTTCCAACGCCGCAGTGGCTGGCACGCGACGCCACCACGGCGCGGGTAGCGTTGCTGCTGGCGCCGGAGCTGACGGCCTTTGAGGGGCACTTCCCCGGCGTCGCCGTGCTGCCGGGCGTGGCCCAGGTGGACTGGGCGATCCAGCTGGCGCGCGAAGCCTTCGACCTGCCGCCCCGGTTCCTGCGCATGGATGCGCTGAAGTTCCAGCAGGTTGCGCGCCCGCACGACGTGCTGCAACTGCACCTGGACTGGGACCCGGTCCGATGCGTGCTCGGATTCCGGTTCAGCTCCGATCACGGCATTCACGCCAGTGGCAAAGTACTGTTCGCCGATGCCGATTGATTCCCTGGTTCCCGCCGCCGAGTACGCCCTGCTGGTCGTGGTACCGGTTTATGACCATGAGCACGCCATCGCTGACGTGGTGGCCGGTATCCGCGCTGCGGGACTGCCGTGCCTGCTGGTCGACGATGGTTCGCATGCGGACTGTGCGGCCGTGCTGGGCGGGCTTGCACGGCAGCCGCACGTCGGCCTGCTGCGGCTGCCACACAACCAGGGCAAGGGTGGCGCGATGCTGGCCGGATTCAGCGAGGCGGCACGGCTGGGCTATACCCATGTCCTGCAGATCGATGCCGATGGCCAGCACGACACCACCGAGCTGGGCCGTTTCGCCGCGCTGTCGCGGACCCACCCGGAGGCTGTGATCTGCGGCATCCCGGCCTACGACGAAACGGTGCCGAAGATCCGCCTGTACGGGCGCTATGGCACCCATGTGTGGGTCTGGATCAACACCTTGTCGCTGCACCTGCGCGATTCGATGTGCGGCTTCCGGGTGTATCCGCTGGCGCCGGTGCTGCAGGTGATGGCCGAGGAAACGATCGGCCGGCGCATGGATTTCGACACTGAGATCCTCGTGCGGCTGTACTGGCGCGAGGTGCCGGTGCATCACCTGGCCACGCCGGTTACCTATCCGAAGGATGGCGTGTCGCACTTCGATGTGTGGCGCGACAACCTGCGCATCAGCGGCATGCACGCGCGGTTGTTCGGGGGGATGCTGCGGCGCGCTCCGCAACTGCTGCGGCGACGCCTGCGGGGACAGCCCTGATGGCGGCGCGTCCCGGTCCTGCCGCACCGCACTGGGCCGACATCGGCGAGCGCACGTCGATACGCGGCGTGCTTGCGCTGTGCTGGATCCACCGCTGGTTCGGGCGCTGGCCGTACCGGCTGTGCGCCTGGCCGGCGGTGGCCTGCCACTGGCTGGCCAACGGTCTGGCACGCCGCGCCTCGCTGCAGTACCTGCAGCGGCTGCAGGCGTACAGCGGGGCGCTGGGCCGCGCGCCGAACTGGCTGGACAGCCTGCGCCACTTCGCGCTGTTCGGCGACACCATGCTGGACAAACTGCTGGCACTGGGGCGGCGTTATCCGGCGCAGCGCCTGCGGCTGCACGACAACCCCGCCCTGCAGCGCATTGGTCGCGCGCAGGGCGGGGTGTTCCTGACCGCCCACGTCGGCTGCCTGGAGCTATGCCAGGTGCTGGCCGAAAAAGTCCCCGGCCTGCATCTCACCGTGCTGGTCCACACCAAGCACGCGCAGCGCTTCAACAGCCTGCTGGCGCGGCTGGATCCGCTGGCATCGGTGGAACTGGTGCAGGTGACCGACGTCGGCCCGGCAATGGCGATGACCCTCGGCCAGCGGGTCGCCGCAGGCGGCTTCGTGGCGATCGTCGGTGACCGCGTGCCGGTACACAGCGAACGCGTGGTGCACGCCGACTTCCTCGGCCATCGCGCACCGTTCCCGGTGGGCGGCTACGTGCTCGCCGCCGCGCTCGGCTGCCCGGTGTATACGCTGTCCTGCCTGCACCAGGACGATGGTTACCGGATCCGCTTCGATCTGTTCGACGAACGCATCGTGCTGCCGCGCGGATCCCGCGACGCCGCGCTGCACGACTGCGCGCAGCGATATGCCGCATGGCTGGAACAGCAGGTGATCGAATCGCCGCTGGACTGGTTCAACTTCTTTCCGTTCTGGGACCAGGCCGCCGATGCCGATTGAACCGCTTCCCTCCTGTCGCTTCGGTGCCGGCCCGCTGACCATCGAAGACGTCGTTGCGCTGGCGGACCGCCGCGCGCAGGCCGTGCTCGACGACGCGCCCGGATTCCGCGCCCGGATCCAGCGCGGCGCGGATTTCCTGGACCGCCTGCTGCGCGAGGACGGCGTGGTCTACGGGGTGACCACCGGTTACGGCGACTCCTGCACCACGGTGATCCCGCCGTCGCTGGTGGCCGAACTGCCGCACCATCTGTACACCTACCATGGCTGTGGGCTGGGTCGTTTCCTCGATGCACAGGAAACGCGCGCGGTACTGGCGGCGCGGTTGGCGTCGCTGTCGCAGGGCATGTCCGGCACCAGCGTGGCCCTGCTCGAAGGCCTCGCCGCCCTGCTGCGGCATGACGTGCTGCCGCGCATCCCGGCCGAAGGTTCGGTCGGTGCCAGTGGCGACCTGACCCCGTTGTCGTACGTGGCGGCCGTGCTGTGCGGTGAGCGCGAGGTGCTGTTCGAAGGCAGCGTGCAGTCCGCCGCCGAGGTGCTGCCGCGGATCGGCCTGCAGCCGCTGCGGCTGCGGCCCAAGGAAGGCTTGGCGCTGATGAACGGCACCGCGGTGATGACCGGACTGGCCTGCCTGGCCTGGCATCGCGCGGACTACCTGTGCCGCCTGGCCACGCGCCTGACCGCCTTCAACGTGCTGGCCAGCGATGGCAACGCGCACCATTTCGACGAAACCCTGTTCGCCGCCAAGCCGCACCCGGGCCAGGCGCGCATCGCCGCGCGACTGCGTGCCGACCTGCACAGCGATCGACCACCGCGCAACGAACAGCGCCTGCAGGACCGTTACTCGCTGCGCTGCGCACCGCATGTCATCGGCGTGCTGGAAGACACCCTGCCGTTCCTGCGCCAGTTGATCGAGACCGAGCTCAACAGCGCCAACGACAACCCGCTGATCGATCCGGACGAAGAACGCGTGCTGCACGGCGGGCACTTCTACGGCGGGCATATCGCGCTGGCGATGGACACGCTGAAGAACACCGTGGCCAACCTGGCCGACCTGCTGGACCGCCAGCTGGCGCTGCTGGTGGATGCGCGGTACAGCCACGGCCTGCCGGCCAACCTGTCCGCCGCGACCGGCCCGCGCGCCGCCATCAACCATGGCCTGAAGGCGCTGCAGATCAGCGTCTCGGCGTGGACCGCCGAAGCGCTCAAGAACACCCTGCCGGCGTCGGTGTTTTCGCGTTCCACCGAATGCCACAACCAGGACAAGGTCAGCATGGGCACCATCGCCGCGCGCGACTGCCTACGGGTGATCGAGCTTGCCGAACAGGTGGTCGCCGGCATGCTGATCGCCGCACGCCAGGCGGTGGCGCTGCGTCAGCGGGTGGGCCTGCAGGCGCAGCTGCAGGGGGAACTGGCCGCGATGTACGATGACCTCGGCCAGCGCATCGCGCTGATCGAAGAAGACCGCGCGCTGGATGGCGAGCTGCGCCAGCTGCTGCAGGACATCCGCAGCCGTCAGTGGGAGCTGTACCGCGATGCATGAGCTGGTCGAAGAGATCACCCTGGCGCCCGCCTTCCACGACTGCGACCCGATGCAGGTGGTCTGGCATGGAAACTACTTCAAGTACTTCGAGATCGCACGCTGCGCGCTGCTGCAACGATACGACTACGACTATCCGCAGATGCAGGAATCGGGCTACCTGTGGCCGGTGGTGGATGCGCGGGTCAAGTACGTGCGCCCCCTGCGCTTCCAGCAGCAGCTGCGGGTGCGGGCACGCATCGTCGAATGGGAAAACCGTTTGAAGATCACCTACGAAATCTTCGACGCCGGCAGCGGCGAACGGCTGACCCGCGCGCACACCGTGCAGGTCGCCGTTGCTGCCGCCAGCGGTGAAATGCAGTACCTGTGCCCGCCGATCCTGTGGCAGAAACTCGGAGTTCCCGCGCCATGAAATTGAGTCACTGCCTGCGCCTGCTGGCGCTGTCCAGCCTGCTTGTCGTTTCGTTCGTCGCGGGCGCTGCCGACGACGCAGTGCAGGCGATCGCCCGCGATGTCGCACGGCCAGCGGTGCTGCGCGGCGAGTTCAGCCAGGAAAAGCAGGTCGCCGGCTTCCGCAACCCGCTGCGTTCGCAGGGCCGCTTCGTGGTGGCGCGCGAGCGCGGGGTGATCTGGACCACGCTGAAGCCGTTCCCTTCGGAGATGGTGATCACCGCCGAGCGCATCCTCAGCCGGCAGCCCGATGGCAGTACCCGGGTAGAGCTGGATGCACGCGAACAGCCGGCGATGCGCTCGGTCAACGCGATCCTGTTCGCGCTGATGAGCGGCGACGTGCAGGCCCTGTCCAGCCAGTTCACGGTGGAGGCGCAGCGCGATGCGAAGGGCTGGACGCTGTCGCTGACACCGAAGTCGCCGATGCTGGCCAAGGCCTTCAGTTCGTTGCAGCTGCGGGGTGACCGTTACGTCCGCCAGGTCGACATCGTCGAGGCCAGCAAGGACCGTACCCGGCTGACCTTCAGCGCCCTCACCGAGGCGCCGGCCACGCTGGCAGCGGACGAGGCGGCACGCCTTGACTGATCGCGGACCGGTGGCCGACACCCCCCATCGCGGCTGGCGCTGGCTTGCCCTCGCCTGGCTGCTGGTGCTGTTGGCGCTGGGCGTGCAGCAGGCCCTGCAGTGGCGGCAGCATGCGCCGATCGACACCGATATCCTCGCGCTGCTGCCACAGGATGCACAGGACCGGCTGCTGTCCGACGTAACCCGGCGCATCGCCGATGCGAACTCGCGCGACGTGGTGGTGCTGCTGGGCAGTACCGACGCGGCCGCCACGCTGCGCGCGCAGGCGGCCTTCGCCGCTGCGCTGGCCGGCGATGCCGACGCCGCGCTGCTGCAGCCGGCCGGTGCGCTCGACGGCTGGTTCGATGAGGCGCGCACGTTCTACGCGCCGTACCGTGACCGCCTGTTGACCCCCGCACAGCGCGACACCCTGCAGCACACCGCGCCGGATGCGCTGGCGCAACAGGCGTTGGCCCAGTTGTACGGACCCATGGGGGGGCCGCGGCTGACCGCCTGGCTGCAGGATCCGCTGGGCCTGTGGCCGGCATGGTGGCAGCAGCAGGCAAAGGCGGCCGGCCTGCGACTGGGTGAAGACGGCCTGCTGCAGGCCGAAGAAAAGCAGTGGGCGGTGCTGCGCCTGGGCACCCGCGATTCGGCGTTCCAGCTGGACGGCGAACCGCATATCGGTGCGCTGCTGGAACGCGCGGGGCAGGCCGCGAGCGCCGCCACGCCCGGACTGGAGATCCTGCACGCAGGCGTGCCCCTGCATGCCGAAGCCGCGGCGGTGCAGGCCAACCGCGAGATCAACACGATCGGCTGGGGCTCGCTGGCCGCGGTGCTGCTGCTGGTGTGGCTGGCGTTCCGTTCGCTGCGCCCGATCCTGCTGGTGGCGATGTCGCTGCTGGTCGGCTGCGGGGTGGCGCTGGCTGCGACCGTGCTGGTGTTCGGCAAGGTGCACCTGCTGACGCTGGTATTCGGCGCCTCCCTGGTCGGCGTGGCCGAAGACTATGGCATCCACTGGTTCGCCTCGCGCCAGGCGGCGCCGCGGCAGAGCCGCTGGTCCCTGCTGCGCTACCTGCTGCCCGGGTTGTGGCTCGCCCTGCTGACCAGCGCCTTGGCCTATCTGGCGCTGGCCATCACCCCGTTCCCCGGCCTGCGGCAGATGGCGCTGTTTTCGGTGGTCGGGCTGGCGGCCGCGTTCGTCACGGTAATTTTGTGGTTCCCTTGGCTGGATGGTGGAACGGTACGCCAGACCCGTTTCTCGCACTGGCTGGGCAACACGCTGCAGCGCTGGCCCCGGCTGCGCGGCCGGTCGCTGGGTGGCGTGGTCACCGCGCTGCTGCTGTTCTGCGCCGGTGGCATGCTGTTCCTGCACGTGGACGATGACCTGCGCAGCCTGCAGTCGTCGCCACCGGCGCTGATGGAACAGCAGATCCGCATCTCGCGCCTGCTCGGCATGCCCAGCCCGGCGCAGTTCTTCCTGGTGCAGGGCGCCGATGCCGGCCAGCTGCTGCAGCGCGAAGAAGCCTTGACCGCACGGCTTCGCGCGCTGGAAGGGCAGGGCCGCATCGGCAGCCATCGCGCGCTGAGTGACTGGTTGCCGTCTCCGTCGCAGCAGGACGCCGACGCCCGGCTGGCCGCGCAGGCGGAGTCAGCGGTGCTGCAGGCGGTCGGCGCGGTCAGTGGCGAGGCGCTGCAGCGACCGACGTTCGCCAGCACTCCGATCGACCTGCAGGCGTTCCTTGCGTCGCCGGCCTCGGCGCCGTTCCGGCCGCTGTGGATAGGTGCGCTTGGCGAGGGCGTGGCCAGCGTGGTGCTGGTCGATGACCTCTCGCAACCCAGTGCACTGGCCGACCTCGACCAGGCCGGCGCCGGCCTGCCCGGTGTGCGCTGGGTCGACCGCACCGCGGACTTTTCGCGCCTGCTGGGGCATTACCGCAAGCTGATGAGCGGCATGCTGCTGGCCGGCGTGGCGCTGGTGTTCGCCGCATTGTGGTGGCGCTACCGCCGCGATGCCTGGCGGGTGATCGTGCCGACCCTGCTCGCTGGTAGCCTGACGCTTGCCGTGCTGGCCCTGCTTGGCCATCCGTTGCAGCTGTTCAACGTGCTGGCATTGATGCTGCTGCTGGGCATGGGCATCGACTACGGCATCTTCCTGCTGGAACACCGCGGCGATCCCAGCGCGTGGGTGGCGGTGTGCGTGGGTGCGGCCAGTACCTGGCTCTCGTTCGGCCTGCTCGGGCTGTCCGCTACGCCGGCGCTGCGGGCCTTCGGTATGACCCTGCTGCTCGGCATCGGGCTGGTGTGGCTGCTGTCGCCGTTGTTCCGCCCCGCGCCCCCTCCCACCACAGGAACCCCGTGACATGAGCCGCCTGCTGCCTGCGATCCTGCTCACCCTGCTGCTCGCCGCCTGTGCCGGCCGACCGGTGCGTACCGAAGGTGCGCTGCCGCCGCTGCGCCTGTCGCCGGCCAGCCTGCAGGGCACGCTCGCCCTGCAGCAGCAGCTGCACTTCCGTTTCGGTCGCGCCGAACGCGACCTGGACGCCCTGCTGGAAGCCGATGCCGGGCAGGTGCAGCTGCTGGTGCAGGCAATGGGCCAGACCGGCTTCCGCGTGCAGTGGGACGGCCAGGACCTGCAGGAACAGCGCGCTGCGTGGTTGCCGAAGCAGGTACGTGCCGACCGCGTGCTGGACGACCTGCAGTTCGCGCTGTGGCCGACCGCAGCGATTGCCGCGGTGCTGACCGATGGCTGGCAGGTGGTCGATGATGGCCGCGTGCGCCGGCTGCAGCGCGGTGGGGTCGAGGCCCTGCGGCTGCAGCGCAACGACGATGGCAGCCTGCAGCTGGACAACCGCGTTGAAGGCTATTCGCTGACCATCCGCTCAGTGCCGACGGGCGACCAAGCGCCATGAACGCGCCGATTTTCCTCAACGACATGGGTGTCGTCTGCGCGCTCGGCGCCGGACGCGCGCAGGTCGCCGCCGGTCTGTTCGCCGACCAGCCCGGCGGCCTGACCGACTGCGACGACGTGCTGCCCGGACGCACCCTGGCGCTGGGCCGCGTGCAGGCCGCGCTGCCGGACCTGTCCGCGCTGCCCACCGCGCTACGGGGCCGCAACAACGCCCTGCTGGACCTCGCGCTGGCGCAGATCGCGCCCGCCGTGCAGGCCGCCGTTGAGCGTTACGGTGCCGGGCGGGTCGCGGTGGTGATCGGCACCAGCACCTCCGGCATCGGCGAAACCGAGCCGGCCCTGCGTGCGCGGCACGCAACCGGGCACTGGCCGGAAAGCTTCGCCTATGCCCAGCAGGAAATGGGCAGCGCGGCGGCGTTCGTACGCCACCGCAGCGGTGCAACGGGACCGGCGTGGACGCTGTCCACTGCGTGTTCGTCCGGGGCCAAGGCGCTGGCATCGGCGGCGCGCCTGCTGCGTGCCGGCATCGTCGATGCGGTGATCGCCGGCGGGGCCGATTCGCTGTGCCGCTTCACCGTGGCCGGTTTCAACGCACTGGAATCGATCTCCGACACCCGCTGCCTGCCGTTCTCGGCAACGCGTGCGGGCATCAACATCGGCGAAGGGTCGGCGCTGTTCCTGCTTACCCGCGAACCAGGTCCGGTACAGCTCGCCGGCTGGGGAGAAAGCTCGGACGCGCACCACATGTCCGCCCCCGAACCGAGTGGTGCCGGCGCCATTGCGGCGATGCGCGAGGCGTTGGACCGCGCCGGCTGGGCACCGACGGACGTGGACTACATCAACCTGCACGGCACGGCCACCCGCCACAACGATGCGATGGAATCGCGTGCGGTGCAGGCAGTGCTCGGCGGGCAGGTCGCGGCCAGTTCCACCAAGCCGCTGACCGGCCACGCGCTGGGCGCGTCCGGTGCGATCGAAGCGGCGCTGTGCTGGATCGCGCTGGCCGACAACCCGGCCGGCCGCCTGCCGCCGCACTGGTGGGATGGCCAGCCCGATCCGGAGCTGCCCGCGCTGGCGCTGGTGGCGCCGGGCGCGGTGGCGGCCGGCCCCCTGCAGCGCGTCCTCAGCAGTTCGTTCGCCTTTGGCGGCAGCAATGCCGTGCTGGCCCTGCAGCGGATGCCCGGCGCATGACGCTCTACCCGATCGAAGACGTGGTGCCGCACCGTGGCAGCGCGCTGCTGCTGGACCAGGTGCTGCGTTGGGACGAGGACAGCATCGACGTAGCGCTGGTGGTGCCGGCTGCGGGCCTGTTCAACGAGGCGGCCGGCGTGCCGGCGTGGATCGGCATCGAATACATGGCACAGGCCATCGCGGCGTGGGCGGGCTGCCGCGCGCGGCGTGACGGGCGCCCGCCGCAGATCGGTTTCCTGCTCGGCAGCCGCCGCTACAGCAGCCAGGTTCCGCTGTTCCCTGCCGGTACCGCGCTGGTGGTACACGCGCGGCGCGAACTGATGGGCGACAATGGGCTCGGCCTGTTCGCCTGCCGCATCACTGCGGGCAGCGAAACATGGGTGGACGCCAACGTGTCGGTATACGAACCGGCCGATGCGCAGGCATACCTGGAGAGGGGAAACGCATGACCGCCAACCTTGCCGTGCTGGTGACCGGCGCAAGCCGCGGCATCGGCCGTGCGATCGCCCTGCGCGCCGCCCGCGATGGCTTCGACGTGGCAGTGCACTGCCGCAGTCGCATCGACGAAGCCCAGGCCGTGGTCGCGGAGATCGCCGCGATGGGCCGGCAGGCCCGCGTGCTGGCCTTCGACATCAGTGACCGCGCCGCCGCGCGCACCGCGCTGGAAGCCGACGTGGCCGCGCATGGCGCGTACTACGGCGTGGTGTGCAATGCCGGCATCGCCCGCGACGGGGCCTTCCCCGCACTCAGCGAAGCAGACTGGGACCAGGTGCTGCACACCAACCTGGATGGGTTCTACAACGTGCTGCACCCGCTGGTGATGCCGATGGTGCGGCGCCGCCAGCCGGGCCGCATCGTCACCCTGGCGTCCGTTTCCGGTCTGATCGGCAACCGTGGCCAGGTCAACTACAGCGCCGCCAAGGCCGGCATCATCGGTGCCACCAAGGCGCTGGCGCTGGAGCTGGCCAGTCGCCGGATCACCGTCAACTGCGTGGCACCCGGGCTGGTCGATACCGAGATGCTGGACGCCGAGGTGGTCGAGCACGCGCTCAAGCTGGTTCCCGCCGGCCGGGTCGGCACGCCGGACGACGTGGCCGCGGCGGTGGCATTCCTGCTGTCGGCCGATGCCGGCTACATCACCCGCCAGGTGATCTCGGTCAACGGAGGCCTGGCCTGATGCAGCGCGAAGGACGCCGCGTGGTGGTCACCGGCGCAGCGGCGATCAGTCCGCTGGGCCAGGACTGGCCGAGCATCCACGCGCGCCTGCGTTCGCTGCGCAATGCCGTGCGCGCGATGCCGGAATGGGATGTCTATGCAGGCCTGAACACACGGCTGGCCGCGCCGGCCGAGGCGTTCGAGCTGCCCGAGCACTACAACCGCAAGACCACCCGTTCGATGGGGCGCGTGGCGCTGATGGCCGTGCGCGCCAGCGAACTGGCGCTGCAGCAGGCCGGCCTGCTCGACCATCCGGTGCTGCACGGCGGGCGCACCGGCGTCTCTTACGGGTCCTCGGCCGGCAGCCACGAGGCGATCAGCGAGTTCGGCCGAATGCTCAACAGCTTCACCACCGCCGGCATCACCGCCACCACCTACCTGAAGATGATGAGCCACACCGCACCGGTGAACATCGGGGTGTTCTTCGGCCTGAGCGGGCGCATCCACACCACGTCCAGCGCGTGCACGTCGGGCAGCCAGGGCATCGGCGAAGCCTACGAAACGATCCGCGCCGGCCGCCAGACGGTGATGCTGGCCGGCGGCGCCGAGCAGCTGGACGCCACCGCGGCCGCGGTGTTCGACACCCTGTACGCCACCAGCGTGCGCAATGAGACGCCGCAGGCCACGCCGCGCCCGTTCGATGCGGGCCGCGATGGGCTGGTGCTGGGCGAAGGTGCCTGCACCCTGGTGCTGGAAGAGCGCCAGCATGCGCTGGAGCGCGGCGCGCCGATCCTGGCCGAAGTCCGCGGTTATGGCAGCAACAGCGACGGCCAGCACGTGACCCAGCCCAGCAGCCCGACCATGGCGCGTGCCATGCAGCTGGCGTTGGACGACGCCGGCCTCGCGCCGTCGCAGATCGGCTACATCAACGCCCATGGCACGGCCACCGACCACGGCGACATCGCCGAAAGCCAGGCCACGGCCGCAGTGTTCGGGGCCGGCGTGCCGATCAGTTCGCTGAAAGGCTACGTCGGCCACATGCTGGGCGCCTGTGGCGCGTTCGAAGCCTGGCTGAGCATCGAGATGATGCGCGCGGGCTGGTTCGCCCCCACCTTGAACCTGGACGTGGTGGATCCGCGCTGTGCCCCGCTGGACCACGTGCAGGGGCAAGGCCGCACGCTGCAGGTCGACCACGTGATGAGCAACAATTTCGCCTTCGGCGGCATCAACACCTCGCTGGTGTTTGCCCGCCATCCGGCGACCCAAGACTGAACCGCGTCACGACATTGATGAATCCCGTGTCGGGAAACGGCGCGCAGCGGGTCCGTGCCTGACCTGACGCCTTCCGCCGGTGACGGGTTTCCGACACAATCATGTCTTGAAGGGTAAACCTGAAAGCATGCAAGCCTACGTCTACAAGAGCCAACGCAAAGACGATACCTACGTCTATCTCGCCGAGCGGGATGGCTTCGGCGTGCTGCCCGGGCCATTGGCCGCATCGCTGGGCCGGCTGACCCTGGTGCTGGAACTGGAACTGGTCGAAGGCCGTCGCCTGGCACGCGCGGATGTCGCGCTGGTACGCAGCGAACTGGCCAGCCGCGGGTTCTACCTGCAGGTGCCGCCGAGCATCACCAGCATGATGCCGCGTCACAATGACTGACCCGCATCCCCGACTGGTTCCTGCCGCGCTGGCGCTGGGTGCAGTGCTGGCCGCGGCATCGGCCGTCGGTGGCCTGCCCGGCGTACTGCTGGCCGCGCTTGCGCAGCCGGCCTTCGCGCTGGGCGTGTCCTGGCTGCGCCGCAGCCGGGTACCGCGTGCGCTGCCGCAGGTGATCCGCGAAGAACTACCCGCGCTGCTGGTGCTGTGGCTGGCCGGGCCGGCGGTGCTTGCCTTGCTGATGGCCTGGCCGTTGGCGGCGCTGCGCGAAAGCGGCAGCCTGGCCGCCGCGCTGGGACTGGCGGTATTGCTGGGCGTCGGCCTGCTGGCGGTGTGGCGCACGTGGCCGCTGTGGAGTGACGTGGAACGCCTGGCCGGTGGACTGCAGCGCCATGCCACGGGCCTGGCCGGCCGCGAACTGGGCGCCTGGCGCGGCCTGGCGGTGGCGGCGCTGGTTCTCGCGCTGTGCACGCTGGTGGTGATGCCGGCCTGGCCGGAACTGCTGCCGCCGGCACTGCGCTGGCCTGCGGTGGTGGTCACGGTGCTGCTGTCGCCCCTGCTGCACCTGCTGCTGCAGCGGGTGGTACCGGCCGGTACCGCGCCCTCCGCACCGTCCCACGGCATGCAGGAACTGCGCAGTGCCTGGCAGGCACACGAGCAGCCGGACGCCGATACCGCACCGGTCGCATTGGAAGCCATGCCCGCCGACGCGCTGGCGCCGGCGCTGTATGAAGCGGCACGCCATGGCCGCATCGACCGCGCGCTGCAGCTGCTCCAGGCGGGTGCCGATCCGCATGCCGCGCCGGACCCGCAGTGGCGCGACCAGCGCAACCTGCCGGTACTGGCCGCGGTGCTGCCGGACCTGCGCCTGCTGCGCGAACTGATTGCCCGCGGCGTCGATGTGAACGCCCCGCACAAGGGCATGACGCCGCTGCTGGCGGCCACGCGTGACAGCTGGCATGGGCGCCCGGAAGCGGTGATGACCCTGCTGGCCAACGGCGCGGATTCGCGCGCCACCGATGCCGACGGCAACACGCCGCTGCACCACGCCGCGCGCAGTTCCGATCCCGGCGTCGCCGCGCTGCTGCGCGATGCCGCCGCCGAAATCGACGCGCTCAACAACGAGGGCTGGTCGCCACTGGCGGTCGCCTGCCAGGTCGGCAACTGGCGCCTGGCGCGCTTCCTGCTGGAACGTGGCGCCCGTACTGAACCGGTGGAAGGCATTCCGGTGCTGCTGGCCGCAGCGGCCACCGAAGACGATGATCCGGCTGGCGTGCAGCTGCTGCTCAAGCACAAGGCGCGCGCCGATGCGCGCGATCGCCAGCGCCGCAGCGCCCTGCACGAAGCCGCACTGGCCGGGCATACCGCGATCCTGGATGCGCTGCTCGCTGCCGGTGCCAACCTGGAAGCCCGCGATGCGCTGGGCCGCACGCCGTTGCTGGAAGCGGCCGCCGGTGGGCGTGCAGCGGTGATCGAACACCTGCTGCGGCACAAGCCCGACCTTGCCGCCGTCGATGCCGATGGTCGCAATGCCCTGCTGCTGGCCGCCATGGCCACCGACGTACCGCCGTTGATGGTGAAGCGTCTGCTGGAGCTGGGGCTGGTCGCCGACCTCGACGACCCGCTGGCACGGCGCGCGGTGGACAGCGCGGCCGAAGCGGGCCGTTGGGCGATCGTGGCGATGCTCGATGCGTCCTACGCGCTTCCGGCCGCAGTCAGTGATGGCTTGTTGGCGTCCAGCGAAGACGGCGAAGTGGCCACGTCGTTGTTGCCGGACCGGCCGCCGCTCGAGCTGCTGCGCGAATCACTGCGCTTCGGCAACCTGGACGGCATGGAATCGATGGCGCGGCTGTGCCGTGCCGAAGAACTGGGCAGCCTGCTGCACGAACCCGAACTGGCGCTGGATCCGCGCGCCGTTGCCTGGCTGCTGAAGCAGGGCGCCTCGCACGAGGTACTCGATGCCTGCACCGATACGCCGATGTTCGCGCTGCTGGCGCGTGGCGTGGATGCGGTGCCAGCGCTGCAGGTGATGCTGGAGCAGGGCGTATCACCTGCCGGCGGTGGCGGGCTGGCACGCTTCCTGGCGGCCTGCGCGCAGCACGACCAGGCCAGTCGCGGGCTGGAACAGCTGGCATTGGAGCTGCTGGAGCGTGGCGCCGATCCGTTCGCTGCATCGCCGGCCGGCGACCCGCCACTGGCGCTGGCCGTGCGCCTGGGATGGCTGCGCCTGCAGCAGTCGCTGTTGGGCCTGGGCGTGGATCGCGAAGCACGCGACAGCCACGGCATGACCGCGCTGCACCTGGCCACCGCGCTGGGACGCGAAGCGGCGCTCAAGCTGCTGGTGCGCCATGGCGCGTCGCCGGAAGCACGCGCCGCCGATGGCCAGACGCCGCTGGGTGTCGCGCTGTCCAGTGGCCGTCGCGATCTGGCGGACTGGCTGGACTGGCGCGTCTGGTCGCTGCCGCGGCGCACGCTGCGCGAATCCGACCTGGCCGCTGCGGCCACCGCCGGGGACGTGGATGCGGTACGCCGGCTGATCGACCTCGGCTTCGCCGTGGACAGCGTCGACGCGCAGGGCTGCACGGCACTGCTGCGCGCCGCCGGTGGCGGCCATCTGCCGGTGGTGGACCTGCTGCTGGCACGCAGTGCCGATCCGCAACATGCGTCGGCCAGCGGCGCCACGCCGCTGTCGGCAGCGGTCAGCATGCGCCAGATGGACATCGTGTCGGCGCTGCTGGATGCCGGCGCGCAACTCGAACACCGCCTGCCCGGCGGCGTCACGGTGCTGATGCTGGCCTCTGCGCTGGGCCTGCCGGATATCGTGGCGCGGCTGTTGACCGCCAGCGCCGACGTGCATGCCAGCGATGCGCAGCAGTTGGCGGCGCTGCATTGCGCTGCGTTGTACGGATTCTCCGCCCGCGACCGCTCGCGCCTGCTGGCCCTGCTGGACACGTTGCTGCTGGCCGGCGCGGAGCCGGACAAGGCGGCTGCCGGCGAAGTGACCCCGCTGCTGCTGCTGCTGGGCGCGCGTGCCGAGCCGGGAACCGCCTGCGACGAACAGGTGGTGCTGGCCGGCGTGGAACGCCTGCTGGATGAAGACGTTTCGCTGGAAGTGCGCGATCCGCGCGGCTTCGGCCCGCTGCACCTGGCGGCGCTGCATGGATTGCCGCTGCTGGTTCAGCGCCTGCTGCGCGCCGGCGCGGATCCGGAGGCGCGCGACACGCTCAACCGCAGCCCGCGCGAGATCGCGGTGATGCGCGGCTTCATCGACGTGGCCGCCGAATTCCAGCCGCGCGTGCCCGGCGTGTCCTCGATGGCACGGTTCCTGCGCGAATGAACCGCCGGTAGTGACGACCGTTGGTCGTCACGCCTCTGCGCTGGTGGGTGACGACCGGTGTTCGTCACGCCTCCGCTTCCCGCTGCGCTCGCCGAGCGCTACCGGTCCTGCGGCGCGTCCTTTCCGCTGCCCGCATCGGCTTCGAACAGATGCATCAGGTCATTGCGTGCATCGCGCGAGGTCTGGATCACCGCCGCCTCGTCGTCGTACACCAGGTACTGGTCGCGCAGCAGCTTCTCATCATGTTCGCGGAAACGCTGCACATGCCGCCGCGCCGTTTCTTCGGACACCCCCAGCAGCCTCAGCACCTGTTCGCTGAGTTCCAGGCTGGTGCCGAACACTTCGCGGAACGGTTCGGCGCCCATGTCCATCAGCCGCCACGCATGCTGGCGGTTGCGTGCCCGCGCCAGCACCCGCGCGTTCGGATACAAGCGCCGGATCATCCGCGTCGCGCGCAGGTTGGTTTCCGGATCATCCATGGTGACCACGAACACCGCGATCTCCGCACCGCCCGCCGCGCGCAGCATCTCCGGCCGGGTCGGATCGCCGTAGTACAGCTGGTTGCCGAACCGGCGCAGGTCGGCCACGGTATCCGGATTGACCTCCAGCGCGACGAACGGCACTTTCTGCGCGGTCAGCAGTCGCGCCACCACCTGGCCAAAGCGTCCCATCCCGGCGATCAGCACTTTCGGTCGCTGGTCCGGGTTCACTTCATCTGCCGGCGGTGGCGTTGGCCTGGCCTCGGTTTCGCGGCCGATCAGCCGCAGCAGGGCGATCAGCAGCAGCGGGGTAAGGCCCATCGACAGGCCGACGATGGCCACCAGCCGGTCATGGTTGGCGCTGCCCAGCAGCAACGCGCGCTGGGCTTCGTTGAACACCACGAAGGCGAACTCGCCACCCAGCCACAGCACGCTGCCCAGCATCAGCGCCTGGCGCGCGCCCAGCCGGGCAAGCCGTCCAATCGCATACAGCAGCCCGAACTTCACCAGCAGCAGCACGCCGACGCCTGCGGCGATCATGCCCGGTTCGGCGACGATGCGGTCCAGGTCGATCCCCATGCCCACCGCAATGAAGAACAGGCCCAGAAACAGCCCCTTGAACGGTTCGATCTGCGCTTCCAGCTCGTGCCGGAACTCGGAATCGGACAACAGCACGCCGGCCAGGAACGCGCCCAGGCTCGGGCTCAGGCCCGCTTCCTGCAGGAACCAGGCGGTGCCCAGCACCACCAGCAGGGCGGTGGCGGTGAACATTTCCGGGCTGCGCGTGCGCGCGACCATGCCGAACACGCGGCGCAGCAGCGGCCGGCCACACAGGATCACCACCGCCAGCGCGCCGATGGCCACCGCCACGTCCTGCCAGTGCAGGGTCTGGTTGCGCGCACCGCCCAGCAGCGGAATGGCGGCCAGCAGCGGGATGGCGATCAGGTCCTGGAACAGCAGGATGGCAAACGCCAACCGGCCATGGTCGCTGTTGAGCGCCTTGTGTTCGGACAACAGCTGCAGGCCCACCGCGGTGGAGGACAGCGCCAGCGCCACGCCGACCACCAGCGCACTCTTCCAGTGGAAATGGTCCAGCATCAGCAGGCCGCCCAGCACCAGCGCGCAGGTCGCCACCTGCAGCGCGCCCGCACCGAATACCGAACGCCGCATCACCTTCAAGCGCGACGGCGACAGCTCCAGCCCGATCACGAACAGCAGCATCACCACGCCGATCTCGGCCGCGCCCAGGATGCGGTCGGTGTCCTGCACGAAGCCCAGTCCGTCCGGGCCCAGCACCACGCCCGCGGCGAGATAGCCGAGCACCGCGCCGAAGCCCAGGCGGCGGAACACCGGCACCGCGATGACTGCCGCAAGCAGCAGGACCAGGGCAAGTTCGAGCACGCCGCTATGCATGGGAAGTCGAGGTCATGGCCGCAGGGGGGAGGGCACGCCGGGTGGCAGCCGGCCCTTGCGCGACATTATGCGCCGCCCGCTGCCGCGCGCACGGCGATACAGCTGAGCCGCGCCAAACCGGCGGCCCCTGCGGGGTTGACCCATCGTGCCCGCGGGTCCATCCTGCCCCCCGCCAGTGGCCTACCCGCTGGCAACACCCTTCCGGAGTCCAACCCCCATGTCCAGCGACAGTAGAAGTCGACCTCGTTCGACGCCAGCGACGGCAACCGCCTGACAGGGACGGTTCGCCTGCGTTGGCGTTGCACCTGCAACGACGAAAGGCGAACCACGATGAACCAGAAGCAGATGCTGCGTCCTGCCACGGACGCTGCCACCACGGCCGCCCCCCTGGCCAACTTCAACACCGCCGACGCGGTGGAACATCTCAACACCCTGCCGCTCGCCGGCGCGGTCGAGCTGCTCGCCGCGCTGCCGCTGCCGCGCGCGGTGAAGCTGCTGGAGGCCCCCGAACTGCATCGCGCAGGCGAGCTGGTGGCCGCGTTGCCGCCGGCGCGTGCTGCCGCGCTGCTGGGGTTGATGGCCGACGACCGTGCCACCGATATCGTGCACGAACTGGACCAGGACGAGCGCGCGCGGCTGGTGCCGCTGATCGGCGCCGAGGCGCGCCAGGTCATCCAGACCCTGCTGAGCTACCCGCCGGATACCGCCGGCGCACTGATGACCACCGAGTTCGTCAGCGTGCCGGCCCACTGGACGGTGGGCCAGACCCTGCAGCACATCCGCGAAGTGGAGCGCACGCGCGAGACCGTCTATGCCATCTACGTGCTCGACCCGGCCAGCCGCCAGCTGCGCCAGGTGGTGACGATGCGCCGGCTGATCACCGGCCTGCCCGATGAATCGATCCTGGACGTGGCGCAGGTCAACGCGCCGGTGACGGTGGACGTGGCGATGGACCAAGAGGAAGTGGCGCAGCTGATCCGCCGCCACGACCTGCTGGCGATCCCGGTGGTGGATGCCGGCATGCAGATGCTGGGCATCGTCACCGTGGATGACATCCTGGATGCGTTGATCGAGGAATCCACCGAGGACGCGCACAAGTTCGGCGGCATGGAGGCGCTGGAAAAGCCGTACATGCAGATCGGCTTCGTGGAAATGCTGCGCAAGCGCGGCGGCTGGCTGAGCGTGCTGTTCCTCGGGGAGATGCTGACCGCCAGCGCGATGCAGCACTACGAAGACGAACTGGCCCGCGCGGTGGTGCTGACCCTGTTCATTCCGCTGATCATGAGCTCCGGTGGCAACTCCGGTTCGCAGGCCACTTCGCTGCTGATCCGCAGCCTGGCGCTGCGCGAACTGCGGCTGCGGGACTGGTGGAAGGTGGCGCTGCGCGAGGTGCCGACCGGCATCGTGCTGGGCACGATCCTGGGCAGCCTGGCGATGCTCCGCATCGTGGTCTGGCAGCTGGGTGGCCTGCATGACTATGGCGAGCACTGGCTGCTGCTGGCGCTCACCGTGGCCGCCGCGCTGGTCGGCATCGTCACCTTCGGTTCGCTGTCCGGATCGATGCTGCCGTTCGCGCTCAAGCGCCTCGGCTTCGACCCGGCCAGCGCTTCGGCGCCGTTCGTGGCCACTCTGGTCGATGTCACCGGCCTGGTGATCTACTTCAGCATCGCCGCCACCATCCTCCACGGGACGCTGCTGTAAAAAAGGGGACGGAGGGGATTAAGTCGCGTTCGGCCAGTGGGGCAGGTCCGAATAAGACTTAATCCCCTCCGTCCCCTTTTTTGCTCTACTAGCGGCATGAGCACTTACAACCTGCAGTCCGTGTTCCGTCCGCAGTCGGTCGCCGTGATCGGGGGTAGTCCGCGCGATCGTTCGGCCGGCCGGGCGGTGATGCGCAACCTGCGCGGGGCGGGATTCGCCGGCAAGGTCGCCTGGGTCAACCCGCGCCATGCGGAGATCGACGGCATCCGCACCACCAGGCGATTGAAGGACCTGGATTGGGTACCGGAGCTGGTGGTGGTGACCGCGCCGGCCAGCATCGTGCCGCAGGTGATCGCCGATGCCGCCGCGCTGGGCGTGGCCGCGGCGATCATCCTCACCGCGCACCTCGGTGAAGGGCCCGGCTCGCTCGCCGCACAGGTGGAAGCCAGCGCCCGCGCCAAAGGCCTGCGCATCCTCGGGCCGCATTGCCTGGGGGTCATCGCACCGCATGCGCGCCTGAATGCCAGCATCGCCGCGCATGTTCCGCAGGCCGGTGACCTGGCGCTGATTTCCGAGTCCAGCGCGATCGCCGCCGCGCTGGTGGAGTGGGGCGTGGCGCGCTCGGTGGGCTTCTCGGCGGTGGTGTCGCTGGGCGATACGATGGACGTGGACTTCGGCGACCTGCTGGACTACTTCGCCACCGACTACCGCACCCGCGCCATCCTGCTGTACGTGGAACAGATCAAGGACGCGCGCAAGTTCATGTCGGCCGCGCGTGCCGCCGCGCGCTCCAAGCCGGTGATGGTGGTCAAGTCCGGCCGTGCCGAGCGCATCATGCCGGGCAACGATACCCACGTGCAGGCGCTGGCGCGCGCCGATGATGTCTACGGCGCGGCCTTCAACCGCGCCGGCCTGCTGCGGGTGAGCGCGCTGGACGAACTGTTCACCGCCGCCGAGACGCTGGGGCGGCTGGGCTCGTTTCCCGGGCGCAGGCTGGCCATCCTCAGCAACGGCGGTGGCGTCGGGCGGCTGGCGGTGGACCAGCTGGCGGCGCTGCGCGGCACCCTCGCCACGCTGTCGGACAGCACCGTGCAGCAGCTCGATGCGGTGCTGCCGCAGGGCTGGTCACGCTCCAATCCGGTGGACATCGTGGTCGACGCCGATGGAGACCGTTATGCCGCCGCCATCGAAGCGCTGCTGGCCGACAATGAGAACGATGCGCTGCTGGTGGTCAACGTGCCGACCGCCTTCACCTCCTCCGCCGATGCCGCGCAGGCGCTCACCCGCACCCTGGGCCTGCGGCCGCGCCACCAGCGTGACAAACCGGTGTTCGCGGTGTGGCTGGGCAACGACGAGCGCGCCACCGCGACCCTGAACGCTGCGCGCGTGCCGACCTATCCCACTGAAGCAGAAGCCGTGCGCGGCTTCCAGCACCTGGTGCGCTACCGCGACGCGCAGAGCGCGCTGATGGAGACGCCGCCCAGCCTGCCGCAGGATTTCGTGGTCGATGCGGTGGCCGCGCGCGCGATCGTCGACGCGGCGCTGGCCGCTGGGCAGCGCTGGCTGGATCCTCTGGCCACGCATGCGTTGCTGAAGGCATACGGCATTCCTTCGGCGCCGGTGCTGCATGCGCGCGATGCGCATGAGGCCATGGACCTGGCCCAACCCCTGCTGGAACAGGGCGCCAGCGTGGCGTTGAAGATCCTCTCACCGGACATCCCGCACAAATCCGAAGTGGACGGCGTGCGCCTCAACCTGTCCACGCTGGCAGCGGTGCAGGCGGCGGCGACCAGCATCCTGGCGCGTGCGCGCGAACTGCGCCCCGATGCGCGCATCGACGGCCTGCTGGTGCAGCCGACCATCGTGCGCCCGAAGTCGCGCGAGCTGATCGCCGGCATCGCCGACGATGCGACGTTCGGCCCGGTGATCGTGTTCGGTCGTGGCGGCACGGCGGTGGAAGTGATCAATGACAAGGCACTGGCGTTGCCACCGCTCGACCTGCGGCTGGCACATGAACTGATCGGCCGCACCCGGGTCTCGCGCATCCTCAAGCCGTACAGCGATTTCCCGGCCGCCGACGAGCGTGCCGTCGCCCTGGTGCTGGTCAAGCTGGCGCAGCTGGCAGCGGATATCCCGGAAGTGCGCACGCTGGACATCAATCCGCTGCTGGCCGATCGCGAAGGCATCCTGGCCCTGGACGCGCGGGTCGCGATCGCGCCTTCGCGCATCCTGCACAAAGGCCGCGGCCACCCGCGGTTCGCGGTGTTCCCGTATCCGAAGGAATGGGAGCGCACGCTGCAGCTGTCCGATGGCAGCCATGCTTTCGTGCGGCCGGTGCGACCGGAAGACGATGCGCTGTTCCGCGCGTTCTTCGCGCGCGTCAGTGATGAAGACCTGCGCCTGCGCTTCTTCCAGTCGGTCAAGCATTTCAGCCACGAGTTCATCGCCCGGCTGACCCAGCTGGACTACGCGCGCTCCATCGCGCTGGTGGCGATCGATCCGCGCAGCGGTGACATGCTGGGTGCCGTGCGCCTGCATGCAGACGCCGATTACCATCGCGGCGAGTACGGCATCCTGATCCGCTCGGACCTGAAGGGCCACGGCATCGGCTGGCGCCTGATGACGATCATGATCGAGTACGCGAAATGGCTGGGCCTGGACCTAGTGGAAGGCCAGGTACTGCGCGAGAACAGCACGATGATCGCGATGTGCCAGAGCCTGGGCTTCAGCACCCGGCTGGATCCGGATGATTCGACGGTGATGATGGTGAGCCTGCCGGTGCAGCAGGTGGCCGCGCAGCTGCTGGAATGATCCCGCTTCCGGTAGTGACGGCCGCTGGCCGTCAGGCTCCTGCCTGCCGCTGCCCGCGGCGCATGCTTTCCCGCGACCTCATTCCCGCAGCAACCATTCGCGCATGGCCGCACTGACCTCGCCCGGCTTCTCCATCGGGGCCAGGTGCCCGCACCCGGGCACCACCACCAGCGTGGCCTGTGGTGCCAGTGCCTGCATTTCCCGGCTGATCGGCAACGGGGTGATGCGATCATTCTCACCGCACACGATCAGCAGCGGGTCACGGTAGGACGCCAGCAGCGCATGGCCGTCTTCGCGGTCCAGCCCGCTTTGCCGCAGGAACACCTCCGCGCCAAGTCGCGCGGTCATGTCGCGGACGCGTTGCACCAGCACCTGGTCATCCAGCCGCGAAGCATCGATGTAGCTGCGCATCAGCGTGTCGCCGAACCCATGGAACCGGCCGGGCAGACGGACACTGGCGATCTGTGCGGCACGCTGTGCAGCACGTTGCGGCGAATCGGCATGGATCGAGGTGTCGATCAGGGCCAGCCGCAGCACCCGCTGCGGCGCACTGCGCAGGATCTGCTGGGCCACGAACCCACCCAGGGAGAAACCGGCAAGGGCAAAGCGGGGCGGTGCCTGTGCGAGCACGGCGTCGGCCACTGCCTGCATCGTTTCGCCGTGGGTGAGGTCACCGACGGTCGCCTCGGCGATGTCGGCCAGGTCGGTCAGCTGGTCACGCCACAGTTCGGCGTCGTTGAGCAGGCCGGGAAGCAGCAGCAGGGGAATGCGTTCTGTCATCGTGCCATTGTAGAAGACCAACCGGCCAGCGCCGGGGCATGCTCGGCGAGCGCAACGGCAAGCAGGCGCGTGACGACCAACGGTCGTCACCCACAGTGCAGCAGCGTGACGACCAACGGTCGTCACGCACCAGGGGAGAGGTCAGTCCCAGGCCGGGGCGATGCCGTCCGGATTGGCCAGCCGATGGCCGCGGTCCAGTACGGCGATCTGGGCGAGGTCTTCGTCGGTCAGGCGCAGGCTGGCAGCTTCCAGGTTGCTGGCCAGGTTCTCGCGCCGGGTCGAAGACGGAATGACCGCGAAGCCCTGCTGCAGCGCCCAGGCCAGCGCGACCTGCGCCGGGGTGGCCTGGTGGCGGCCGGCGATCGCCTGGATCACGGGATCCTTGATCACTTCGCCGTAGGCCAGGCTCATGTACGCGGTGACGTGGATGCCCTGTTCCTGCAGGAACGGCACCAGCAGGCGGTTCTGCAGGTACGGATGGATCTCCACCTGGTTGGTGGCGATCTCGCTTGCCCCCAGGATGCCGATTGCGCGGCGGGTCTGGGCGATGGTGAAGTTGGAGATGCCGATCCCGCGCGTCAGGCCCTGTGCCTTGGCTTCGGCCAGCGCCGGCAGGTATTCCTCCATCGGCACCGCGTCATCCGGCGACGGCCAGTGGATCAGGGTCAGGTCGACGCGGTCGGTACGCAGCTTCTCCAGGCTGCGGTGCAGGCTGGCCAGCAGCGCGTCTCGCTTGAATTCGCTGATCCAGATCTTGGTGGTCAGGTAGATGTCATCGCGTGGCACGCCGGATTCGGCGATCGCCTGGCCGACTTCGGCTTCGTTGCCGTAGATCTGTGCGGTATCGATGGCGCGGTAGCCGACGTCGAGCGCATTGCGCACCGAATCGATCACCGCCTGGTCTTTCAGGCGGAACGTACCGAGGCCAAAAGCAGGAACGGTCATGGGGATACTCCAGCGGGGGACAGGAAGAGGGTAGGGCAGCTGCCGTGTGCATGCGGGCAACGCTGCGTTGTGGTGCCCGGCCGCAGCGGGCGACCCGGCAGCGGGCTGTTCAATGCGCCGCCACGGTGATGCCGTCGGCGCGGTCGTCGATGCCATCGCGGCGGTCCAGCCGGCCGCTGAGCGCGGTCAGGGCGTAGGCGCCCACCACCACCAGCGCGCCCAGCCACGGGGTGTGCATCAGGCCGATGTGTTCCACCACCAGCCCACCCAGCGAGGCGCCGAGGGCGATGCCGATATTGAACGCGGCGATGTTCAGCCCCGATGCCACATCGGTTGCCTGCGGCGCATGGCGCTGCGCCTGCTTGACCACGTAGACCTGCAGGCCGGGCACGTTGCCGAATGCCACCGCGCCCAGCGCCAGCACGGTCAGCAGCACCAGCCAGGTGTTGTACGCGGTGAAGGTCAACACCAGCAGCACCAGTGCCAGCAGCGCGAAGATGCGCTTGAGGGCCGGAATCGGGCCGAGCCGGTCGGCCAGGCGGCCGCCCCACACGTTGCCGAACGCTACCGAGATGCCGTACACCAGCAGCACGCCACTGATCGCATTGGCGGAAAAACCGGTGACCTCCTGCAGGATCGGCGCCAGGTAGGTGAAGGACAGGAACGTACCGCCGTAGCCGAGCGCGGTCATCGCATACACCATCAGCAGCCGCGGCTGCGCCAGTACGCCCAGCTGCTGGCGGAAGGTCGCCGGTGCGCTCTGCGCCAGGTTGCGCGGCACGAAGGCCAGGCTGCCCAGCAGCGCCACCACGCCCAGCCCGGATACCGCCAGGAAGGTCGCGCGCCAGCCCAGGTGCTGGCCGATGAAGGTGCCCAGCGGCACGCCGGTAACGAGGGCGACGGTCAGGCCGGTGAACATGATGGCGATCGCGCTGGCGGCTTTTTCCTTCGGCACCACCGACGTGGCGATGATCGAGCCGATGGAGAAGAACACGCCATGGGCGAGGCCGGTCAGGATGCGCGCGACGATCAGCGAGTTGTAGCCCGGTGCCAGGTAGGCGACCAGGTTGCCCACGGTGAACACCAGCATCAGCGCCACCAGCAGGGTCTTGCGCGGCACGCGGCCGGTCAGCGCGGTCAGCACCGGCGCGCCGATCGCTACGCCGAGCGCGTACAGGGACACCAGCAGGCCGGCCGAGGGCAGGCTGACCTGCAGGTCGGCGGCGATGGTGGGAAGCAACCCGACGATCACGAACTCGGTGGTGCCGATGGCAAAGGCACCGAGGGTGAGCGCCAGCAGGGCGAGGGGAATGCCACGGGTCATGACAGGGTCCGGCAGGAAAGGAAGGAGCGCAGTCTGCGCCGCTGACCTTTGCCGAAAAACACGTCTTCACGCCAATCACTCTTGCCTGATGGTCAATAATGCGGCGATGAAGATCACCTTGGATGAAATGCAGGCCCTGTTGGCGGTCATCGACAGCGGCACCATCAGCGCGGCGGCCGAGCAGTTGGGCCAGACCCCGTCCGGGGTCAGCCGCGCGCTGGGCCGGCTGGAAGAAAAGCTGGGCACCACGCTGCTGACCCGCACCACGCGCCGCCTGCACCTGACCGCCGAAGGCGAGGCCTTCGTGCGCCAAGCGCGGCAGATCGTCGAGGCAGTGGAGACCGCGGAGGAACAGATGGCGCTGCGTCGCCAGCGTCCGGCTGGTCGCCTGCGCGTGGATGCGGCGATGCCGTTCGTGCTGCATGTGATCGCCCCGCTGGTGGCCCGCTATCGCCAGCAGTTTCCGGAGGTGGCGCTGGAAGTGAACAGCTCCGAGCGTTACATCGACCTGCTCGAGCGGCGCACCGACCTGGCCATCCGCATTGGTCCGCTGGCCGATTCCACCCTGCATGCCCGCCTGCTCGGCCGCTGCCGCCTGCAGCTGGTGGCCAGCCCGGCCTACCTGCGCCAGCACGGCACGCCGGACAGCGTGGCCGCCTTGTCGGCGCATACGCTGCTGGGCTTCAACGAACCCGAATCGCTGAACCGCTGGCCGCTGCCCGGCGACGACGAGGGCCAGTTGCGGGTACGCCCGGACATCGCCGCCTCCAGTGGTGAGACCCTGCGCCGGCTGGCGGTGGAAGGCGCCGGCATCACCTGCCTGTCTGATTTCCTGACCCACGCCGACCGCGCCAGCGGCGCGCTGGTGCCGGTGCTGATCGCGCAGACGCTGGATGTCTACCAGCCCATCCACGCGGTGTACTACCGCAACACCGCCGTATCGGCGCGCGTGCGGTCGTTCGTGGATGTGCTGGCAGATGGCATGCAGCGCGAGCCGTTCGCAATGTAGCCCGAAGCGTGACGACCAACGGTCGTCACCCACCGGGAGCGCATCGGCTGACGGCCAGCGGCCGTCACTACGGGGCCAACGGCGCCATGCGTCAGGCCAAGGTGAACACGCCCACCGACTCGACCAGGCGCGCAGCCTGCTGTTCCATGCTGCGCGCGGCAGCGGAGGCTTCTTCCACCAGCGCGGCATTCTGCTGGGTGGCGCCGTCCATCTGCACCACGGTCTGGTTGACCTGTTCGATGCCTGCGCTCTGTTCCTGCGAAGCGGCGGAGATGTCGGCCATGATGTCGGTCACGCGCTGCACCGAGGCAACGATCTCGCCCATCGTGTTGCCCGCCTGGCGCACCAGCGCCGAGCCATCGGCAACCTTTTCCACCGATTCATCGATCAGCCCCTTGATCTCCTTTGCAGCGGCCGCCGAACGCTGTGCGAGCGTGCGTACTTCACTGGCCACCACGGCGAAGCCGCGGCCCTGGTCGCCCGCCCGCGCGGCTTCCACGGCCGCGTTCAAGGCCAGGATGTTGGTCTGGAAGGCGATGCCGTCGATCACCGAAATGATCTCGGCGATCCGCCGCGAAGACGTTTCGATACCGCCCATCGTTTCCACGACCTGACCGACCACGTCGCCACCCTGCGAGGCCACGCCCGCCGCGCTGCGCGCCAGATCGTTGGCGGTGCGCGCATGTTCTGCGTTCTGGCGCACGGTGGAGGTGAGCTCCTCCATCGAGGCAGCGGTTTCTTCCAGGTTGGCGGCCTGCTGTTCGGTGCGCTGTGACAGGTCGCTGTTGCCGCTTGCGATCTCCATCGCGGCTTCGCGGACGCCACCGGCCACCTGCTGGATGTCGGCGACGATCGTCGCCAGCTGCGCCGCCGTGGTGTTGGCGTCGCCGGCGATCCGCGCGAACACGCCATGGAACTCACCCTCCATGCGCGCACGCAGGTCGCCATCGGCAATCGCGCGCAGCATGCGCGATACGTGGGCCAGGTTGCCGTCGGTGGTCTGCATCAGCTGGTTGAGGCCGGCCACCATGTCGGCGAAATCATGCTCGAAGCCGGCCACGTTGCCGCGCTGGCTGAAGTCACCGGCGGCAGCGGCACCTGCCAGTCGCTTGATCTCGGCATTGATCGCGCCGAGGTTGGCCTTGGCGGCATCCAGTGCATCGGTGATCACGCGCTTCTCGCCCGGCAGGCGGTCCATGTCTTCGGACAGATCACCGACGGCATAACGACCCATGACGGCGATGGCACGCATCTTCACCTGGATGTGCGCAGCGACCAGTGCATTGCAGTCGGCCACCATGCGGCCGTAGGCGCCGGGGAACGCGGCGGCGTCCATGCGATGGCTGATCTGCCCCGCCTCGTGGGTGCGGGCCATTTCCGCCTGCGCTGCCAGCACACCGCGCAGCGTGCCCTGCACGTCCTGCATGGCCGTGGCCAAGCGGCCGATCTCATCGCGCCCCTGCACCTGCACGCGGTAGTCAAGGTCGCCAGCGGCCACGGCGCGCGCGGCGACTTCCACCGCCACCACCGGCCGCACCACGGCGCGGCGCAGCCACCAGGACAGCGCGAGCAACAGCAGCACGGCGCTGATGACCGTCACCACGGCACTGGACACCAGCAGTTCGCGTGCGTGGCTTGAGCGGCGTGCGATGGCCGCATCCGCGACCTGTGCGGTATGCGCGGCCAGGCCATCCAGCGCCTGTGCCAGCGGGCGGTCGCGGCCGCGCACCCGCGCATCACCGGCGGCCGGGTCGTAACCCGATGCGATATAGGCCTGCAGTGCGGCCTGGTAGTCACGCTGCAGCGCGGCCTGATCGGTCATGAACGCGGCGACCAGCTCGCGTGTCCGCCCATCGTCGGCACGGCCGACCTTGGCGGCCAGTTCCGCTACCTTGCGCCCCTCTTCGGCCAAGGCGGCCGCGTGCTTTTCGCGCAGCGCATCGTCCGCACCCCGCAGCAGCACGTTCTTCCACTCCTGCACCTGCAGGCGGAACTCCCGCTGCAGCTGCTCGGCGTCGCGGCTCACCGAATAGGAGGCCGGCATCGCCGCGCCGAGGTCGAACCAGGCCGATGCCAGGCCGGCCAGGGCACTGACCACCAGCAGCAGTACGCCCAGCGAGGTCGCACCGATCAGCTTGAACTGGATGCCGCGGGCAGCGGGGGAAGGAGCGGGAGAAGCGTTCCGCATGAGCGCACGGGTCCGGGAAGGGGAGACTTCCTTATCGGATTGACCCTTCAATGCTTAAGTGCGCAGTCCGTCACGGTTTGTGTTCCATTCAATGACGTGAAAGATCTGTGATCTTCACCGTGGCCCATTCAGTAGAACAGTGGGGGCGTGGAACAGCGGTCCTGCGCGATATTCGAAAGCCCGCGCCACGCTGGTTTACGACACTTCCGGTCACCTTCCGCACACGAAGAAGCTCCGCCCGACGCGCGGCAGTGCACGCGTCCAGCGACCTCTCACCTGCCATGATGACGCCTGTACCACACCCCTCGGCAGCGGCCGGAGCCTTTGCCAGGCCGTTCAACCCGGCGCGCTGGTTGCAGGACATCGCCCAGCCGCTGCTGCCGGGGCGTCTTGTCCCGCGGCTGCAGAACGCGCCCGTGCCGCCGCCGCGCGCGGAGCCAGGCCTGTCGCGCGAGCTGCATGCGCTGTGCGATGGCGCTTCCAGCCAGATGTTCAGCTGGGGAGCCTCGATCGGTGTCGCGCGCCTGCTGCAGTTCGCCGAACGATTGGCGCCGGGGATCTCCTGCCCGCTGGTTGCCTACCAGGCGTTCTGTGCGCTGTCCGATGTGGCGCGCGGCAACCTGCTGCGCGCCGTGCAGGCGATGCCGATGACCGCCCTGACCCCGGCAGTGCTGCAGCAGCGGATCGCCGATGGCCTGCGGCCGTTCCTGCCTGCAGGGTTCCCGGCGGCAACCGGTCACCAGGAGCTGGTCATGGGACTGGCCTGCTGCGCCGCGGTGTACGAACTGACCCGCAACCATCCGGTGCAGACGCCGCGCAGTGCGTGGGCGGCGACCCTGCTGCAGACGCTGGGCCGGTTGCGCGCCGCGCTGAACGTGGTCGGCGGCCTGCAGGCCATCTGCAACCCCCCGGCGGCCGATCCCCATGCGCTCGCCGGCGCCCGCACCGGGCCGGCAGCCTGCACGGCGCTGCTGCCGGGGGCCGATGCCGGGGGGGCGAAAGCCAAGCCTGTCGTGCCGGTGCGCAGGCGACCGCAATTCGCTTCGATGGGCCGGCCCCGGCTGCGGTTCAACGTCAGGCGCATTACGGCGCGGCAGCGCAACCTCGGCCGGATGCGCCAGCGACACGGCCCCGGCGGCCAATCCGGGCCACCGATCCACACCACCGCCAACCGCAACAAGGAAAGCCTGCTCTGGCCCCTCCCGAAAAGGCCCGCAGTGCGTGCGCCCCCCTCCATACGCGACCACCATGCCAGGCCCGGGGAGACCAGATCCCGCATCAAGCAACCCGCCGGTACGGACGTGGGCCGTCCCGACAGGCCGCCACCGGCAAACGTCGCACCGACCACCACCGAGCCAGGCACCCTGGCGCCGGTCACCACCGAACCCACGCTGACCGATGCAGCGGATCAGCCACCCTCCTGCCTGCACTTCCACCGGCTGCACGAGGCCGAAGTGCAGGTGAAGAAACTGCGCCGGGAGCCACAGCCCGTGCGTTTCTGTGTCCACGACCGCGCACGCCCGGCCTTCGAGTGGATGCTGGAATGGCCCCGCCCGGGCAGCGACGACCCGAGGCACTGGATGGTCGCGCTGCCGGTGCATGAACGCTACGACCCCGCCCTGCGGGAGGCGCAGATCAGCAAGTACAGCGGCCTGGGTCAACTGCAGACGCGGGCGCCGCGCAACACGAGCGCACTGGGCGATGATGAACTGTTCGTCGTGCTGACCGTGTCGGTGGTCCCCGACCATCGTCTGAACCACCTCGAGGTGCCCGGCAACCAGATCCTGCCGCGCAACAGTTTCAGCCTCATCGAGCACACCGAACTGGACGGCGACACGCGGCAGTTCCTTGTCTGGTTCATCCACCGCCCGGCAGGCGTGGCCCGAGGCACGCGCGCCGGTTTCATCGAGATCGAGCGGGACGATGGGAACTACATCATTGCTGACCAGGAGACGGGTTTCAGCTTCTTCAGCGACAACCTGGACGACCTGCTCGCGGGTGTGGAGAAGGTATCCGGATGCCGCTTCCGTCCCGATGCGGATGATCTGCCGGTGCTGCAGCGCTACCGGGTCGACGACCTGCCGAAGATGCCGACGCTGAACCGCTTCGTCGGCGAAGCGGCCGCGCACATCAGCGGTGCGTCTGGCATGGGGACGACCGGTTTCAACCGGGAACTCCGTTTTTTCGAGCCGGTCGCCTTCGGCCACCTCGGTGGCCACAGTGGCCGGCTGCTGCCCAGCTGCTTTACCCTGGTCGGGCAGGACCTGGTCGCCGTGGACGAAACGGGCACCCTGTGCACGCTCAGATTCCTCGCAGATCCGCAACAGCCGGAACTGCACATCCTGATGCGGCACCAAGGAACCGACGCACAGTTCATCCGCGAGCATGGACTGCTACAGGACGAACGTTATCTGCGGCAGGAGATCATCGACATCGTGGAAAACTACGGCATGACCTACCTGCCATTGGACCAGACCGTCCCTGCCGAGCAGCGGTCACGCCTGGACGCCTTCTACATCGATGCCTCGGTCGCGCATCCCGGGCGCCCTGGCGACCCCGGCAGCCTCAAGGACGCGATCGAACCGCTGCCCGTGCGGTTGCTTTCAAGCTTCCGGGTGGTCGATGAGCGGATCCATTACGTCGACAACGACGGTATCGACGGCACGCTGATCCTGGCCGTCGACAACCAGCAGGGACCGCGGGTGAGGGTAGCCGCCCACAACACGCCGGAAGCCCTCGCGTTTGCCCGCAGCAACGACATCCGCGTCGACCGGTTCTACGCGATGCCTGCCATTCTGGCGGCGCTGTTCCGTCACGGCTACGTGCAGACCGAGGACTGACCAGGGCCAGGCCTGCCTGTCCCGCGCGGCTAGGCGCTGGCCGCGTCCAGTTCGGCTATGTCCTGCGCCGACAGCGCCAGCGTTGCGGCCGCCAGGATCTCGCGCAGCTGCTCCACGCTGGTCGCGCTGACGATCGGCGCGGTGATCGAAGGGCGCGCGACCAGCCACGCCAGTGCAACCTGCGAGGCGGTCGCGGCGTGCTTGCCGGCGATGTCGTCCAGCGCCGCCAGGATACGGTTGCCGCGCGGGTTGAGGTACTTCGCTACCACGGCCTCGCCGCGCGCAGGGCTCCTGGACGCGTCTTCACTGCGGCGGTACTTACCGCTCAGGAAACCGCTGGCCAGCGAGTAGTAACTGATCACGCCGAGCTGCTCACGCTGCACCAGCGCTTCCAGCCCGGCTTCATAACCGGAGCGGTCGTAGAGGTTGTATTCCGGCTGCAGCGTTTCATAACGGGGCAGCTGGTAGTCGGCTGATACCTTGAGTGCATCGGCCAGCCGCTCGGCACTGTAATTGGAGGCGCCGATGGCGCGGACCTTGCCCTGTTCGATCAGCCGCGCGAAGGCGCCCAGCGTCGTTTCCAGTGGCGTGGATTCGTCATCCTCGTGCGCCTGGTAGAGATCGATGACATCGGTCTGCAGGCGACGCAGCGAACCTTCCACCGCCGCGGTGATGTTGTCCGCCGACAGGCCGGGCTGTTCGGACCACTTCGCCACCTTGGTGGCCAGAACCACTTTGTCGCGCCTGCCGCTACGCGCGAACCACCTGCCGATCAGTGTTTCCGATTCACCGCCCTGGTTTCCCGGTACCCATGCCGAATACGCATCGGCGGTATCGACCAGGTTGAAGCCGGCATCGACAAAGGCATCAAGCAGGGCGAAGGTCGTTTTCTCGTCCGCACTCCAGCCAAACACATTGCCGCCGAAGGCGATGGGATGCACCTGCAGGCCGGAGCGGCCCAGTTCGCGGGTTGCCGTCATTCGAAATCTCCTCGGGTAGCGATCACAGCAGCATACGGGCAGGGAGATGACGCTGCTGCGGCAGCTGCCGCAAAACTGTGTTCCGGCGTGCCGCGTGGCGATAACGCTTTGTGAACACCGGAACCGCTTGGGCTGCTAGTCTGCGCCCACCATCCAAGGGAGCCCTGCCATGAAGAACCTGATCAACGTGTCTGCCTGTTGCCTCGCCGTGGCAGTGGCGCTGTCCGCATCGCCGCTTTACGCGCGCACGCCCGCTGCCGCCGGCGCGGCGTCGCAGGTACAGGTCAGCCCGGCGATCGAGGCGGCGGTGAAGTCCACCACGCGTGATCCGGCCAATGTCACCCGCGATGGCTTCCGCCATCCGGCGCAGACGCTGTCGTTCTTCAAGCTGACCCCGACCAGCACGGTCATCGAGATCACCCCCGGCAATGGCTGGTATTCGGAAATCCTGGCACCGCTGGTGCGCCAGCAGGGCCAGTACATTGCCGCGGTGGTGGATCCGGCAGCGGTGCCGGAAGGACGTGGACGCGACTACCAGCAGCGCAGCCGCGACGGCCTGCAGAAGAAATTCAGCACCGCGCCCGCACAGTTCGACAAGGCTACCGAAGTCGCCTACGACCCGGCCGCGCCGGTGTTCGGCAAGCCTGCTTCGGCCGATGTGGTGCTGACCTTCCGCAACGTGCACAACTGGCGCAAGTCCGGCCAGGCACCGGGCATGTTCAAGGGCTTTTACGACGTGCTGAAGCCGGGCGGCGTGCTGGGCGTGGTCGAACATCGCGCCAAGGCTGATGTCGGCGACGACGACGGCACCGGCTATGTCGGACAGCAGCAGGTGATCGCGATGGCCGAAGCCGCCGGCTTCAAGCTGGATGGCAGCAGCGAGATCAACGCCAACCCGCGCGATACCAAGGATCATCCCAACGGCGTGTGGACGCTGCCGCCGTCCAACAACCATGACGCAGCCGACGCGGCGAAGTACCGTGCCATCGGCGAGAGCGATCGCATGACCCTGCGCTTCGTCAAACCGCGCGGTTGAAGCGGGAGGGCCGGCATCCAGCGGCATCCGGCGTGCGCCGTCGGATGCCGGGGATGTCAGAGCAGTGACGCGATTCCGTTGCGGGTGACCGGTACCGGCTCCTGTTGAACGCCGAACGCCAGCGCAAGGGCGTTTACATAATGGGTGGCCAGGGCGTCCCGATGGGCACGCAGGCCCAGCTGCGACAGCAGCGCCTGTCCGGTGCAGGCGGCGTCGCCCGGCTGGTCCACGTCCAGCGTGGCCTGGCGCAGCGATGACGGACAGTCTGGCGCCCGGGACTGGTCGATCGCCCAGCGTCCAAACGCGGTCACCCGCTCCACCGTCGAGGTGTCCACGTGCTGCAGCCAGTGCAGCGTTGCGCCGATCAGCTCCAGCCCTTCCGGCGGCAGCTGATGGGCATGGCGCTGGCACAGTTCACCGAAGCGGAGGATCAGCCGGGGTTCCATCCGCGCTACACGGTTCACCAGCGGCACAAGGCCGGTGGCATGCGCGAACGCGCCGTCGGCCCTGCCCAGCGCCAAGTCCTGCAGCAGGACCAGGTAGGCGGTGGCCCCCATGTCGAACACCTGCGCGGCGGCGCCGGCGCGCAATGACGGCAGCGAACGGATCAAGGCGATACCAGCGGCATACGGACCGGCCTGTGCATCCAGCGCCAGCGGCAGCTCGGCAGCATGGCGTAGTGCCCAACCGCCCACTGCCACCAGCCGGCTGGTGCTGCCAGCAAAGGCGCTGTCGATCTGCGCGACCGTTGCCGGCATGTCGGCTCTGCGCAGCGCGATGTAGGTCTGGTCACGCTGTGTGGCATCTGCGACGGCCGGAAATCCGGGGAGCGGCACGGTCTGCGGTGCGGCCGGAGGCGTCGATGCAGCATTGGCTACGCCACGAATCACGCCGGCCAGCGGCGCGGCGGGCGTGCCGGGCGGGGTGCGTGCCGGTGGCGCAGCAGGGCGCGTCGCGGCGGCTGCCACACTGAATGGGGAAGGGTACAAGGCGGCCTCCAGCTGATGCAGGGGGGGACGGTCATGCCGGCTGGCATGACTGTACTGTCCGTCGCGGTCGGCACCGGCGACAATGGTCAGTGACGTCATTCCAGCCCGCATGACCGCGTTGCCGGTCATTTTGCAGATCTGCCCATGCCCCTGATTCTGTTCAACAAGCCGTTCAACGTCCTGTGCCAGTTCACCGACCGCAGCGTGCCGCCACGGCCCACCCTGGCGGGGTTCGGCTTACCGCCGGACGTGTACGCCGCAGGCCGCCTGGACCACGACAGCGAGGGGCTGCTGCTGTTGACCGATGACGGTGGGCTGGCCCACCGCCTGACCGATCCGCGGCACAAGGCGGATAAAACCTACTGGGTGCAGGTGGAAGGCGAACCGTCGCCGGAACGGCTGGCACAGCTGCGCCGTGGCGTGCTGCTCAACGACGGACCCACCCTGCCTGCCCGGATCGAGCAGATCGATCCACCTGCGCTGTGGGTGCGTGATCCGCCGGTGCGTTTCCGCAAGACGGTGCCCGATGCTTGGCTGTCCGTGACACTGCGCGAAGGGCGTAACCGGCAGGTGCGACGGATGACCGCCGCCGTCGGCCTGCCGACGCTGCGGCTGGTCCGTGCATCGATGGGGCCGTATCAGTTGGGCGGGCTGCAGCCGGGACAGTGGCGGCAGGTGGAATAAGGGCAGGTGCGGGGGGCGGGCAGCCCGATTGGCCAGAACCCAGCGGCCGAACGCTTCCAAGCGCAGTGCAACCAAGGCGTAAGTGGCCCCTATCTGCGCAATCAGCGGGGCGTGGATGGCATCCACTATGCTGGCGTAACGCCGGTCTCTTGCCATCGCCACGGCCATGTCGGCAGCGGTAAGCGCAGGGCCCAATGGCCGCAACGGCGCCGGCGGGCAGGGTGAGGCAAGCAGGCGCGGATCGAATTCGGCTGCCGGTGAATTGCCCACGGCGCAGGGGCGGAGTGCAGGCGCTGCAGGGCCTGGGGTGCTGGCCAGCGGGGCGTGCCTTGCCGGCGCAAGGGAGGCAGCGGCGGCGGCGCTGCTGGCGGAAAACATAAGCGGCTCCTGCGCACGACGGTGGATGGTCCACCGAACATGCAGGCACTGCAGCGGCCAACGCAACTGGCAACAGCGACATCGCCACCGCGAAAACGACGAAGGGCGTGGCATCCGCCACACCCTTCGTATCTGCCGAACCGGCCAGCACAGCGGCGGGTCTTCACCCCCGCGGCAAACGCTCAGGCGTCGCTGCCGATATCGCTGTGTTCGTCCACCACCGTGTTGACGCGGCGGTCACGTGCGGCAACCCGCTGCGCTTGTCCGTTGACGACATGGCCACCGGCCAGCTTCTTCTTCTGCTGCTTGCGATACAACGCGTAGCCCAGCAGACCGACGCCAACGGCAGCAGCGGCGATGGTCACCGCCGGGTTGCGGCGCACTGCCTTGGTGGCGATCCGGCCGCCGGTCTTCACTGCGCCCAGTGCTGCGCCGGTCTTCAGCCAGTCTGCAGCGGTGGGGCCGAGATGGCGCAGGCTGCCGCCCAGGTTGCCGCCTGCGTGCTTGATGCCATCACCAGCGCTATGGGCCAGGTCCAGCGCGCGTTCCAGTGCACGGTCGGTGATTACGGTCAGTCTGCTCATGTGGGGTCCTTTGCCTCGGGTCGAACTTCAGTGTCGCGCGGTTGCTGTAAACGGCATGTCAGTCAGGGCCGGATGGGGCGTGAGGCCGCAGCCCCCGTTCAGCCTGTCACGTCCCCCGCGGCTTGGCACGGTGCGTGGCCGTCGCGGTCCACGGGTCGTCAGGCCACGGATGGCGGGGATAGCGCCCCTTCATTTCCTTTTTTACTTCGGCATAGGTGTTCGCCCAGAAATTGCGCAGGTCCTGGGTGACCTGCAGTGGGCGACCGCCCGGCGAGAGCAGATGCAGGGTGAGCGCGACACGGTTGTCGGCGATGCGGGGCGTGTCGGCCAGCCCGAACAGCTCCTGCAGCTTCACCGCCAGGATCGGGGGCAGCGGTTCGCCGGATTCGCTGTCCAGGCTGTAGCTGATGCCACGTTCCAGGCCGGACGGCACACTGATCCGGGTCGGCGCATGGCGGTCCACCAGCTGTCGCTGCGACCAGTCCAGCGGGGTCTTCAGCGCCTCGCCGAAGCTGGCTTCGTCCAGTGCGTCCAGGCGCGTCCTGCCGGCGAAGGCCGGCTGCAGCCATGCCGCGCGGGTGGCCAGCAGGGCGGCGTCGCTGACATCAGGCAGTCCCAGTTCGGGCATCCAGCGGCGCAGTCCTTCCACCCGTGCCTGCCACTGCCGCAGGCCGTCGGTCCACGGCAGGGCCTGCAGGCCGAGTTCGGCCACCGCCTCGGTCAGCGCCGCGGCGGCCTGCGCCGGATCGACGCGTCCGGCCGATCGGCTGTCGAACACGATGCGTTCGAAGCGGCTTTCGCGCAGCGCCACCAGCGCCCGGCGCTCGGCGTCCCAGCGCACGATGTCTTCGCTGACGAAGCGCGACGCGAACACGCGGCGCAGGTACTGCTCATCCACCGGCGAGGCGCGCAGCAGCAGCCCATCACGCGCTTCGAAACGCAGCTCGCTGGCCACCAGCCAGGGTTCGCCGCGCAGGTCGCTCAGCTCGTGCAGGCGCGCGCTGCGGCCGTTGGCCAGCAGGTAGCGCAGCGGATCGTTCGGGTGGCGGAAGGCGATGCGGTCCGGGAACGCATGCGCCAGCAGGTCACCCAGCTGGTGCGCTTCGATGCTCGACGGCGGCGCGGCGTCACAGCGCAGGCGTCGCCGCCACTGTCGCGCTGCTGCATCGATGGCGGCCAATCCGCCGCGGTTCGCCTCATGCGGCGCGCGGCCACTCCGGAACGCCGCCAGCGCGCGCCAGCGGGGTGCCAGCGCGTCGCCGCCCTGGCGCAGCGGATCACGCGCTTCCAGCAGGGCGGCGACATCGGCCGCCAACGCCTGCTCGGTGCCGGCGGTTGCGGCCAGCAGCATTGCCGCCAGCCGCGGATGGGTGCCGATCGCCAGCATCCGCCTGCCCTGTGCGGTGATCGCATGGGTGGGTGACAACGCGCCCAGGCGCTGCAGCAGCTCACGCGCGGCGGCCAGTGGCCCGGCCGGTGGCGCGTCCACGAAGCGCAGGTCACTGCTGCCCCACGCCGCCAGTTCCAGGGCCAGCCCGGTCAATTCGACCTGTTCGATTTCCGCCCGGCGTTGCGGCTCGAGCCGCTGTGATTGCGGCCACAGGCGCCATGCCCAACCGGCTGCCACGCGGCCGGCACGCCCGGCGCGCTGGTCGGCCGACGCCTGCGCCACGGCCACCACGTCCAGCCGGGTGAAGCCGCTGTTGGGGTCGTACTGCGGCTCCCGCGCCAGCCCGCTGTCGATCACCACGCGTACCCCGGGCAGGGTGACCGATGATTCGGCCACGTTGGTGGCCAGCACCACGCGGCGGCGGCCATCGGCCGCAGGCTGCAGCACGCGCCCCTGCTGTTCCACCGGCAGCTCGCCATGCAGCGGCAGCACCTCGGTGGCCGCATCCACGGTGTCCTGCAGGCCCGCCAGCACACGCTGGATCTCGCGTTGCCCGGGCAGGAACACCAGCACGTCACCGGGATGGGTGGCCAGCGCCTGCTGCACCGCGCGGCGCACCTGCAGCTCGAGGGCTTCGTCGCGGCGGGCGGGGAAGTGCGAGACCTCCACCGGGAAACTGCGGCCCTCGCTGGACAGGCGCGGCGCATCAAGCAAGCGCGCCAGCCGCTCGCCGTCCAGCGTCGCCGACATCACCACCAGGCGCAGGTCGTCGCGCAGCTGCGCCTGCACGTCCAGCGCCAGCGCCAGGCCGAGATCGCCGCTGAGGTGGCGCTCGTGGAACTCATCGAACACGATCGCACCGATGCCCTCCAGCATCGGATCGTCCTGCAGCATGCGGGTCAGGATGCCCTCGGTGACCACCTCCACGCGGGTGCGCGCAGAGACCTTGTTCTCGAAGCGGATGCGGTAGCCCACGGTGTCGCCGACCTCCTCGCCCAGCTGCCGTGCCATGAACTGGGCGGCAGTGCGCGCGGCGACCCGGCGCGGTTCCAGCAGGATGATCTTCTGCCCGGTAAGCCACGGCGCATGCAGCAGCGCCAGCGGTACCTGGGTGGTCTTGCCGGCGCCCGGCGGGGCTTCAAGGACCAGTCGCCGGTGCTGGTCGAGGCTGTCCTTGACCTGCGGCAGCAGCGCGGAAATCGGGAAGTGCGGGGTGCTCATCGCACAAGGATAAGGGGCCATGGGGCCGGCAGGTACAATGAGCCGGCGTTCCCCACTGCGATGACCATGCAATTGATCGATATCGGCGCCAACCTCACCCACGACTCCTTCGACCGCGATCGCGATGCCGTGCTGGCGCGTGCGCGCGATGCCGGCGTGGCGCAGATGGTGATCACCGGCGCCAGCCGCGAACATTCACCGTTGGCGCTGCAGCTGGCGCGCCAGCACCCCGGCTTCCTGTATGCCACCGCCGGCGTCCACCCGCACCATGCGGTGGACTACACCGACGAATGCGACGCGGAAATGCGCGCGCTGCATGCGCACCCGGAAGTGGTCGCGGTGGGCGAGTGCGGGCTGGATTATTTCCGCGATTTCTCGCCGCGCCCTGCGCAGCACCGTGCGTTCGAGCGCCAGCTGCAGTTGGCGTCCGAGGTCACCGCTGCCGACGGTGCGCGCAAGCCGCTGTTCCTGCACCAGCGCGACGCGCACGCCGATTTCATGGCGCAGATGAAGAACTTCGAGGGCCGCATCGGCGCGGCGGTGGTGCATTGCTTCACCGGTGAACGCCAGGAAATGTTCGATTACCTGGACCAGGACTGGTACATCGGCATCACCGGCTGGCTGTGCGACGAGCGCCGCGGCGCGCACCTGCGCGAGCTGGTCAAGCACATCCCGGCGAACCGCCTGATGATCGAAACCGACGCGCCGTACCTGCTGCCGCGCTCGCTGAAGCCGATGCCCAAGGACCGCCGCAATGAGCCGATGTACCTGGCGCATATCGTGGAAGAGCTGGCCCGCGACCGCGGTGAAGCGACCGACGTCGCGGCGGCCACCACCACCGCCGCTGCGCGCGCATTCTTCCGACTGCCGGGCTGATCCCGGCAGGCCCGTGGGTGACCACCGGCGGTTCTGGTGGGTGACGACCGCTGATTCTGGTGGGTGACGACCGTTGGTCGTCACGCCCCTGCGGGCAAGCGCTGCCCATCCCCGTGTTCCCACGCATCCTGCAGTCCCTCGCGGTAGCTCGGAAAGCGCGGCTGCCACTGCAGCATCGCGCGCGTGCCGCGGCTGTTGATGCGTTTGTTGCCCTCGTAGAACCGCCGCAGCGACGGGCTGACCGCCGGATCGTCCCACTGCTGCTGCGTCGGCAGCGCATATCCGCCCAGCTGCGCGGCATAGGCCAACACCTGCTGCGGCGGGGCCGGTTCGTCGTCGGCGGGCAGATACCGTGCGGCAGGCCGTGGGTGCTGCAGGGCCGCGACCACCACATCGGCCAGGTCCTGCACATGCAGCCGGTTGAAGACCAGCCCGGGACGTACCACATGGCGGGCACGTCCGGCAGCCAACTGCACCAGCGCGTTGCGACCCCGCCCGTACAGACCCGGCAGCCGGAACACCGCCGAGTCGATGCCCCGTTCGCTGGCCAGCGCCTGCCACTGCCGTTCGGCATGCAGCCGCTGCAGCGCCGACGGCGAGCTGCCATCGGCCAGCGAGGCTTCGTCGACCCAGCCACCGTCGCGGCCTGCGTAGACTGCCGTGGACGACAGATACCCGACCCAGCGCAGCGACCTGCTGCTGGCCAGTGCGGCACGTACCAGGCGCATGGCCGGATCGCCGTCGGCATCGGGCGGCACCGTGCACAGCACGGCATCGGCGCGGCCGAGGGCCTCCAGCAGCGTGGCATCGACGGGCTGGTCGCTGGCAAGTCGGTGGCGCGCCAGGCCGTCGATGGCGTGTGCCGCCGGCTCCCGCACCGTGCCGTCCACCGTCACGCCCAGCGCCAGCAGGCGGCGGGCAATGGCCTGGCCGCTGTAGCCAAGCCCCAGGATGAAGATCCGCTTCGGCAGGTCTGCCACGATGCTCAGCCCGCGCGCTGCGCCTGGTAGGCCTGCAGGGCGTCGTAGGCCTGTGCCAGCAGCGGAGCCTGCTGGCCGAAGCTGCGCGCACGCGCCAGCATGTCACCGACGATGTGGTCTGCTTCGACCTGCTGCCCGGCTTCCAGGTCGCGCAGCATCGACGCCTTCAGTGCCGAGCCCGGCTGGGTCAGCGCGGCCAGCGCGGTCTCCTGCGCCGGCTCCGGGATGGGTTCACCGGTGGCTTCGGCCACCGCCACGCATTCGGCGTACAGCGCGCGCAGGAAATCCTCGCCCCCCGGCGCGGCCACGATGCTGCCGATATCGGCGCGACGCAGGCAGGTGGCGGCCGCAAGCGCGGTCAGGAAGGTGTACTTCACCCACTGTTCCTGTCCGATCTTTTCGCTGGCGGTGTGGTCCACGCCGCCCTGCACGCAGGCGGCGGCGAAGGCCAGCACACGGGCGCTGAGACCGACGTCATCGCGCTCGCCGAAGGTCAGCCGGGCTGGCTTGGCCAGGTGCTGCACGGATCCGTCTTCGGCCTTGGTCGCGCTGATGAAGCACAGTCCGCCCATCACCGCGTCGCGGCCGAAGCGTGCATCCAGCGCGGCATAGTGGCGCAGTCCGTTGAGGATCGGCAGCACGCTGGTTCGCGGTCCCACCGCCGGCGCGATGGCCTCGATGGAACTGTCCAGGTCGTAGGCCTTGCAGCTCAGCAGGACCAGGTCGAACGGGTGCCCGGCGACCAGCGCCGGCAGTGCATCGGCGGTGACCTGCTGCACCGGGAAAGCGGCGTCGCCGAGCGGGCTGTGGATGACCAGGCCATCGCGCTGCAGCTGCGCCGCACGGGCGGGGCGCACCAGGAAGGTGACGTCCACGCCGGCCTGGGCCAGGCGTCCGCCGAAGTAGCCACCGGTACCGCCGGCGCCGAGGATCAGGATGCGCATTGCAGTCTCACCACGTTGTCAGGAATCGCTGTGGGGATTGTGCCTGTTTCGCGCGTGTCGGGGCCGTCGTGCTGGGCGTGCTGGTCGGTAGGGGTATCGGGCTGGGTCGTGCGGGTGGGGGGCGCGGGGCACGCGCAAGTACGTCCATGTAGCTCTTCGCGGCTCCTGCCGCTCAAGGCCCCGCACCCCCCACCCGCACGCCCCCCGGACAGTCCGCGCGTGTTCCCGCCACAAAAGAAAATAAAAAAAAGAGCAAAAGCAAAAAACAAAGCCAAAGCTCATGCCTTGGCCAAGCCTAGCCTTGGCAAGGCGCCCTTGCTCTGCCATCTCGTGGCCACCGGGGTGTGTCGGGGGGTGGGGGGCAGGGGAGTGCGGGGGTGTGAGCCGCATGGATGCGGCGACCAAGCCCCCAGGGAGGGGTTTACGGCGTCCCCCGCAATTCCCTGCCCCCCACCCGGCCCACATCCCAGCCGCAGTTGCCTTTGACGTTGTACTTGCCTGCAAGGCAGGGTGCCGGGCCGCAGGCCCGGCGTCTTCCCTCAGCTGCGCAGGCCGACGCCACGGCGCAGCAGCCACAGTGCCACGAAAGTCAGCGCCACCACGAAGCCCAGCATCAGCGCATAGGCCACCCACAGCGGTACGTCGCTGGTGCCCAGCAGGCCGTAGCGGAAGGCGTTGACCATGTAGAAGATCGGGTTGGCGTGGGTTGCGGCTTCAGCCCAGCCCGGCAGCAGCTTCACCGAATAAAACACGCCGCCCAGGTAGGTCAGCGGGGTCAGGATGAAGGTCGGCACGATCGCCACGTCATCGAACTTCTTCGCGTAGACCGCGTTGATGAAGCCGGCCAGCGAGAAGATCGTCGCGCCCAGCAGCACCGTGGTCAGCGTCACCAGCGGATGCGGGATGCGCACCGGGGTGAAGAACATGGCGATGATCAGCACGATCACGCCCACCATCAGGCCGCGCAGCACCGCGCCGGCCACGTAGCCCCACAGGATCACCCAGTTCGGCATCGGGCTGACCAGCAGTTCCTCCACGTGGCGCCCGAACTTGGCGCCGAAGAACGAGGAACTGATGTTGCCGTAGCTGTTCTGGATCACGCTCATCATCACCAGGCCCGGCACGATGAACTGCATGTAGCTGTAGCCGCCCATCTCACCGACGCGCGAACCGATCAGTCCGCCGAAGATCAGGAAGTACAGGGTCATGGTGATCGCCGGCGGCACCAGGGTCTGGCCCCAGATGCGCAGGATGCGCGCCACTTCGCGGCGCACCACGGTCGCCAGGGCGATGCGGTTGCGCTGGCCATCGGTCAGGACGGGGGTCGGGGTGCTGCTCATGCCACGTTCTCCGGGGTGCCGGTGAGGCGCACGAACAGCTCCTCCAGGCGGTTGCTCTTGGTCCGCATCGAACGCACGCGGATACCCGAGGCGTTGAGTGCGGCGAATACACGGTTGAGGTCCATCGCGCGCGGCATGTCCACGTCCAGCGTGTGCCCGTCGGTGGCGATCAGCGTGGCGCCCTCGATCTGCGGCAGCTCGGCGGGCAGGGTGCCGTCGATGTCGAACAGGAAGCCCTCCACGTCCAGCTTGGCCAGCAGTTCACGCATCGGGCCCTGGGTGACGATCTGGCCGTGGTTGATGATGGCCAGGTTGCGGCACAGGTGTTCGGCCTCTTCCAGGTAATGCGTGGTGAGGATGATGGTGGTGCCGGCGGTGTTGATCTCCTTCAGCACCCGCCACATGTCGCGGCGGATCTCGATGTCCACGCCGGCGGTCGGTTCATCCAGGATCAGCAGGCGCGGCCGGGTCATCATCGCCCGGGCGATCATCAGCCGGCGCTTCATGCCGCCGGACAGGGTGCGGCTCATCACCTGCGCCTTCTCCCACAGGTGGGCGCGCTTGAGCTCTTCCTCGGCGCGCTTTTCCGCCTCGGCGCGGTCCACGCCATAGAAGCCGGCGTAGTTGACCAGGATGTCGAAGGGCTTCTCGAACAGGTTGAAGTTGATCTCCTGCGGCACCAGGCCGATCAGCCGCATGGAGGCGCTGCGTTCACCCACCAGATCGGTGCCGAACACCTCCACCTGGCCGTCGCTGAGGTTCACCAGCGAGCTGACGATGCCGATCAGGGTCGACTTGCCCGCGCCGTTGGGCCCCAGCAGGGCGAAGAAATCGCCCGGGGCGACTTCCAGCGAGACGCCCTTCAGGGCAACGGTGCCGTTGTCATAGGTCTTGCGCAGGTCGCGCACGCGCAGGGCGGGCGCGCTGTTGTTCAGGGAAGCCAAGCGGAAAGCCTTTGCGCCTGCGGGTGGCGCATGGAGGAGTGCAGGGAGGGCTATTATAGATCCCCCCACGGGCTTGCCCCGGCTACACACTGTTCCCACTGCCGTGCCAGTCCAATTTCCCATGAAGCTGGTCGACCGCCGCATGCTGGCGCCGACCGTAGGCCATTACCAGTTCCTCCGCGACGACGGCCAGCCGCTGGATTTCCAGCCCGGCCAGTTCATCCAGGTCCATTTCCAGTACGCCGACGGCACCGAAACCAAGCGCAGCTACTCGCTGGCGACCCTCCACGACCATGCGCTGGGGCCGGGCGAGGCGGTGGATATCGCGGTCAGTTTCGTGCCCGGCGGTGCCGCCACGGCGCTGTTCGAAGGCCTGGACATCGGCGGCCAGCTCAGCGCCAGCGGCCCGTATGGCCGGTTCTGCCTGCAGCCGGGCGACCACAATGGCCGCTATCTGCTGATCGCCACCGGCACCGGGGTTACCCCGTACCGCTCGATGCTGCCCCTGCTGGCCACCGCCATGGCCGAACGCGGCGTCCAGGTGGTCCTGCTGCAGGGCGCCCGGAGCCCGGCCGAGCTGCTGTACAGCGAGGATTTCGAAGCGTTTGCCGCGTCGCAGCCGAACTTCCGCTATATCCCGTGCCTGTCGCGCGAGCTGCCCGCCGATCCCGGGCCGGACGTCCGCCATGGTTACGTGCAGCAGCAGCTGGCCGATCTTGCGCCGGATGCCGCCACGGACATCGCCTACCTGTGCGGCAACCCGGACATGGTGGATGCCTGCGTGGATGCGCTGAAGCTGGCCGGGCTCGGCAATCCGCAGATCCGCCGCGAGAAGTACGTTTCCAGCAAGTAGGCTGGTCGAATGGGTGGGACCCCCTCGCGGGTGGCGTTGTTGTATCTGGGGGTGGGCCGGGCGGGGAGGCTGTGCGGGGGACGGCAAAAACCGCATCCATGCGGGCCTCGTTTCGCGCCATCCATGGCGCTCGACGCCCCCGCACAGCCTCCCCGCCCGGCCCCCTGACAGGTTCCGGCGCCGCCCCCCGCGTAGAAAAAGAATGAAAAAGCGGTAGCGCCGACCCATGGTCGGCGGAATCCATCAGACCCCATTCCCCCACCATCCGCAGACCATGGGTATGCCGGTCGTCCTGACCGGCACCCTGCGGGCCGTCGCAAGCGACGTTGGCAGCGGCTCCTGCCGCTGCCTTCGGTGCTACCAGAGCACCGGGGACGGGTGGAGGGAGCCCCTGAGTAAGGGGCGGCCGCGAAGCGGCGGGGTGTGGGTGCTGGTGAGAGGGGGCCCGCGGTTTGCGCAGCAAAGCGTGGGAGCGACAGCGCGAATGCGATGGCGTGGTCCCGCGCCATGGATGGCGCGAAACGAGGCCCGCAGGAGCGGCTCCTGCCGTCCCCCGCCAACCCACCCCGTCCCGCCAACCACCAGCCCTGCACGCTCTTGACGTTGACGTTGACGTTGACGTTGCTCCGCGCTTTCAGCCCTGGCCCGCCCACAGCGGTACGTCATACACCACCATCACGCGGTTCTCTTCGGCATCGCGCTGGTAGTTGGAACGGAAGAAGCCGTTGCGCCAGCGCACCGACAAGTGCTTCAACGCTTCGCTCTGGAACGTGTAGCCGACTTCAACATCCCGCTGCCACTGCCGGCCCTCGCCGCTGAACGTGGCCGGGCGCGCGTTGTCACCCTTCACGTAACGCACCAGGAACTTCAGGCCCGGCAGGTTGATCTGCTTGCCGTCCAGCTGGTAACGCAACTGCCAGCTGCGCTCATCGCGTTCCATGAAGTCGTTGATGAACGTCCAGTTGAAGACATTCCCGTCCGTGCCACCGACGAACGGCATCGCGGTGTCACCGTTCATGTCCTGCCACATCACCGCGAACTCCTGCCCGGCGACCTGCCAGGCCACCAGGGCGTTCAACGCCCGGTTGTCGACCACCCCGGCCAGCGCGGGACCCACGTCATCGGACACGTAATAGCGCACTTCCGTACTCAGCTTGCCGCGTTCCAGCGGCTGCTTGAACGCCACCGACGCCACCTGCTGGCGATACAGGTCACGCAGTTCGCCGTGCTCGTAATGCAACGTGAAACGGTCATCCGGCGCCCATGACGCGGTGACCAGCTCGAAGCCATCGGCATCGGGCGTGCCACTGAAACGGCGGTCCTTGTTGGTGATGGTCAGGTCCACCCGCTCGGTGCCGTCGCGGTACCAGGAACGGTCGTAGCGTGCATAGCCGAGTTCCACGCCGTTATCCCATGCCGCGCCCAGCGACGCGCCTTCGAAGGTCTGCGGCAGCAGCCGGCTGGTGTTGGATTTCAGCACCAGGTCCGAGGCGATGTGGCTGCCGACGCGCAGTTCAGCCGGACCCGCCTTGGCCTTGCCGGTCAGCGCGATGCGGCCGAAAGCCGAGCGCGCACCGTCCTCGTCATAAGGCAGGATGCCGGTGCCCACTTCCGATGGCAGGCCATCCAGCTTGAAGTCGGCCAATCCCAGTACATCGATGCCGAAGCCGACCACGCCCGGCGTATAGCCGCTGCGCGCATCCAGCACGAAGCCCTGCGCCCATTCTTCGCGCTTGCCCTGGCCGCTGCCGCTGCGGAAATCGCGGTTGTAATAGAAGTTGGTCGCGGTCAGGTCCGCGCTGGCACCGGCCAGGAAGCCTTCGCCATCGGCGGCCAGTGCAGGGGCACTGGCCAGTCCGAAGGCGATCAGGATCGCATTGCGTGTGATGTTCATGAGTCCGGCCCCTCCGCCGTACACAAGTAGGAAAAAGGATCGGTCAGAAGATCGCGCTGGCTGCCAGGATCAGCAGCAGCGACACCACCGAGGCCAGCGACACCGGCAGGCTCAGCGTCTTCAGCGTGCCGCGCAGGGTCATGCCGAAGGTGGTCTGCATCAGCCAGAACGTGTTGCTGGTGACATGCACCAGGAACAGCGAGCCGGAGCCTGCGGCCAACGCCACCAGCACCGGCGGCACATCCAGCGAATGCAGCGCCGGGGCCAGCATGCTGGCGGCGGTGATCGCCGAGGCCGACACCGAGCCGATGGCGATGTGCAGGATGGCGGCCACGACCCACACAAGCAGCAGCGGCGCGGCCGCGTTGGCGCTGAAGTAACCGGACAGGATGTCGCCCAGCCCGGTGGTGGCGACCACCGCCGACAGCGAACCGGCCACGCCGGTCAGCAGCAGGATCTGTCCGCTTTCCTTGAACGCATCGGTCACCGCGCCACTGCGGTCGTGCGCGGGCACGGTGAAGCGGGCGATCACGAAGGCCAGCACCAGGCCGCAGAACAGCGCGAAGGTCGAGTTGCCCACCGCGGCCAGCGCCGGGATGTCCAGCCCCAGTGCACGGTCCAATGCGCCGGTGGCGATCATCAGCAGCGGCACGATGATCGGCAGCAGCGACAGCTTCAGCGGCACCGCGTTGTCCTCGTCCTTGATCTCGGCGGCAACCACCGCCGGTGCCTGGTCATCAGGGAGTTCGTCGGTTTCCGGATTCCAGAAGCCGCGACGCAGCAGGAAATGGAAGCCCCACAGGGTCAGGAACACGGTCGGGATCGCGATCGCCAGGCCGACCAGCAGCATCGTGCCCAGCTCCACGTCCAGCACCGCCGACAGCGCCAGCGCCGCCACGCCCGGCACCACCATGGTCAGTGCCAGGTAGATGCCCACGCCCACCGCACCGGCCATCTTCGGCAGTGCGTCGCCACCGATGCGCTTGGCCGTGGCACGGGCCAGCGGCGCGGACATCAGCAGCAGCACATCGGTATAGATCGGCGGGAAGATCGAGGTCAGGATGGTGGCGAACGCATACGGCATCTGCGTCGGCTTGAACGTGCGCACCAGCAGCCGCACCACCTGCTGGAAGGCGCCCATGCGGTGCAGGAACGCACCGATCATCACGCCGAAGCCGATCAGCAGGCCGATCTTCCCCATCAGGTCGCCGAAGCCATCGGTGATGGCCTCGATGGTGGGGCCGAAGCCGAGCCCGGACGACAGCCCCAGGTACAGCGGGCCGGCGATCAGCGCGATCATCGGGTTGACCTTGAAATAGATGATCAACAGGACGATCAACAGAATGGCGAACAGAGCGTTCGCCAGCACAAACCACTCGTGCATGATTCCCTCCCAGGAATGAAGCGTTGTTGATTTCGCAGGGCGATGCCCTGCGCGATGAAGGACGGAAGGCTTACGCGGCGCGCAGCCCGGGCGGTGCGGGATGCAGGTCGGCGACCCGGCCGGCCTTGGCGACCTGGCCGGCGGTCTCATGGCCGACCAGCGCCGGCAGTCCGCGCGACAGGGCGATCAGCGCAGGCAGGTCCAACCCGGTCGGGATGCCCATCTCTTCGCACATCGCCACCAGGTCTTCGGTGCAGATGTTGCCGGAGGCACCGGGAGCGAACGGGCACCCGCCGAGGCCGCCCAGCGCGGCATCGAAACGCTGCGCCCCGGCATCATAGGCAGCCACCACGTTGGCCAGGCCCAGCCCGCGCGTGTTGTGGAAATGCAGGGTCAGCGCATCGGCGCCGACCAGCGGCAACGCCTGCTCCACCAGCGCGGCGACCTGGCGCGGATTGGCCATGCCGGTGGTGTCGGCCAGGGTGATCCCGGTGCAGCCCAGGTCCAGGTAACGGCGGACCAGGTCGAGCACCTTGGCGACCGGCTGCGCGCCCTCGAAGGGGCAGCCAAACGCGGTCGCCACGCTGCCGTTGAGCAGCACGTCGCCACGTGGCAGCGCGGCGATCCGCGCAAAGCCCTCGAAGCTTTCGTCGGTGGTCATGCGCATGTTGGCCAGGTTGTGGGTCTGCCCGGCCGACATCACCAGGTTCAGTTCACCCGCACCGGCGGCCAGCGCACGCTCGGCGCCTTTCAGGTTCGGCACCAGCGCTACGTACACCGTGCCCGGCGCGCGCTGCATGCCGGCGAACACCTCGGCGGCATCGGCCAGCGCCGGCACTGCCTTGGGTGAGACGAAGCTGCTGACTTCGATCCGCGCAAAGCCGAGTGCGCTGAACGCATCGGCCAGGCGGATCTTGTCGGCGGTGGCAACGAAGACCGGTTCGATCTGCAGGCCATCACGCAGGCAGACTTCCTGCACGACCAAGGGACGGACGGTGTTCATGCGGCGTCTCCGGTGCGACCGCTGGCGGTGGCGATGGCCGCTGCGGTCATGCCCAGCGTGGCCAGCACCTGGTCGGTGTGTTCGCCCAGGGCCGGACCGGTCCAGTGCATCTGGCCCGGCGTGGCCGACAGCTTCGGCACGATGCCCGGCAGGGTGACCGGCTGGCCGTCGGGCAGGGTGGTTTCCAGCAGCATGCCGCGTGCCCGGTAGTGCGGATCGGCGACGATGTCGGCGGCCGAGTAGATGCGCCCGGCGGGCACGTCGGCGGCATCCAGCGCGGCCAGCACCGCATCGATGTGCAGCCCGCTGGTCCAGTGGGTGATGGCCGCGTCCAGTTCGGCATTGCGCAGTACCCGGCCCGGATTGGTCGCCAGCGCGGCATCATCGGCCAGGTCGGCGCGGCCGATCGCGCGCATCAGGCGACGGAAGATCGGATCACTGTTGCCGGCGATCACCACGAAGCCGCCATCGGCGGTGGGGTAGGTGTTGGAGGGGCTGATCCCCGGCAGTGCGCCGCCGGTGCGCTCGCGCACCGTGCCGAACATCGCGTGTTCGGGCACCAGGCTTTCCATCAGGTTGAACACGCTCTCCACCAGCGACACGTCCACTACCTGGCCGCCGCCCTGGCCAGTCTTGACCCGCAGCAGCGCCATCAGCGCGCCCATCACCCCATGCAGCGAGGCCAGCGAGTCGCCCAGGCTGATACCCACGCGTGCCGGCGGCGTGCTCGGGTCACCGGTGGTGTAGCGGATGCCGCCCATCGCCTCGCCGATCGCACCGAAGCCGGGGCGGTCGCGGTACGGGCCATCCTGGCCGTAGCCGGAGATGCGCACCATGACCAGGTCCGGATTCAGCGCGGACAGCACGTCCCAGCCCAGGCCCAGCTTTTCCAGGCCGCCGGGACGGAAATTCTCGATCACCACATCGGCGCTGGCGGCCAGTTGGCGCGCCGCCTCGGCGCCCTCGGCGGATTTCAGGTCCAACGCCACCGACTTCTTGTTGCGCGCCTGCAGCGACCACCACAGCGACGTATCGCCATGCAGCTTGCGCCACTTGCGCAGCGGGTCGCCGCCCTCGGGCGATTCGATCTTGATCACCTCGGCGCCGAACTCGGCGAACAGCCGCGCGGCAAACGGGGCCGCGATCAGTGTTCCGAATTCAACAACGCGGATGCCGTGCAATGGACCGGACATCTTCTACCCTCCCAGGACTAGATCGGCAGGGTAGGTCGCAATCATCAGGTAACGCCATGCCTTTCTGACGAAAAACCGTTCGCGAAACGCGAACGCCTACGCCTTTAGTCGAAGGTGATCGACCAGCTGCTGGGCGGCGGTGGACAGCGGACGGTCACCGCGCCAGACCAGTTTCAGCTCGCGCTGGGCCCAGGCGTCGGTCAGCGCTTCCACATGCAGTTGCATGGCCCGCCCGAACAGCGCGAACACCGGCTCCGGCACCACGCCGATGCCCAGCCCGGCCTGCACGGTGCGGCAGATCGCATCGAAGCCGGGGACGTGGATGCGCCGCCGCAGCGGCCGGGCGGCATCGCGCGCGGCCATCTGCGAACGGGTGAAGATCGAGCTCTCCGCATGCAGCGCGATCTGGTCGAAGGGCAGCGTATCGGCGAACGCCAGCGGTCCGCTGCCGGCCAGCGGATGGTCCGGCCGCATCAGCATCACCAGCCGGTCGCGGCGGAAGGTCACGGCGGTCAGTTCGCCCAGTTCGCCATCGCCGGAACACACGCCGATTTCCGCCCAGCCTTCCTGGATGCCGCGCACCACGCCGCCGGTGGGGCGTTCTTCCAGCTCGATGCGCAGGTCCGGATGGGTCAGGAAGAACTGCTCCAGTTCTTCGGGGAGGTAGGCCACGATGGCCGACAGGTTGGCCAGCATGCGGATGTGCCCGCGGATGCCGCGACGGTATTCCAGCAGTTCCGATGACAGCGCCGAAGCGGCCAGCAGCATGCGCCGCGCGTGCTGCAGCAGGCTCTCGCCGGCGAGGGTCAGCTGCATGCCGCGCGAGTTGCGGGTGAACAGCGCGACATCCAGCCCGCTCTCCAGGTCATTCAGGCGACGGCTGGCGGCGGAGGTGGCGATCGCTTCGCGCTCGGCCGCACGGGTCAGCGAGCCTTCCTCGGCCACGGCCACGAACAGCCGCAGCGTGGTCAGGCTGATCCGGTCGATGGACATCGGCTGGCTGATGGCGGCGGTTTCCAGGGGCAGGAAGGTTCATTGTAAGGCGCACGTCCGTGCACGCTGCGCGCTGTGTCCGCGCGGAATCTGCAAGTCGCCCTGCCGGTTGCCGGATGAGAATGGCCGCCCCGATCAGGCGCCCTGCATGCACACCGCCCAGCATCCGCCCTGCGGCACGGCCGGCAGCGTCAACGTCATGGCGCAGATTGGCCGGCTGATTCCGACTCCCCGCCTGCGCCCGATCGGGATAAGCAACGCGCCGTCAGCGCACGGCGTGCTCCGATCGATCCTGCCGGTGGCGCTGTCACGCGAGCTTGTCGACTGGGGTCGGCAGATCGTCGCGATCCATGCCGTGCGCTGGGCAGACCAGCAACTTCCCGGCGTCGCCTGGGTGCATGATGCCCTGCAGCTGGGGCGTGCCGTCGCCGCTGCGCGTCGCGGGGATGTCATGCAGGCCGTTTGCGGTGTTCCAGGCACGCTCGTACTCAGCGCAGTGGGCGAAGCGCTGATCGAGGCGTCGCCGCGATCACGCGAGGCCTGTGCCACGCAGCAGGCGACGGTGCTGCTCATCGCGGCCGCCGCGTGGGCCACCCAGTCGCGCGAGCCTGTGGGCGACGCGCCGCTTTCGCTGCCACAGCGCGCCGTGCTGGTCTCGCTCAGGGGCATCCGGATGCTGTCCGGTGTGCTCGACGCCCTTCATCACCGCCCGCGATCGGCGGTGCGGGATGCCTGTGCCAGCGGCGCATGCATCGCGGCGGCACGGGGGTCGCCAGGCGCCTTGATGGCCGGCGACCAGGCTGCCGTGCTCGCCGCCTTCGGTCCGCATCCGCCTGATCGCGCCGATCGGGGCGGCTTCGGCATGTTCCCCCTGGTGTCTGCCAGGAGTGCAGGAGGCCAAGGCGCGCCCGCGCGCCCGGCCAGGCCCAAGCCCCCCGCGCGCCCGGCCCGGCCACGGCAGCGCGCCGGCATCACGATCAGCAGGAGCCGCAAGCTGGATCCTGCCGCCGCCGCCGACGACGTCGCCAGCGGGCTGCCCGCACGTAGAGAAAGCGGCGCGTTCCAGATCCGTGGAGCGGCCAGCAACAGCGGCGCCATGGCCGGGCATGCGCAGGCCGCCAATGCCGATGGCGCTCGGGAATCGATGACGGGTCCGTTGTCCCATTCCTCAAGTGCAGTCTTCAAGGCGCCCGATCTGGAAGACCGACGCAGGGACGGCGCCGCGCATTCCACGCCCACGCAGACGACCCTTGCCCCTCCGCGGGCGCGGCCTGGGACCGGAACAGCGCGCGCGGCATCGGCGGCGCCGGCCGTGCCGCGCGCGGTGGATCCACCTGCCGTGGCCGCACCCCACTGCATGCGGTTCCACGATGTCCGCCAGACGAGCAGCCAACTGCGCGCGCTGCGTGGACAGAGCGCGCTGGCCCGATACTGCATCCATCCCGGGGCCCGGGAGCGCTTCACCAATACCTTCAGGTTTCCCGGCGCCGTGCTTCCCGGCAGGGGGGCGCTCACCATCGCCCATCCGATCCGGGAGCGGATCCCCAAGGCCCTGCGCACGTCCGCCATGCAGATTCTCCGGCATCCCGTGCACGCCACTTCCGCGCATCCGCCGCAGCCGGCGGTGATCGGCTCCCATCGGGTGTATGCGGTGATCACGGTCGCGATGCTGGACGGTCCCATCGGCACCTCGCTGGCCGAGCACCCCATGTCGTTGCTGCGTAATACCTTCCGCCTCATGGAGCACGTGGATATCGGCGGCACGCGGCACCTGTTCATTGCCTATCTGGTCGCCAACGAAGAGGCCGGAACGCCCGGCATCGCGGCGGGGGTGGTGGATGTGGCGGTGGATGCGGACGGTGGCGTGAGTGTCAGGGACGTACGCCGTGACTGGACCATTGGTGCGGCCGACCTGGGGGGGCTGTTGAACGTCCTGCAGGACGCGAGCGGCCTGCGTTACGACCCGGGCCCCGCCAGCCGGCACGCTGACCCCGACGCGCTGCTTCGCGTGGTTCCGGAACCGGCCGGCAACCTCTGGGTATGCGAGGAAGAGCAGCTGTCATGGACGCCGCCGCATGACCGCCTGCCGTACGACCGCACACTCGGGTTCATCAACCCCGTGGTGATACCGCCCACCGCGGATCATCCCGCGTTGGAGCTCTACGCCAACAGCTTTGCGGTCAGCGGCGAAAGCCTGGTCTACGCTGATGATGAGCGGGTGACCGGCGTGCTGCGCCCTGGCTGCCCGCCAACCGGCCAAAGCGGGTCGGCGATCCTTCACTGCCCGGCCCCGGCCGCCCCGGCGTTCGCCCGTCGCTTCGGGCTGCAGGCGGACCATGTGTACAGCCTGGAGGCGTTGGCCACGCAACTCGAAGCGGGCGGCATGCTCCGGGTGCCGGACCCGGGTATCGCGGCCGCCGCAGGACGCGGCACCGAAGCAACGCCGGCCTCCGATGACCTCGATACCGCGCCTGCCAGCCTGGCAGGGTGTGCTGCCTGCTTCAGCTTGCATGAGGGCCTGCTGCACTACGTGGACCCGCATGGGCAGCGCGGAAGCCTGCAGTTCGACCGCACGCCGGACCAGCGCGTGCGCTACGTGCTGGGCGATATCGAACGCGCGCAGGACCGCGCCTTCGCATTTGGAAACGGCTTCGAACGTCTCGCCCGCTACACCGAAGACGAGATCGCGCTGTGGCTCGTTGGTGAGGGCTATGAACGCGTCGCCGCCACCTAGGCGAAGGGACGTGCCGTCGGGCCTGCCGTTCGACGCCGTCCCCCATCGCGGCATTGCCGCCCTTCGGTGTAACTTGGTCACATCCGCGCCGGGGCTCCGTCCTTGTCGCATGACCATCAGCAAGGGGAAGCAAGGAAGATGTCCAGAAACCACCTGAAACTGGCCGGGCTGTTGGCCAGTGTCCTGTGTGCTGCGTGCAGTGCGCCACCTTCGGCAAGCGAAGGCGGGGCCAGCGGGCGCCATTACGGGCAGATCGAATTCAAGCCCTGCACGCTGACCGGCGCGGTCGCTGCGGCGAATGTCGAAGCGTTGTGCGGCACCTTCAGCGTGCCGGAAAACCCCGCCGCGCCGGAAGGCCGGAAGATCGACCTGCGCATTGCCTGGCTGGATGCGGACAACGGGGGCAGCGGCCTGCCGGATCCGGTGTTTTTCCTGGCCGGCGGCCCCGGCCAGGCGGCCAGCGACGTGGCGCTGCAGGTCAGCACCGCGCTGCGCCAGGTGCGCAAGCAGCGCGACATCTTCCTGATCGACCAGCGCGGCACCGGCGGTTCCAATCCGCTGAGCTGCCTCGGCCCCGACGGCAAGGAGCTGCCGATGGATGAGCACGCCGATCCGACCGAAGCGTATGTCCAGGGCTACGCCGCCCAGTGCGCCAAGTCGCTGGAAGGCCGTGCGGATCCCCGTTTCTACACCACCTCGCAGGCCATCGATGACCTGGATGCCGTGCGCAAGGCGCTCGGTGCCGGGCAGCTCAACCTGGTCGGCGGTTCCTACGGAACCCGCGTCGCCCAGCGCTATGTCGCGCGCTATCCGCAGCACGTGCGCAGCGTGGTGATCGACGGGGTGGTGCCGAACGATCTGGTGGTCGGCGGTGACTTCGCCAACACCTTCGAAGACGCGATCATCCTGCAGTCCGCGCAGTGCATCAAGGATGCGGCCTGCGCCAAGCGTTTCCCGGTCAATACCCGTACCCAGCTGCGCAGCGTGCTGGACACCCTGGCCGCCGCGCCGGTGACCGTCGACTACCGTGATCCGGCCACCGCGCAGGCGCGCCAGGACGTGCTCAAGCCGGACGACGTGCTGGGGCTGATCTTTGCCTTCTCCTACATTCCCGAGTTGTCCTCGCTGCTGCCGGTTGTGCTGGATGAAGCCGCGCAGGGACGTTACGGCCCGCTCGCGGCGCTGACCCGCAACGCATCGCGTGCGATGGACCTGCAGATCAGCCGGGGCATGCAGTGGTCGGTGATCTGCAGCGAAGATGCACCGCGCTTCCAGCCGGCCCCGCAGAGCGACCGCCTGCTGGGCCCGCACGTGGCGCAGATGTTCTTTTCCGCCTGCGCGGTGTGGCCGCACGACACGGCCGCCGCCGACGCCGCCACGCCGCTGAAGAGCGAGCTGCCGGTACTGCTGCTGTCCGGTGAACTGGATCCGGTGACCCCGCCGCGTTACGCCGAGCAGGTGCTGAAGGGCCTGCCCAATGGCCGCCACATCGTCGCCCGCGGACAGGGCCACGGCACCATCAATGCCGGCTGCATGCCGCGCGTGCTGGGCCAGTACATCGACACCGCAGACGCCAAGGCAGTGGATGCCGGCTGCCTGGATTCGCTGAGCCACGTGCCGGCGTTCACCTCGTTCAACGGATGGGAACCATGATCGTCGCAGAGGGCCTGCACAAGGCATTCAACACCAAGACCGGGCGCATCCAGGCGGTGCAGGACGTCAGCTTCCGTGCCGAGGATGGCCGCATCACCGGCCTGCTCGGACCGAACGGCGCTGGCAAGACCACCACCATGCGCATGCTGTACACGCTGATGAGCCCGGACCAGGGCCGGGTCACCGTGGATGGCATCGACGCGAACGTCGACGCCACCGAAGTACGCCGCCGGCTGGGCGTGCTGCCTGATGCGCGTGGCGTCTACAAGCGGCTTACCGCCCGCGAGAACATCGCCTACTTCGGCGAGCTGCACGGGCTGGACGCCGGGACCATCGCCCAGCGCACCGAGGCGCTGTCGCGCGCGCTGGACATGGCCGACATCCTGGACCGGCAGACCGATGGCTTTTCGCAGGGCCAGCGCACCAAGACCGCCATCGCCCGCGCGCTGGTACATGACCCGCGCAACGTGATCCTGGACGAGCCGACCAACGGCCTGGACGTGATGACCACCCGCGCCATGCGCCGCTTCCTGCATGGCCTGCGTGACGAAGGCCGCTGCGTGATCTTCTCCAGCCACATCATGCAGGAGGTCGCCGCGCTGTGTGACCACATCGTGATCGTCGCCAAGGGCACGGTGATGGCCGCCGGCAGCGCCGATGAACTGCGCGAGCAGGCCGGCGAGAGCAACCTCGAAGACGCCTTCGTCAAACTGATCGGCACCGAAGAGGGCCTGCACGCATGAGCATCATGTCCACGTTGTTCACCGTGATGCGCAAGGAACTGCGCGACCTCTCGCGTGACCGCCGCACCCTGGCGCTGACCCTGCTGATGGGGCCGCTGCTGTATCCGATCCTGATCCTGGGCATGGGCAAGCTGGCCGAAAGCCGGGTCAAGTCGCAGATCGAACAGCCGCTGGAAATCCCGACCATCGGCGCGGAAAACGCACCCAACCTGGTGCGCTTCCTGGCCGCGCAGGGCCTCAACGCGACCCCCGCCCCGAAGGACCTCAACCAGGCGATCAGTGACCAGCGCATCGACGTGGCACTGCGCATCAGCGAGGCCTTCGACGAACGCTGGCGCGACGGCCGGCCGGCGCTGGTGGAAATCCTGCAGGACAGCACCCGGCGCGCCGCCGACGTGCCCACCGCACGGTTGAAGGCGGCCCTGCAGACCTACAACGGCCAGGTCGGTTCGTTGCGGTTGATGGCACGCGGCATTGATGCGCAGGTCGCCCGTCCGCTGGACGTGGCGACCCAGGACCTGGCCTCGGCCGAGGCCAAGCAGGGCATGATGCTGTCGATGCTGCTGCCGCTGCTGCTGACCATCACCTCGTTCCTGGGCGGTGCCTACCTGGTGATGGACACCACCGCCGGCGAGCGCGAACGGCAGTCGCTGGAACCGCTGCTGGCCACCCCGGCCAAGCGCAGCGCGATCGTCAGCGGCAAGATCGCTGCCGCCTGCGCGGTGGGCATCGCCTCGCTGGTGCTGACCCTGGTGGCGTTCAAGATCAGCGCGCAGCTGTCGGACAGCAGCGTCGGCCGCCAGCTCAACATGGGCCTGGGTTCGATGCTGCAGATGCTGCTGGTGATGCTGCCGATGCTGCTGATCGGCACTTCGCTGCTGACCTTCCTGTCGGCCGCGTCCAAGAGCATGAAGGAAGCCCAGAGCCACATGACCTGGCTGATGCTGCTGCCGATGCTGCCCAGCTACGCGCTGCTGGTGTATCCGCTGAAGAGCGTGGTGTGGCAGTACGCCATCCCGTTCCTGTCGCAGAACCAGATGCTGTTGAAGGTGATCCGCCACGAGCACATCAGCCCGACCATCTGGGTGATCTACCTCGGCGCCAACCTCGGCCTGGCCGCCCTGCTGTGGTACGCCGCGATCCATCGCTATCGCCAGGAACGCCTCGCGATCTCCGGCTGACAAAAAAGGGGACGGAGGGGATTAAGTCGTTTTCGGCTTGGCCCCCGTCCCCTCATGATGTCTCGTCGCCCGTCTTGCGCGGACGCCCCGGTGCACGTGGGGTCACCGGCCGGCCCACTGTCTCAGCCAGCATCTGCAGGAACCGGGCGCTGCCAAGCGGGCACTGCGTCCTGCCGTGTTCCCTGATGCCTGCGGACTCCCTGTCGGCAGCACGGCGGTCCTGCAGGAAGGCGCGGTAGCGGGCGCTGCGTCTGGCGGGCGTCGTGCCCAGCATCAGCAGTGCGGAATGCGGGGTCAGCAGGGGATCCCGACGCAGGCCAAGGGTGCCGTGCACGCTGGACCAACGTGCCTGCTCCGGCGAAGACACCAGGCCGGCACGCACCGGGTTGAGTTCGATGTAGCGGTGCACCGCCAGCAGATAGGCGTCGTTGTCGACCAGGCTGGAATGGTAGCGGCCCTGCCAGAGCGGGCCGGAGCGCCCGTGGCGCTGGTTGAACGCCTGCACATACGCAGTCCCGAGCGCACGCATCGCAGACGCCAGGCCGCAGGGGAGCACCGGCGTGGCCAGCAGATGCACGTGGTTGTCCATCAGCACATAGGCATGCAGGGCGACGTCATGTTTGACGAATGCCTTGTGCAGCACGCGCAGGAAGTGGTCGCGATCGACGTCATCGGCAAAGATCGCGCCTTTGTTGACGCCGCGCTGGACGACGTGGAAAGGCAGGCCGGGCAACAGCAGGCGGGCGCGGCGGGGCATGGCGCGGGTCTCCACGGCAGGGCGGAAATCCAGCGTGCGGGTCGCTGCTGCCTGATGCCATCAGGCCAACGCGTACCATGCCATCGCGGCATGGCACGCGCTGCACCAGGAGGGGGGGATTACGACTTAATCCCCTCCGTCCCCTTTTTTCAGCCGCCGGGGCTGAAGGCCAGCGTGCGGCGAGTGGTGACCGGTGCGGCGACCGGCTCGAAGCGCCAGCGCTTCACGGCGGCCAGCGCTTCGCGGTCGAAGGTGCGGGCCGGCGTGGCGCGCAGCACGCGGGCGTTGGTGACCGAGCCGTCGGTACCGACGGTGATTTCCACCAGCACTTCGCCGGAGGTATTCGAACGCAGCGCGTCGGCAGGGTAGCGCGGCGCCGGCGTGCTGACCGGACGCAGGCTCGGCGCTGCGGTCTGGCGTGCGGCGGCAGCCGCGGCGGCCTGCGCGGCGGCCTGCTGCTGGCGCTGTTCGGCTTCACGGCGGGCGGCGGCCTGGCGTTCGGCATCCTGTGCGGCCGGGGCGGGCGCGGCGGCTGCGGGCGCGGCAGCTGCCTGCTGCGCGGCGATCTGCTGGGCCGCGGCGGCCTCGCGGGTGCGCTGCTCGGCCAGCTTCTGCTGTTCGGCCAGCTGCTTGGTCTTGGCTTCGGCTTCGCGCTTGACCCGCTCGGTCTCTTCGGTGGTGCGCAGCGCGGCCACTTCCACGCCGCGGGTGATGCCCTGCTTCAGGCGCGGCAGTGCCGGCGCCTTCGGGTCCACTTTTTCGATCAGCGCGATCAGGCGCTGGCCTTCCTCGAAATCCTCGCGCGCCATGTTCTGCTCGGCGGCGATCAGCGTGTACGGCAGCAGGTCGGTCAGCGCGCTCTTCACCGACGCATCGTCCGGGGTCTTGTCACGCAGGGCCAGGTAGTACTCGATGGCGTTGTCGCCGGCGGGGGCGTACATGCGGTTGTCGCGCAGCGCCTGGCTGGCCGATTCGCGCAGCTCTTCGCTGCCCATCGCCTGCACCTTGCTGGACACGGCCGGTTCGGCGGCAGGCGCGGTGGCGGCCGGCGAGGCGGCCGCAGGCTTTGCATCGGCGGCGGGTGCGGCGGTTTCGTCCTTGCCTGAACAGGCGGCAAGGCCGATCAGCAGGACGGCGGGCGCCAGCAGGCGCGCACGGACAATGACGGATTTCCTGACGTACGACATCCTGTTTCCCCCTTGAATACGACGATACGAAAGACCTGGCAATGGTCCCAGGCACGAGCCTGCGGCGTTTCCCGACGCCGTAGGCAGATACTGTCAGCAGTGCAATCTAGCATCCCGCGCGGGTGAAGGGGCAGGGGCAGCCGCGCCGCCCCTGCCGGTCGGTCAATGCGCGTCGCGGGACCCACCGTTGCCGCTGTTCATCAGCTTGTCGGTCCAGGCGATGCCGATCGCCGACAGGATGAATACGGCGTGGATGATGGTCTGCCACAACACCCCGGTGGAGGTCAGCGTGGCGCACTTGGCGGCGCCGGCATTGGCGGCCGAGGCAGCGGCGTTCATCAGTTCCGGCGGGCACAGCGGCAGGCCATCCAGCGCACCGGCGGCGATGAAGGTCTTCAGCAGGTGGATCGAGGAAATACCGATGATCGACAGCGCCAGCTTCACCTTCAGCACGCTGGCGTTGACGTGGCTCAGCCATTCCGGCTGGTCCGGGTGGCCTTCCAGGCGCAGCCGCGAGACGAAGGTTTCATAGCCACCGACGATCACCATCACCAGCAGGTTGGAGATCATCACCACGTCGATCAGCCCCAGCACGATCAGCATGATCTGCTGTTCGCCCAGGCTGCTGGCGTCCATGATCAGGTGCCACAGCTCCTTGCCGAACAGGTAAACGTAGACGCCCTGGGCGACGATCAGGCCCAGGTACAGCGGCAGCTGCAGCCAGCGCGAGGCGAAGATCAGGGTGGACAGAGGATTGGGGCGGTGCTGAGGGGTCATGGACGGCATGCTGCGTTGCAGGAGAGGGCGCAGAGTACTGGTCCAATGAGACAGTGCCAAGCCGGTCCACCTACTACACTCGCAGCACATCCCCGCTGAGTGACCCGCCATGATCGATCTGTATTACTGGCCCACCCCGAATGGCCACAAGGTAACCCTGTTCCTGGAAGAAGCCGGGCTGGAGTACCGCATCCATCCGGTCAACATCGGCACCGGCGACCAGTTCAAGCCGGAGTTCCTGGCCATATCGCCCAACAACAAGATGCCGGCGATCGTCGACCCGACCCCGGCCAGTGGTGGCGCGCCGCTGAGCGTGTTCGAGTCCGGTGCGATCCTGTTGTACCTGGCCGAAAAAACCGGAAAGTTCCTGTCCAGCGACCCGCGCGAGCGCGTGGAAACCCTGGAGTGGCTGTTCTGGCAGATGGCCGGGCTGGGCCCGATGAGCGGGCAGATGGGCCATTTCAACGTGTATGCGCCGGAGAAGATTCCGTATGCCATCGAACGCTACGGCAATGAAGTGACCCGCCTGCACGGGGTGATGGACAAGCGCCTGGCCGAGCACGAATGGCTGGCCGGCAGCGCGTACAGCATCGCCGACATGGCGAGCTACCCGTGGATCGGGGCCTACGACAAGCTGCCGCCGGACTTCGCCGCGTTCCCGAACCTGCAGCGCTGGCACCAGGCAATCGCTGCGCGGCCGGCCACCCAACGCGCCTACGCGCTGCGCCAGCAGGTCAATCCGGATGCCGGCAAGCCGCTCAGCGAAGAGGAGCGCAGGCACCTGTTCGGCAAGCGCTGACGGCGGACCCTGGCCGGTGCTTCCGCGCATGCGGCGGCGCCGGGTTAGGATTGGGGCAGCCGTATACCGGAACCTTTCATGCGCCACCTGTTTGCTGCCCTTGCCCTGATGCTCGCCACCACCACCACTGCCCACGCTGAAAAACTCACCCTGGAAGCGATCACCGGCGCGTTGCCGCTGTCCGGCCCGACGCTGATGAAACCCAAGGTGGCGCCCGATGGATCGCAGGTCAGTTTCCTGCGCGGCAAGGACAGCGACCGCAACCAGCTGGACCTGTGGACCTACGATATCGCCAGCGCGCAGACCCGCCTGCTGGTGGATTCCAAGGTGGTGCTGCCCGGCACCGAAACGCTGAGCGATGAAGAAAAGGCACGCCGCGAGCGCCAGCGCATCGCGGCCATGACCGGCATCGTGGATTACCAGTGGTCGCCGGATGCGCGCACTCTGCTGTTCCCGCTCGGTGGCGAACTGTATCTGTACGACCTGGGCAAGCAGGGCGCGGCCGCCGTGCGCCAGCTCACCCATGGCGAGGGCTTCGCCACCGATGCCAAGCTGTCCCCGCGCGGCGGCTTCGTCAGCTTCATCCGCGCCCGCAACCTGTGGGTGATCGACCTGGCCAGCGGCCAGCAGCGCCAGCTGACCGGCGACGGCAGCGCGACCATCGGCAACGGCGTGGCCGAGTTCGTGGCGGACGAGGAAATGGACCGCCACACCGGTTACTGGTGGGCGCCGGATGATTCGGCGATCGCCTTTGCCCGCATCGACGAAAGCCCGGTGCCGGTGCAGAAGCGTTACGAGGTCTACCCGGATCGCACCGATGTGATCGAACAGCGCTACCCGGCCGCCGGCGATGCCAACGTGCGCGTGCAACTGGGCGTGATCGCGCCGGCGCTGGATGCACAGCCGCGCTGGATCGACCTCGGCAAGGAGGCGGACATCTACCTGGCGCGCGTCGACTGGCGCGATCCGCAGCACCTCAGCTTCCAGCGGCAGAGCCGCGACCAGCGCCAGCTGGAGCTGGTGGAAACCACGCTGGCCGACGGCCGCCAGCGCGTGCTCGCCCGCGAAACCAGCAGCACCTGGGTGCCGTTGCACAACAGCCTGCGTTTCCTCGATGACGGCAGCCTGCTGTGGTCCTCCGAACGCAGCGGCTTCGAACATCTGTACCGCATCGACAAGGCCGGCAAGGCGCACGCATTGACCCACGGCGAGTGGCCGGTGGATGAGCTGCTGGCGGTGGATGAAAAAGCCGGGCTGGTGTTCTTCCGCGCGGGCATGGAATCGGCGCGCGAAAGCCAGATCTACAGCGTGCCGCTGCAGGGCGGCGCGCCGAAGCGACTGTCGCAGTCCCCGGGCATGCACAGCGCCAGTTTCGCGCGCAACGCCAGCGTCTACGTGGACAGCTGGTCCAACACCCGCACGCCGCCACAGATCGAACTGTTCCGCGCCAGCGGCGAGAAGATCGCCACCCTGGTAGAGAACAACCTGGCCGATCCGGCCCATCCCTACGCACGCTACAAAGACGCGCAGCTGCCGGTGGAGTTCGGCACGCTGACCGCCGCCGACGGCCGCACGCCGCTGAACTACAGCGTGATCAAGCCGGCCGGCTTCGATGCCGGCAAGCGCTATCCGGTCGCGGTGTACGTCTACGGTGGTCCTGCCTCGCAGACCGTCACCAACGCCTGGCCGGGCCGCGGCGACCATCTGTTCAACCAGTACCTTGCGCAGCAGGGCTACGTGGTGTTTTCCCTGGACAACCGCGGCACCCCGCGTCGCGGCCGCGACTTCGGCGGCGCGCTGTATGGCAAGCAGGGCACCGTGGAAGTTGCCGACCAGCTGCGCGGCGTGGAGTGGCTGCAGAAGCAGCCGTGGGTGGACCCGGCGCGGATCGGGGTGCAGGGCTGGTCCAACGGCGGCTACATGACCCTGATGCTGCTGGCCAAGGCCTCCAACCGCTATGCCTGCGGCGTGGCCGGGGCGCCGGTGACCGACTGGGGCCTGTATGACACCCACTACACCGAACGCTACATGGACCTGCCGGCGCGCAACGAAGCCGGCTACACCGAAGCACGCGTGCTGACCCACATCGAGGGCCTGCGTTCGCGGCTGCTGCTGATCCACGGCATGGCCGACGACAACGTGCTGTTCAGCAATTCCACGGTGCTGATGAGCGCGCTGCAGAAGCGCGGCCAGCCGTTCGAGCTGATGACCTATCCGGGTGCCAAGCACGGCCTGTCCGGCGCCGATGCGCTGCATCGTTATCGTGTAGCAGAAGACTTCTTGGGTCGCTGCCTGAAGCCCTGATCGCGTGACCCCGCTGTTGGCAAGGAGCCCGTTGATGCAACCACCGCCGCCGCTTCCTCCGCACGCTGCACGTGGCGGATGGTCTCGCCACTGGCGCTGGGCACTCCCGCTGGGCGTGCTGGCTGGCTTGGCCGTGATGGGGGGCTGCATCGGCTGGGCCCTGCTGCGCTGGAGCGAGAGGGCACATGACAGCGCGCCGATGCGCGAAGCGCTGCGCCGGGCCGGCTGTAGCATCGAGGTGGCCAGCGCCTTCGGCGAGCCCCTGCAGCCCGAGCGCCTGCCATACGGCAGCATGCGCACCCACGTCGACGGGCGGCATGAAGTCGGGCTGGTGGTCGGCGTGCAGGGCCCGCGCGGCGAAGGCACCCTGTTCGTGCGGGGCGTGCGCGTGGACGATGCCTGGGACTACCCGGTGATGTATGTGCTGGGCGAGGACGAGGCGACCTTCGACCTGAGCGCGCTGGACGATGCCGAGGCCGCTGGCGAATGCGCGCTGCAACAGTGTCGTGCCGAAGCGGGCGACGATGCCTGCGAGGATGCGCCGCCCGCGCTGCGGGTATGAGCCGGTGCTTGCGGCCGTGACCTCCGGCGCATTGCCGCCCCGGTCGTGAATGCGTAGGGTGCTGGCATTGCCCGCATCCTGGAGTGTGTGATGAAGCCGCTTGTCCTTGCCATTGGCCTCGCTTTGGGCGCCGCCCCGCTGCTGTCCACCGCCCCGGCCCATGCGGCCCCGGCCGCGGCGTCCAAGAAGCCCGTCGCCGCCCCGGCCTGGGTGGCGCGCAGCAACCAGCTGGCGCAGATCCTGCTGGATGCACAGGGCCCGTTCCAGCCGGAAAGCACCGGCTTCTTCGGCGTGCCCGGCTACGACGACAAGGTCGCCGACCTCGGCCCGGACAATGCCAGGCGCTACCGCGAGGCGATGACCAAGGCACGCGGTGAGCTGCAGGCCAAGCTGGCCAGCGAGAAGGATCCCAACGTCCGCCAGGACCTGGAGATCATGATCGGCGCGGCTACCGAAAGCATCGAAGGCAGCACGCTGGGCGAGCAGTACTTCCTGCCGTGGAGCGATGCGCCGCAGACCGTCTTCAGCGGCCTCAACCTGCTGCTGTCCGACCAGGTGCCGGCCGAGCGCCGCGCCAAGGCCGTGGATCGCCTGAAGGCCTATGCGGGCCTGCAGCCGGGTGGTACGCCGCTGACCACGCTGGCCCGCCAGCGTTATGAAGAACGCCTGTCCAACAGCGCGTTGCTGCAGCCGACCAGGATCGAAGTGCAGCAGTCGCTGGACAATGTGGAAACCTACATCAGCGGCATCGAATCGCTGCTGCAGAAGTACAAGGTGACCGGTGCGGACGAGGCCATGAAGACCCTCGCCGGGCAGCTGAAGGACTACGCCGCATGGACGCGCAGCACGGTGCTGCCGAAAGCGCGCGAAGACACCCGCCTGCCGGCGCCGGTGTATGCCTACCAGCTCAAGCAGGTCGGCATCGACATCGACCCGAAGCTGCTGATGCAGCGCGCCCAGCTGGAGTTCATGGAAACCCGTTCGGCGATGCGCCAGCTGGCGCCGCTGGTGGTGCAGGCCAAGGGCCTGAAGGTCAGCGATCCGACCGATCCGGTCGCGGTGATCCGCGCGCTGAAGAAGGAAACCATCGCCAACGACCAGCTGGAAGGCCACTACCGCAAGGTCATCGATGCGATCGACCCGCTGATCCACGAACACCAGATCGTCGACGTGCCGCAGCGAGCGATGCAGATGCGCCTGGGTTCGGCAGCGGAAAGCGCGGCCAGTCCGGCGCCGCATTTCCTGCCGGCGCCGCTGGTCAACAACACCGGGCAGCAGGGCACCTTCGTGCTGCCGCTGGGCAACCCGGCGGCCGGCGAAGGCGCGCAGTACGACGACTTCAACTTTGGTTCGGCGGCGTGGACGCTGAGCGCGCATGAAGGCCGTCCCGGCCACGAACTGCAGTTCACCGCGATGGTCGAGCGCGGCGTCTCGCTGGCGCGCACGATGTTCGCGTTCAATTCGGTCAACGTCGAAGGCTGGGCGCTGTATGCCGAAGCGGAAATGGTGCCCTACGAGCCGCTGGACGGCCAGCTGATCGCGCTGCAGTTCCGCCTGCTGCGTGCCGCGCGCGCGATGCTCGACCCGATGCTCAACCTGGGGTTGATCGAACGCGCCGACGCCGAACGCGTGCTGATCGACGAAGTGAGCCTGTCCAAGGCGATGGCCACCCAGGAACTGGACCGCTACACCGTGCGCATGCCCGGCCAGGCCGGCAGCTACTTCTACGGCTACACCCGCATCCTCGAACTGCGCATGCAGACCGAACTGGCACTCGGCGCGAAGTTCGACCGCAAGGCCTTCAACAACTTCCTGCTGGACCAGGGCCTGCTGCCGCCGGACCAGCTGGCCAAGGCGGTCAACGAAGTCTTCATTCCGAAGTATCGCTGACCCACTAAAAAGGGGACGGAGGGGATTAAGTCGGTTCTGGCCCGTTTACGGCTGAAAACGACTTAATCCCCCCGTCCCCATTTTTGTTCAGCGTGCGGGAATCTGCTGGGCCGGCAGGCGCGGGACGGGCTGTGGGTTGGGCACCCAGATCGCCACGCCGGCCGCCTTGCGCTGGGTGGTCGGGATGCCGATGCCAAGGCCCCCACCGACGTGCGAACCGTAACTGCCGGCACCCACCGACATGCCCACCGGCGAGCCGCTGGAGCCCACGCCCATCAGGATCACGCCGTTGGCGCCCAGCGCGGCGGCATCACGCTTCAGGCGGGCCACGGCCGCATCGGTCTGGCCCTGCGTGCCGAAGCCCACCGCGCTGGACGATTCCAGCTGGGCGATCTCCACCGAACCGGCCGGCGGGGTGGAATACACCTGTACCTGCGCCGGATCGATGGGCGCGCGGGCCTGGCCCAGCATCACCCGTGAGGTGCTGGCACAGCCGGCCACGAGCAGCAGCACGGCGGCAGCGGCGGTCCAGCGGAATGTGGTGGTCGTCTTCATGGCTCGAACCCCTGTAGGTAGGCAGCGGATCATCGGTCCATCGATCTGAATCGGCCCCAACGCCGGGACCCTGCAGGCACGCTAGCACCGCGGCGGTGAGCGCGGCGGCAAGCCCATGCGGGCCTATCCGACGCCCACGCGAACGGCTATGGTGGGCCCCAATCCATCGGCGAGGAGGGCGTATGGGACTGATCAGTCTGTTGTGGGGCATCGTGGCACTGGTATGGATGGTGGTCGCGCTGGTGCCGCTGCTCGGCTGGGGCAACTGGTTCCTGATCCCGTTCGCCGCGGTGGGCGCGCTGATCGCAGCGATCGGCATCCTGTTCACCCATCCCAGCAAGCGCGGCCGGGCCTGGACCGGACTGATCCTCAACGGCATCGTCATCGTGGTCGGCATCTTCCGCCTGGGGCTGGGCGGCGGCATCGTCTGAGGTCGCGGTGCGACCGTCGGTCGCAGGCGGGCCGGGAGGCCGCTGGCGCGGGCGTACAATGACCAGCCCGAGGCCCGTCCGGCCCTGCCCAGCGCCAGACCGGCGCGCAACGCTCCCGACGCCCCATGATCATCCGTCCACGCCCGCACGGCTGGCAGCTGCTGTACATCCTGCGCGGTTCCATCGTTCCGGCGGTGGCGCCCAAGGTGCTGGCAATCCTGCTGCTGGCCATCGCCGTGTCCGCGGTGGTGGAACTGGGCAACGTGCCGGGCATCGAACGGGTGTCTTCCGCGCCGTTCGCGCTGCTCGGCCTGGTGTTGTCGATCTTCCTCAGTTTCCGCAACAACGCCTGCCACGAACGCTGGTGGGAAGGCCGCAAGCTGTGGGGCCAGCTCATTTTCGAATCGCGCTCGCTGGCGCGCCAGGTGCAGCAGCTGTTGCCCGACGATGCGCCGCGGCGCGCGCGTATCGGGCACCTCGCCATTGCCTTCGCCCACGGTCTGGCCGCGCGCCTGCGCGGGGCGGATGAAGCGCAGGCGGCACGCGAATGGCTGGAGGCCGATCAGCGTGTCCTGCTCGACGACCGCCGCAATGCGCTGGATGCGCTGCTGTCGATGATCGCCGCCGAACTGGCGGTGCCGCTGCGCGACGGCCGCCTCGCGCCGATCCTGTATGCGCAGTTCGAAGAGCGCCTGCATGCGCTGTCGTCGATCCAGGCCGGCTGCGAGCGCATCCTCGCCACCCCGCTGCCGTTCGCCTACACCCTGCTGCTGCACCGCTGTGCATGGTTGTTCTGCGTGCTGCTGCCGTTCGGTTTGGCCAGTTCACTGGGCTGGGCCACGCCGGTGCTGTCGGCGGTGCTCGCGTATGCCTTCTTCGGCCTGGACCAGCTGGGCGAAGAGATGGAAGACCCCTTCGGCACCGAGCCCAACGACCTGCCGCTGGATGCGATGGTGCGGACGATAGAAATCGACCAGCTGGACGCGCTGGGCCAGCGCCCGCTACCCGACCCCCTGCTGCCGCGCGACTATCGCCTGCAGTGACCCGATGCCTTGACGGAGCCCCCCATGTCGCACCCCCTGTACCGCCCCCGCCGCATGCGCCGCGATGACTTCTCGCGCCGGATGATGCGCGAAAACACGCTGACCGTGGACGACCTGATCCATCCGGTGTTCGTGCACGAACATGCCGGCCGCACCGCGATTCCCTCGATGCCGGGCGTGGAGCGCCTGTCCATCGAAGAGCTGCTGAAGGTCGGCGAGGCGGCGGTGGAGCTGGGCATCCCGGTCATCGACATCTTCCCGGTGATCGACCCGGCATTGAAGTCGCTGGATGCCGAAGCCGCATGGGCCGACGATGGCCTGGCGCAGCGTGCGGTGCGCGCGTTGAAGGAACGCTTCCCGACGCTGGGCGTGATGACCGACGTGGCGCTGGATCCGTACACCACCCACGGCCAGGACGGCATCATCGATGACACCGGGTACGTGCTCAACGACATCACCGTCGCAGCGCTGGTGAAGCAGTCGGTGTCGCACGCACGGGCCGGCGTGGATGTCATTTCGCCGTCGGACATGATGGACGGGCGCATCGGCGCCATCCGCCGCGGGCTGGACGAGGCCGGCTTCATCAATACCCGCATCATGGCGTACTCGGCCAAGTACGCTTCGGCCTTCTACGGCCCATTCCGCGATGCGGTGGGCAGTGCCGGCAGCCTCGGCAAGGCCGACAAGAAGACCTACCAGATGGATCCAGCCAACGGTGACGAGGCCCTGCGCGAGATCGCGCTGGACCTGGAAGAAGGCGCGGACATGGTGATGGTCAAGCCGGGAATGCCGTACCTGGACGTGGTGCGACGGGTCAAGGAAACCTTCGGCGTCCCGACCTTCGCCTACCAGGTGAGCGGCGAGTACGCGATGCTGAAGGCAGCCGCGGCCAATGGCTGGCTGGACGAACGTGCCTGCGTGATGGAGTCGCTGATGTGCTTCAAGCGCGCTGGCGCCGACGGCGTGCTGACCTATTTCGCGCCGCAGGTGGCGCGCTGGCTGCACGAGCGCTGACAATAGCGGCTTGTGCACGAGGAGAACGGAACCATGGAAATCCTGGGCGTTGGCCACTGGATGATCTGGATCATCGGGGTGGTGGTGTTCGGCGCGCTGATCGTCTGGCTGGCGCTGGCAGCGTTCCGCGAAAAACGGCGTGCACCGGAACTGCCGTCGGCCGCCGCACGCGTGTCACGCGAACTGCAGCTGCCTGAAGCGGTGCAGGCCGAACTGGCGGCGTTGAACCAGCGCAAGGACGACGGCCGCATCAGCGAAGCAGAGTACGAACAGGCGCGCGCCAGACTGCTCGACCGGTAGAGACGGCCGCAGGCCGCCCGCATCGCCTGGCAGGGACGGCCGCTGGCCGTCCGCCGTTGGTGGGTGACGAACGTTGGTCGTCACGCTTCCGCGTCCGCCGTCAGCCCCCACACCCGGCTACGGCCACCCCCCGTGGCGCCATCATCCGGTACACATCGCTCCCCCCCGCCCGGGGCGCGCGTGCGCTGCTGCTGGCCAACAGCAGTTCACCCGGCTTGGCCGCGTCGATCACCGGCGCACGGGTCATTCCGTCGGCGGTATTGAACGACAGCGCCACCGGCTGCAGGCCGGTCGCGGTCCACGCGCAGTCGCTGCGCCACAGCTGGGCCGTGCCCTCGCCGGCACGGGTGAACACCACTCCACCTTCATTCCCCAGCCAATCGCCGTCGGTTTCGTCGGCCGCACTGTTCAACGCGTCCAGCGCGACCGCCGGGCCGCGCACACCGGCGCGTAGCGTCGCCACCTGCAGGTCCCAGCCGCGCCCCTTGCCGGCCTGTCGCGCGAACAGCAAGCGCTGCCCGTCCGCGCTCAGCGCCGCGCCGCGCTCGGCCGCCTGCACGCCGGTCTCCTGCCAGCGCTCGGCTGCGCCAAATCGCCCGTCCGCGTCGATGGCCACCCGATACAGCGCCATCGTCCCATCGCGGTCGGAGGCGAACAGCAGCCAGCGCCCGTCGTGGCTGAAGTACGGGTCCAGGTCATCGGCCGCGCTGTTCAGCGCCAGTGGCTGCGGTGCCTGCCAGCGGCCGTCGTGCAGCTCGGCCTGCCACAGGTCCCAGCCTCCGCTGCCGCCGCCGCGGTCACTGGCGAACACGATGCGCTGGCCATCCGGGCGCAGGCTGGCGCGGCCTTCCCCGGCCTTGGTCGAGACCACGCCCATGCTTCGATGCCGAATTCATTCAACGCCATCGCCACGGGGGCGCAGAGTAAACTGGCGGCCACAACCAGCAGGGGCAGGGCAGATCGCATCGTCCAGGTCCAGGCAGTACAGGGACGTCCAGTGTAGGGCGTCCCCTTCGAACCATCCGAGGATTCCATGACCGATCGCTACGCTGTCTTTGGCCACCCCATCGCCCACTCCCTGTCGCCGGACATCCACGCCGCATTCGGCCGGCAGGAAGGCATCGCGGTGGACTACCGTGCCATCGACGCCACGCCGGACGGCTTCCTCGCCGCGCTGGAAGCCTTCGCTGCCGAAGGCGGCCGCGGTGCCAATGTCACCCTGCCGCACAAGGAAGCCGCCTACGCGCTGTGCACCACGCGCACCGCGCGCGCCACCCGCGCCGGCTCGGTCAACACGCTGCTGCGCAAGGGCGACCGCTGGCACGGCGACACCACCGACGGCGCCGGGCTGGTGCGTGACCTCACCGATCGCCACGGCCAGGACCTGCGTGGTCGCCGCGTGCTGCTGCTGGGCGCCGGTGGTTCGGCACGCTCGGTGGCCCCGTCGCTGCTGGATGCCGGCATCCGCGAACTGGTCGTGGTCAACCGTACGCCGGAACGCGCCGATGAGCTGATCGATGCGATGGGCGAGCCCGGCCGCGCGCTGAGCCGCTACTGGGACGACCTGCACGACCTGGGCGACTTCGAACTGATCGTCAACGCGACCTCGGCCGGCCGCGACCCCAGCGCATCGTTCAAGCTGCCGCTGTCGCTGGTCAACAGCATGACCACCGCGGTGGACCTCAACTACGGCGACGCCGCCATCGCCTTCCTGGCGTGGGCGCGTGCGGCCGAATGCCGCAACACCGTCGATGGCCTGGGCATGCTGGTCGAACAGGCCGCCGAAAGCTTCCAGCAGTGGCACGAAGTGCGCCCGGACACCGATGCGGTGTACGCCGGGCTGCGTGGCAACCGCCGCCTCACCGGAGAGGAATGAGCATGCAGGGCACCGACCTGTTGATGACCGTGTTGAGCCTGGTAGGCGTGCGCCTGCCGGTGTTGATCGCGCTGACCATCGGCGTGGTCTGGGTGATGGACGTGCCGCGCGGGCCGGTGCGCAGCGGTGCGCTGGCCGGGTTGCTGCTGCTGGCGGTGACCACCGTGGTCGGCCTGCTGGCCTCGATGCTGCCGATGGTGCTGGTCAGCATGGGCCGCTACGAGTCCATTTCCGGGATGAACATGATCTTCGGTGTCGTCCACTTCGTGCTGTCGCTGATCGAAGCGTTCGGGCTGGTGCTGGTGGTCTGGGCGCTCACCCGTGCCCTGCGCGGTGGCGTGCCGCGCCCGGCCTGACCCTGCACGGGTCCCTGCGGCAGCGCAGGGACCGCTCCGCAGCGGCCTGACAGGTTCAGCGTCGGGGCCCGGGCGGACCGGCCCGGCATGCGACAATACGCAGCCTGATCCCGTACCGGTAATCCTGGCGTGACCGAACCTGTCGCCGTGCCGCGCATGCTTGACGACGCCTTGAAGGATGCAATCCGCAAGGCGTACACCACGCTGCAGGCCAACACCCCCGGCTTTGCCACCCGCCGCTCGCAGAGCCAGATGATCGGCGTGGTGTCGCGTGCGCTGGCCAAGAGCGGTGGCGTGGGCGTGGTTGAAGCACCGACCGGCGTCGGCAAGAGCCTGGGTTACCTCACCGCCGGCGTGCCGATCGCCATCGCCACCAAGAAGAAGCTGGTGATCAGCACCGGCACCGTGGCGTTGCAGTCGCAGCTGGTCGAGCGCGATATCCCGAACTTCCTCAAGGCCACCGGGCTGGAAGCCACCGTGGCGCTGGCCAAGGGCCGCACCCGCTACCTGTGCACGCGCAACGCCGCCGAAGCGCAGGGCGAGGCCTCGCAGGGCGGCATGTTCGAAGACGAACAGCCGCTGTACGACCGGCCGCTGGCGCCGATTGAAATGGACATCGCCGCGCGGCTGACGGTGGCCTTCACCTTCGGCAGCTGGGACGGTGACATCGACAACGCGCCGGAAACCATCAGCCCGGGGCTGCGCGGCCGCATCACCACGCCGGCCTCTGCGTGTGCCGGACGGCGTTGTGCGTATTCGGCGCAGTGCGCGGTGCTGCGTTCGCGCAACACCGTGCGCGATGCGCAGATCGTGGTCACCAATCACGCACTGCTGCTGTCAGCGCTGTCCATCGGCGAAAGTGAGAACAACCAGCCGCTGATCGCCGCACCTTCGGAGATGCTGCTGGTGCTCGACGAAGGCCACCACATCGGCAACGTGGCCATCGACCAGGGCGCGGCCAGCCTGGCGCTGGATGACATGGCCAAGCGCGTCGGGCGGCTGCAGATCCTGATCGCCGGTGCATACCGTGCGGTGGACAAGGACCGCCTGGGCAACCTGCTGCCGAACGAGGCCATCGAGGTCGCCAGCAACGTGGCCAAGCAGCTGCGCGCCTTCCGCGACCACGTCGAAGCCTTGTGGATGCCGGCCCCGGCGGACGAAGAACCGATGTGGCGCGCGGCCAACGGGCGGCTGCCCGAGGCCTGGCGCGAGCCGATCGAAGCGCTGGCCGACGACACCCGCAGCCTGTTCAACTGGGCGCACGCGGCCAACGCCCAGGTCGCCAAGGGCAAGCAGGATGACCCCGCCCGCGAGCGCCTGCAGCGCAACCTCGGCATGGCGCTGGAAATGATCGAAAGCCAGTACAACCTGTGGCAGGCCTGGCGCCGCGAAGACAAGGACGGCGCACCGCCGATGGCGCGCTGGATCACCGCCACGCGCGAAGGCGACCTGGTACTGCACGGCTCGCCGGTGTCGGCCGCGCACGTGCTGCGCAAGCTGCTGTGGGATGAAGTGGATTCGGTGGTGATGACCTCCGCCACGTTGACCGGCGGCGGCGATTTCCAGTCGCTGGCCATCGACAACGGCATTCCGGAGGACGCCGAAATGGTGTCGCTCTCTTCGCCGTTCGACCTGCCCAACCAGGCCGAGCTGATCGTGCCGCCGTTCCCGGTCACGCCGGACGACCGCGAAGGCCACCCGCGCGAAGTGGCGCGTTACCTCGGCAAGGAACTGGACTGGAAGAAAGGCTCGATGGTGCTGTTCACCTCGCGCTGGAAGATGGAAAAAGTGGCCGGGCTGATGCCTGCCGCCAAGCGCAAGCAGGTGCTGGTGCAGGGGGAAATGTCCAAGACCCGGCTGATCGACGAACACCTGCGCCGGGTTGCCGCCGGCGAAGGCTCGGTGCTGTTCGGCCTGAACTCGTTCGGCGAAGGCCTGGACCTGCCCGGCGAAGCCTGCACCACGGTGGTGATCACCCAGGTGCCGTTCGCGGTACCGACCGATCCGCAGACCGCCACCCTCAGCGAGTGGTTCGAAGCCCGCGGGTTGAATGCCTTCAACCTGATCGCCGTGCCGCACGCGCTGCGCACGCTGACCCAGTTCGCCGGCCGCCTGATCCGCACTTCCACCGATACCGGCCGCGTGATCATCCTCGATTCGCGCCTGCTCAGCCGCCGCTACGGCAAACGCATCATCGATGCGCTCCCCCCGTTCAAACGCGTGATCGGCTGATTGCCCGCCGCCCCTGGATCACACGTGATCGGCTTATCGCCCTGGGTAGTGCCGAGCCATGCTCGGCGGCTTCCCACTTCCAGTATCTGTTCCCCTCAACGTCCCGTCGGGTCCGGCCGACCTGGTGCGCAAGCGGACGCTCACCACCAGGCTGGGCACACAGCGCGATTCGCACTGGCCTGATCCGTCTAAAGATGGACTTCGGCACTCTCCATCAACGCTACAACCCTGGCTACAACCGACACCGGTAGATTCCTAGACGAGGCGATCATCCTGGATTCCAGCGACGCCCTCGCTCCTCCTGCTGCTGCACGTGCGTCGATCCCTCTACCCTGTGCCAGCCACGAAAGGCTGACGTTCATCACTTCGCTCAGGCGCTGGAGATGTGCGATGGACGGCGAAAAGCCGTGCTCACGTTCCCAATGACCGACTGTCGAACGGTTGACGTTCAAGGCAGCGGCGAGATCGGTCTGTGAGAGCCCACGGTCCACTCTCGCTCTGCGTAATCGTGCAGCCAGTGTCGTCTCTGCGTCCAGATCCAAAGCAGTCTCCGCGAAGCGCTCTCGAGCATGGTCCTAGTGTTCGAGAAGGCGCGTCGCCAGTCAAAGGTCGACGGCGACCTTTCGCCGCATCCCGGTGTGGATCAAGGCAGCGAAATCAAAGCCGAAAATGCCTTGCTGTGTGCTCCACAGCAACACGCTTGCGATTGTCTCCAGGAGCGGGGATTAATGGCCGCGGACGTTGAGCAGGAGCGTATCTGGTGTCACCACGGCATAGATCGGGGAAGCCATGGATTCTGGGCTTGATGCACCTCATTGAAGCCCGGGACCGGGTACAAAACAGTACCGCTTGGCTCTCGGTGGAGCCGGCGGACGTGGTGCCTACGGCTGCCACCCTTCTCCACTGACCTGAAGGCGGCAATCGTGATCGCTTACTACTTCAGCTTGGCGTACAGGCGCCTGCTGGCAACCAAAGGCATGAGCATTGCGTTGATGCTCGCACTGGGCCTGGGTGTCGGGGCCAGCATGACGATGCTGACCGTCGTCGACGCAATGACATGGGATCCGTTGCCAGGGCGCAGCAACCATCTTTTCCATCCCATCCTGGATCCTCTGCCGGCGTCATATCCTGTCCGCGCTGGACGCGATCCACGAATGGCCATGGCATGGCCGGATGCCCAGGCGCTGCTCAAGCTGGGACCCGCCTCCCACCAGGTGGCGCTTGCTTCCGGCAGGCTGCTCGTCGACAGCCAGATGGGTGTTCCCCGACCGTTTCATGCGAGAGGGCAGTACGCCACTGCCAGCGTTTTCGAGATGTTCGGGATAGCCTTGGTGGCCGGCCGCCCATGGACACAAGGTGAACAGGAGCGTCGCGCGCGCGTGGTGGTGCTGAGCCGCTCGTTGGCCGCGCGGGTCGGTCTTGGAGAGAGACAGGTGGGTAACACCGTCAGGCTGGGCGGGCGCTCGTTTACGGTGATTGGTATCGCCGAGGAGTGGAAGCCGCGGCCCCGTTTTCACACCGATCTCCAGCAGGATGTCTTCAAAGGCTCAGAGGAGTTCTTCATTCCTCTGGGCTTGACGATGGACCTCGACCTGGAGGTAACAAGCAGCCTGTTTTCCTGGTCGGACGCGGGCACGGGAAACAGGCTGGAGGATCCCCGATCCTCGTGGCTCCAGTACTGGGTCGAGCTTGGCGACGATACCCGGAAAACGGCATACATGCGCTTCCTGGAGCACTACGTCCAAGCCCAGGTCGACGTGGGTCGCTTTGAACGATACGTCACGCCGCGTCTGCCGAGCCTGCACGAGTACCTCAACGAGCAGCAGATCGTGCCGGATGAGGTCAGGTTGCAGCTTGCGCTATGCATCGCGTTCCTCACGGTGTGTCTGCTCAACATGAGCGCCCTGATTCTCGCCCGCTTCCTTGGCAGGAGCCATGAAATTGCCATTCGCCGCGCCTTGGGCGCGCGGCGAATCGACATCGTCGGCCAACTACTGAGCGAGGCGGCGATCATTGGGGGCTGCGGTGGACTCATCGGGTTGCTTGTCGCCCAATTGGGTACTGCGCTGGTTCGCCGCCAGCCCGAAGACTACGCGGCCCTCGTGCATCTGCATCCCGGCCTGATGATGGCCACGTTTGTGCTCGCGCTGGTCTCAAGTCTACTTGCGGCGCTGCCCCCCGCGCTGCGTACGCTTTCCGGACGCGTGGCCATGCAGATAAGTGTCGCCGAATGATATTCAGTCAGATTCCGTTGATTGCAAGATCGCTGAGGCGCAACCGGATCACGGCGCTCGTCCTCTCCGTGCAGATGATGGTTGCCACGGCGTGCGTGGCCAACCTGACGTCTCTTCTGATGGACAGACTGTCCACGTTGGGTCTGGATACGGGAATGCAGGAGAACGGCCTGCTGGTCGTCGAGGCAGAGTTCATTGGAGATCCCGCCAGGAACCCCTCCGCCGCCATAGCGACGGACGTTGAAACCCTGCACCGTACGCCCGGTGTGAGCGATGTCGTGGCGGTTGGGTCGCTTCCGTTGTCAGGACGGAACTGGACAGCTGGCTTCACCGACAGACCCATTGAAGGGGACCAGATCGAAGGCATAACCGAGGTGGAGCCTTCGGTGTATGCGGTCTCTGCTCCAGCGGTGCGTCTACTGGGGCTGGAACTGATAGCCGGACGGGATCTTTCGCCTGATGCGTTCGTCGCCATGCGTTCCAAGGATGGGTACGCAGGGCTGCACAGCGCAGGCGAAGCTGTTTTGTCCGAAGCAATGGCGAGGCGTATTTTTCCTGGCGGTAGTGCGGTCGGCAGGTTCATCTATGCCGACGCAAGGTACCCGGTGCGCGTGGTCGGCGTTGTCAGAAGGCTGTCCAGGCCTGTGCTCCGCAATCACGAAGATGACGGCCTGTCCCTGATGCTGCCGCTTGTCCCTGATACGAACCGGGTCATGTACGCCATCCGCGAGTCGACGGGCGGAGCGGGCATTGGCGCGAACAACGCGCGGGAGGTGTTGTTCCAGCTCGATCCTACGCGCAGCATCGTGAGCAGCACCACCTTCGGGGAGCTGCGTTCGGACTACCTCCGCCATGACCAGATCATGGCCGTCGTTTTCCTGAGTGCCACGCTCGCACTGCTCCTGGTGACCGCCATCGGCGTCTATGGGCTGTCCAGCTTCTGGGTTCGCCGACGCTATCGGCAGATAGCCATAAGGCGCGCACTGGGGGCGCGAAGGGTGGATGTCATGGTGTATTTCCTGATCGAAAACCTGATGCTGGCGGCGGCAAGCACGTTGATCGGGACGGCCGCAGCCATGGGCATCAACCTGCTGGTCGCCAAACACTACGAGGTGGCACGACTGGGCCCGTCCTATCTGCTGGCGGGAGCACTTGTGGTTATTCTGCTTGGGCAGGTCGCGGCATTTGTTCCTGCCTGGCGTGGTGCCAGGCAGGGGCGGTAGAACGGGGGCGATGGGATGCGGCTTCATTGGCACCCTGTCATCAGGCGTTCTTGCTCGAAATGCCCCAAGGCTATGCCGGTCGTCCTGACCGGCACCCTGCGGGCCGTCGCAGGCGACGTTGGCAGCGGCTCCTGCCGCTGCCTTCGGCGCTACCAGGGTGGCACCCCTCTTCGTCAGTCGAGCAGGGCGGTGTTGCGGACGGCGCCCTTGTCGGCGCTGGTTGCCAGCAGGGCGTAGGCCTTCAGCGCGCTGGTGACCTTGCGCGGGCGTGCTTCCAGCGGCTTCCAGCCGCGTGCATCGGCGGCGGCGCGACGCTCGGCCAGGGTGGCGTCGTCCACCAGCAGGGTAATGGCGCGGGCGGGGATGTCGATGCGGATGCGGTCGCCGTCGTGGACCAGGCCGATCACGCCGCCGCTGGCGGCTTCAGGCGACACGTGGCCGATCGACAGCCCCGAGGTGCCGCCGGAGAAACGACCGTCGGTCAGCAGCGCGCATTGCTTGCCCAGTCCCTTGGACTTCAGGTAGCTGGTCGGGTACAGCATCTCCTGCATGCCCGGCCCGCCCTTCGGCCCTTCGTAGCGGATCACCACCACGTCGCCCGGCTTCACTTGATCGGCCAGGATGCCGGCCACCGCCGCGTCCTGGCTTTCGAATACGCGCGCATTGCCCTCGAACACATGGATGGACTCGTCCACGCCGGCGGTCTTCACCACGCAGCCGTCCACCGCCAGGTTGCCGCGCAGCACCGCCAGCCCGCCTTCCAGCGAATAGGCATGCTGCAGCGAACGGATGCAGCCCTCGGCACGGTCCAGGTCCAGCGACGGCCACCGCGTGGCCTGGCTGAAAGCCACCTGGGTGGGGATGCCGGCCGGGCCGGCGGCAAAGAACTCATGCACCTTCGCATCATCGGTGAGCGTGGCATCCCACCGCTTCAACGCGTCGGCCAGCGACGGGCTGTGCACGGTCGGCACCGAGGTATCCAGCAGCCCGGCACGGTCCAGTTCGCCGAGGATGCCGAACACCCCGCCGGCACGGTGCACGTCTTCGATGTGGTATTGCGGCGTGTTCGGCGCCACTTTGCACAGCTGCGGCACGCGCCGCGACAGCGCATCGATGTGGGTCAGGTCGAAGTCCACGCCGCCTTCCTGCGCGGCCGCCAGCAGGTGCAGGATGGTGTTGGTCGAGCCGCCCATGGCGATATCCAGCGTCATCGCGTTGCCGAACGCGGCCGCGGTGGCGATGCCGCTCGGCAAGGCGCGCGGATCTTCACCGCCATACCAGCGGTGGCACAGCTCCACGATCACCCGGCCGGCGCGGCGGAACAACATCTCGCGGTCGGCGTGGGTGGCCAGCGTGGTGCCGTTGCCCGGCAGTGACAGACCCAGCGCTTCGGTCAGGCAGTTCATCGAATTGGCGGTGAACATGCCCGAACACGAACCACAGGTGGGGCAGGCGCTGCGCTCGTACTCGGCGACCTTTTCATCGGAGGCGCTGTCATCGGCGGCGATCACCATCGCATCCACCAGGTCCAGCTTGTGCTCGGACAGCTTGGTCTTGCCCGCTTCCATCGGGCCGCCCGACACGAAGATCACCGGGATGTCCAGGCGCAATGCGGCCATCAGCATGCCGGGGGTGATCTTGTCGCAGTTCGAAATGCAGACGATGGCATCGGCGCAGTGCGCGTTGACCATGTACTCCACCGAGTCGGCGATGATTTCGCGGCTCGGCAGTGAATACAGCATGCCGTCGTGGCCCATGGCGATGCCGTCATCCACCGCGATGGTGTTGAACTCCTTGGCCACGCCGCCGGCCTGTTCGATTTCGCGTGCAACCAGCTGGCCAAGGTCCTTCAGGTGCACGTGCCCGGGCACGAACTGGGTGAAGGAGTTGGCGATGGCGATGATCGGCTTGTGGAAGTCGCCGTCCTTCATGCCGGTGGCACGCCACAGGGCGCGGGCGCCGGCCATGTTGCGGCCGGCGGTGGAGGTGCGGGAACGGTACTCAGGCATGGGCTGGCAGGAACGGGCGGGCCGTACGACGTGGGTGTCTGGCGATCATGCCGGAAGATCTCGGTTGCTGCTGCAACCACCCGGACCGTCGGGCCGGGGGGCCGCGCATTTTTCCCCGTGGCTGGAACCTGACCCCATCGTTCATGTTGTTGCTTTGCCGACTTTGGTTGCAGGCGCTGATGCGGCATTATTGGTGGGTTGATCCGCATGAGGCATGAGGCCATGAAACGTTCCCGCACCACCGCGCTGCTGTTGATGAGCGCCGCACCGCTGCTGTTCACCGCCTGCCAGAAGGACGAACAGGTGCAGGTGCAGGAAGGGCTGTATACCTCCGTGCAGGCCTGCACCGAGGCCACCGGCGATCCGTCGTCGTGCCGCAACGCCTTTGCCGAAGCGCAGCGGCAGTCTGCCGATGCCGCGCCGAAATACGCCGACAAGGCGGCCTGCGAAGCCGATTACAAGCCGGAAGAATGCGTGGAACAGCGCACCTCGGCAGGCACCTCGTTCATCGGGCCGATGATGATGGGCTTCTTCATGTCGCAGATGATGAACAGCGGACGTGCGGGCCTGGCCCAGCAGCCGCCGGCCGCCAGCCCGGCCTACCAGGACAAGAACGCCGGTTGGGCGCGCTCGGCCCCGGGTGGCAGCGGTGGCCTGAACACCGCCAGCGGCATCGGCGCCGGCAAGGCCGGGCTGGCCCCGGTCAGCAACGTGCCGAACCGCGCCACCACCGCCAGCCGCGCCGGCTTCGGCAGCACCAGTGCGCGCCGTAGCGGCGGCAGCTTCGGCGGCTGATCGATGCAGCGTGTCCGCATTGCCGAGCGCGCCCAGTGGCGCGCTCGTGCCGAAGAAGCCGGCTTCCGCTTCCACACCATCGATGGCCAGCCGTACTGGGATGAAACGGCGTACTACGCCTTCACCCTGCGCCAGATCGAACAGGACATCGAAGACCCCAGTGCCGAACTGCACCAGATGGCGCTGTCCCTGGTCGACGACGTCGTGGCCTCCGATGCACTGATGGACAAGCTGGCGATTCCGGCGCATTACCGCGACTGGATCGCCGACAGCTGGCGCCAGCGCCAGCCGCACCTGTACGGCCGCCTGGACCTGGCCTATGACGGTAGCGGCCCGGCCAAGCTGTACGAACTCAACTACGACACCCCGACCTCGCTGTTCGAAGCCAGCTTCTTCCAGTGGCAATGGCTGGAAGACCAGCGCAACGCCGGTCGCCTGCCGCAGCACGCCGACCAGTTCAACGCCCTGCATGAAGCACTGGTGGAGCGTTTCGGTGAGCTCGCCGCCAGGCTGCCGCCGCCGCTGTTCTTCAGCGCCGTGGGCAGTTCGCAGGAAGACGTGGGCACGGTGGACTACCTGCGGGACTGTGCCGCCCAGGCCAACCTGCACGGGGAGGGCATCGCCATCGAAGACATCGGGCTTTCCGAAGATGGCCGCTTCACCGCGTTGGACGACACGGTGATCGGCACGCTGTTCAAGCTGTATCCCCTGGAAGACCTGATGGCCGAGGAATTCGGCCGCGCGCTGCCGGCGTCCGGGGTGCAGTTGCTGGAACCGGCATGGAAGGCGGTGCTGAGCAACAAGGGCATCCTGCCGTTGCTGTGGGAGCGCCATCGCGGGCATCCGAACCTGCTGGAATCGCACTTCGATGATGGCCGCACGCTGGGCGCCGGCTGGGTCCGCAAGCCGCTGTTCTCGCGCGAAGGCGCCAACATCGAAATGCACCTGGCCGATGGCAGCGTGCAGCGCAGCGACGGGCCCTACGATGGCCCGGCGATCCTGCAGAAAGCGCATCCGTTGACCCGTTTCGAAGGCGGTTATCCGCTGATCGGCAGCTGGGTGATCGGCGACCAGGCCTGCGGTATCGGCATCCGCGAGGATGACAGTGCGATCACCCGTGACAGTGCGCGTTTCGTGCCGCACGCGATCATCGACGAAGCGCCGACGCAGATCTACGTCTGACCCCACGCGGTGACGAGCAACGGTCGTCACCTGCCAAGGCCGGGCGGGCAGCCGGTGGCGCCGCGCCATGCCCGGCGGCTTTGGGTCGGCATTGGGTGATTGACGGCCAGCGGCCGTCACTACCGTACGGACGGCCAGCGGCCGTCACGACCCGGTTACAGCAGGCCGTCGCGCTTCACCGACAGGTAGCGTTCCACCAGCGCGCCGGGCAGCGCGTCGGCGGTGACATCCAGCACCATCACGCCATGGCTGCGCAGCGCATCGTGCGCCTGCGCACGTTGCTCCAGGTACATCGCCGCGGCACCGGCGTGGGCGGCATCGGTGGGTTCCAGCACCGGCTGCTGCAGTGCCTGGTCCAGCACCTGTTCGCGCAGGCTGGCTACGCACACCAGGTGGCGCCGCTGCAGCAGCTTCACCGCGGCCAGCAGGTCTTCGATGTCCTCGTCGCGCACGTTGGTCACCAGCATCACCAGCGCCCGCCGCCGCTGCAGGACCGAAAGCCGGGTAGCCGCCGCCAGGTAGTCGGTCGCCACCGGCTGTGGCTGCAGGTCATGGCTGGCGCGCAGCAGGTCGTCGATGGTGCCCATGCCGCGCTTGGGCGCCACCCAGCGCGGCTCGCCACCAATGGCATGCAGGCCGACACCGTCGCCCTGGCGCAGTGCCAGGTAGGACAGCACCAGCGCGGCGTTCAGTACCTGGTCGAAGTGCGAAAGCCCGCCGTCGCTGGCCATCATCCGGCGACCGGTATCGAGCATCAGCAGCATCTGCTGGTTCTTTTCGTCCTGGTACTCGCGCGACACCAGCCGGCGCGCGCGCGAGGTGGCCTTCCAGTCGATCTGGCGCAGGCTGTCACCGATGCGGTACTCGCGCATCTGGTGGAAATCGGTTCCTTCGCCGCGCCGGCGCTTGAGGTGCGCGCCGACCATGCGCGAGGCCTGTTCGGCACTGAACAAGGCAAAGCGGGTCAGCGGCACGAAGTTCGGGAACACCCGCACTTCGAGTGCGGGCGGTACGCTGCGTCGCTGCGTCCACAGCCGCCATGGCGACTGCAGGCGCAGTTGCACGCCTTCGAAGCGGAACGCGCCCCGCTGCGGCGGCTGCACGTGGTACTCGAGCGTGGTCGCAAAGCCGGCACGCAGGCGTAGCCGTCGCGGCAGGCCTTCGCAGTGCCACGCACCCGGCACCAGGTCGAACACCTCCAGCCGCATCGGTCGCTCGGCCTGCAGGCTCAGCTGCACCGCGCGGCGCACGTCCAGCGCCAACGACTCCGGCATGTGCCGTTGCACGCGGGGCGACGGCAGCCGGCGCACGCGCAGCAGGTCGACCAGCCCGATCAGCAGCAGCATCGCCAGCAGCGCCCACCAACTCCAGCGCGGCAGCCCGCCGGCCAGCACCACGCCGCCCACGCCGGCCCACGCCAGCAACAGCCACAGCAGGGGCAGGGCCGGCCTCATCGGCGCGGTGCGTCCACCTTGGCCAGCAGCGCCGACAGCACATCGTCCGCGCCCTGGCCTTCGATCTGCAGCTCCGGGGCCAGCGCGATGCGGTGGCGCAGGGCCGGGCGTGCGATATCGCGCACGTCGTCCGGGGTGACGAAATCACGGCCGGACAGCAACGCCTGCGCACGCGCGGCACGCACCAGCGCGATGCTGCCGCGCGGCCCCGCACCGAGTGCGATCCCCGGCCATTTGCGGGTGGCGGCGACGATGCGCACGGCGTAGTCGATCACTTCGGCATCCACGGTGATGGCGGCAGTCGCCTGCTGCAGCGCGACCACCTCGCCGGCACTCAGCACGCGCGGCACGCGCTGCAGGTCGAAGTCGCTGGCGCTGCGCCCGGTGGTGACCGCATCCACCATGCGCTTCTCTTCTTCCAGCGCCGGGTAATCGATGATGATCTTCAGCAGGAAGCGATCCAGCTGCGCTTCGGGAAGCGGGTAGGTCCCTTCCTGTTCCACCGGGTTCTGCGTGGCCAGGGCCATGAACGGCGGCGCCAGCGGGAACGATTTACCTTCGATGGTGACCTGCCCCTCCTGCATCACTTCCAGCAGCGCGGATTGGGTCTTGGCCGGGGCACGGTTGATCTCATCGGCCAGCAGCAGGTTGGTGAACACCGGCCCGCGACGGATCTTGAAGCTCTCGCTCTTGGGGTCGTACACCGCGTGGCCGCTGACATCGCTGGGCATCAGGTCCGGGGTGAACTGCACCCGGCCGTGGTCCAGTTCCAGGGCCTGCGCCAAGGCGCGCACCAGCAGCGTCTTGCCCAGTCCCGGCACGCCTTCGATCAGCACGTGGCCGCCGGCCAGCAGCGCGATCAGGATCTGGTCCAGCACGTCCTGCTGGCCGATGAAGGCATGGCCGACCGCTTCGCGGATCGCGTCCACGCGTTCGACCAGGTCACCGGCAACCGGCGAAGGCCCACCCAGCGGCGGCGGGGACGAAGGGGTGTTTTCCAGTTCGGTCATAGCAGGCGTCTCATCTGCAGCAGGAGGGCAATCCGCTCTTTCAGGGCGGTAAGGTCGTTGGCGGCGGGCGCGGCCAGCGCGGTGCGTACCCGGCTTTCCGGCCACTGCAGCAGGGTGGCGATGGCCTGTTCCTGGGCGGCGCCTTCCAACGCGGCGGCGATCGGCGCGCGCGCCTGCAGCCGGCGCAGGAACAGTGCACGCACCGCGGCATGCAGGCGGGCGCCCTGGCGCTGGCGCAGCAGCAGCTCACCGCTGGCGCGCACGTGTTCCAGCAGCGACCGGCGTTCGGCCAGCGGCGAGGGCAGTTCACTGCCGAAGCGCTGCGAGTGCATCCCCAGCCAGCCCAGCAGGGACAGCAGCAGGGGCAGCCACAGCGGCCATCCCTCGAAGAACATCCGCGCCCACAGCGACGGCGGCCGGCTGGCATACACCAGCCACATCGTGCCCTTGCCGTAGTTCGGCTGCAGCAGGTAGCGCGCAAGGTCGCGGTGCGGCCCGTCGTACAGGCCATCGCGCGGATTGTCCAGATCGCGCTTCGGCCGGTACTGGGCGACGATGAACGACGGGGCTTCCGGCTGGCCGCGCATGAAGTCCATGTCGGCCAGTACATCCACGCGGCCCTGGCCGTGGCGCAGGCGCGCGAACACCAGGCCGCTTTCGTTGCCCCACTGCCGCTGCACGTTGGCCTGGGCGGCATCGCTGAGATCGAAACGGCGGCCGCCGCAGAACTCCTGGTGGCGATCTTCGCCTTCCACCTGGAAGGGTTGGCAGTTGCTGCCGAAGCCCAGGCTGCCGATGCCCAGCGCCTGCAGCAACGCAGGCTCCCGGCGTTCGTCATCGTTGCCGGTAGGCGGTGTGCGCACCAGCAGGTGCCCGCCACGCTGCACCCAGGCCAGCAGCGCGGCCACTTCCGGCGCGGGCAGTTCGCCACTGTCCTGCAGCAGCACCACGGTGTCGCCGGCGGCCGGTGACATCACCGCCATGTCCAGCCGCGCGCGTGCCTGCACCTGCAGGCCATCGGCGCGCAGTGCCTGGCCCAGCACGTACAGCGGGTTGTAACTGGCTTCGCCCTGCGGTGGCAGCGTTTCGGTCCGGGTCACCTGCTCATGGGTGCGCAGGAACCACACGCCCAGCGGCACGCTGACCAGCACCGCCAGTGCGATCACCACCGGCCACAGCACGCGCGCCTTCATGCCGGCCACCGGTACTGCGCCTGCAGGGCATCGGCCAGCGCTGCAAACGCATCGCGCGAGGGCAGGCGGTTGCCGTAGGCGGCGTACTGCCACATGCGCACGATGGCGCCGGACAGTTCGCGGTCACGCGCATCGGGCATCCGGCGCGAAGCACGCAGCACCTGTGCTTCGGTGGCGCCGGGCGGCAGCACCACGCCGCTGCGTTCAACCACCGTGCCCACGCTGGCGCGGTACAGCAGGGCCAAGGCCTGGCGCGGCAGCCCGCGATCCCACAGTTCGCGCGCGCGGGTCGCCACGTCGGGCGGCACCACTTCGGGCAGGGTGATGGAGTCTTCGGTCACCGCGCTGGCGCTGGCAGCCTTGCGCCGGCCGGACCCGCGCAGCCACGGCAGCCAGCGCCGCGCGGTCAGCAGCAGCACCAGCAGCACCACGCCGAGCAGCAGCCACAGCCCCCATTCCATCGCCAGCGCGACCATCTTGGCGGCCGATCCGGCAAGCTCCCTGGATTTGCCTGCGTCGGCTTCGCGCTTGAGCCGCTCGCGTTGCCTGCGCTCGGCTTCGTCTTCGGGTTCACGCGTTTTCCATTCGGTCACCGTCCGGGTGGGGCGCTGCAGCGGATCTTCATACGCGCGCTGCACCGCCTGGCGGAAGCCGGCGGTATCCACCGGAGCGTCGCCGAAGATGCCCACTGGGGTGTCGTCGGGGTCTATCGGAGACAGCGCCGGTGCCTCTTCCCCGCTCGCCTCTTCGGTCTCGCTGTCCTCATCGTCGGCAGCGGCGGTCGCGTCCTGTGCCGTGTCCTGCGCCTGCACCGGCGCGTACGCGGCCGGCAGCGCGAACAGCACCACCAGCAGCAGCAACGGCGCTGCCTGCTGCAGGCGCTCGCGCAGGCGGCGGAAGCTGATTTCCACGTCCCATGCTTCCATCTGCGTGCGGCGGTTGAGGTACAGGCCGAAGCCTGCGCCGACATGGAACGGCCCGATCACGCTGGCGGCCAGCCAGAACACGCCATTCAATCCGAACTTCGCCCACGCCGGGGTGTCCTGCCGCACCAGTTCCCACGCCGCGCGCCAGGAATCGCTCAACAGCTCCACCGGTACGAACAGGAAGATCGCCGACAGCGCGCCGATCACCAGCACGGCTTCAAAGCCGAGGCACAGCAGCGTGAGCAGCATCGACGGCCCCGCCGCTGCGCTCAGTACCGCACGACGGCGCAGGCTGCGCAGCGATGCGTCGGCGCCCTCCAGCAGGTTCACCGGCAGGCACACGTTGCGCACCGGGCTCAAGCGCCGCCAGCCCAGGTAGCCCCAGAACCCGCTGACGCCCCACCCGCGTTGCGCACGCAGTGCCTGCCATGCGCTGACCGGCTCACCGAACACATCGCGTGACAGCACGTACAGCACCACGCGCTCGAACAGCGGCTTGCACCACCACAGCAGCAGCCACGCCCAGCCAAAGGCATCGCCGTGCCACCACGCCAGTGCATTGAACAGCAGGAACAGCGGCGCACTGGCCAGCAGCCAGGCACCCCATGCCGCGCGCGGCTGGCGGCGCGCCAGCGCGGTGCCCAGCTCCATCGCCTCCCAGCTGCTGCGTGCACGCAGCGCCACGTTGAGCTGGTCAATCCGCATGTGCATCCCCGCGGCCACCGCGCCACAGCCACAGCAGCACCAGCGTCCATAGCACGGCGGCCACGCTGTACTTGCCCCACGCCGGGATGCTGGCGATGGACGACCAGAACGCTTCGATGAAAGCCGCCACCAGCAGCATCGCGGCGACGCCCAGGCACAGCCGTGCACCGATGCGGCCGCCTTCCACCAGCGCATCCAGGCGGCGCAGGCGACCGGGCGCGACCAGCCGCAGCCCCAGCTGCAGGCCGGCGCCGCCGGCGATCACGATGGCAGTCAGTTCGAAGGCACCATGGCCGACCACGAAGCGCCAGAACGGATCGCCGTGGCCCACGTGCTGCAGGTGCCCGGCCACCGTGCCGATGGTGATGCCGTTGAACAGCAGCACCAGCACCGTGCCGACACTGGCCAGCAGGCCACTGGCGAAGGTGCGCAGGCCGATGCTGATGTTGTTCATGATGTAGTAGCCGAACATCATCCAGTCGGTGCCACTGTCGCGGCCCAGGTTGGGTGAAGACGGGTCATACATGCGTTCCACCTGCGCCAGCCGCGCGTTGTCCATCAGCAGGTGGACCAGGTCAGGCCGCAGCTGCACGGCCACGAAGCTGCCCACCAGCGGCACCGCGAACAAGGCCAGCGCCACCCACATCACCGTGGACTGGCTGCGCACCAGCTGCGGGAAATCGGCGAACAGGAACTCCAGCACGCCACGCCAGCGGAACGCCGGCGTGCGGTACAGCAGCGTGTGGCCGCGCTGCATCAACTGCTGCAGGTGCTCCACCAGCTGCGGGCTGTAACCGCGCTGGCGGGCCAGCGCCAGCTGCTGGCACAGGCGGCGGTAGCGCTGCGGGAATTCGGCATCGGCCGGCAGCGCGGGATCCACCGGCGCACGCGCGCGGCGGCGACGGCCCAGGTGCGCGCGCTGCTCCAGCCAGGCTTCCAGGGCCTGCCATTCGGGTTGGTACCGGCTGACGAACTGTTCCTGCTTCATCGCCGTCCCAGCAACCAGTTGGCCATGGCATACAGGCGCAGCACGCCGACCTGGCCGTTGGCTTCGGTCAGCGGGCTGACGATCGCCGCCAGTTCCTGCTGGCGTGCCGGTACCAGCAGCGGCGCGCGTTCGGCGAAGGCGATCACCGCCGATTGTTCCAGCGGCTGCAGCGGTACCGGTGGCGGCAGCGCACTGTCGATGGTGGCCGCCGGCGCACGGATACGCGGTTCTGCATGCACCACCAGGGTACCGGCGACCAGATCGCCAAGCCGCCGGCCATGCGCATCGAACAGGCTGCTGAGCAGCCCCAGCGCGTAGCCGAAGGGCAGCATGTCCACGGTGCGCAGCAGATTGCGGGTGACCGACCCACTCCAGCCCACCGGTGCCCCGTCGCGGGCGATCACCCGCAGGCCCATCGCCCGCTTGCCCAGGGTCTGGCCCCAGATCGCTTCGAGCACGATGGTGTAGGCCCAGTACAGCAGGAACATCAGGGTCAGGTGCAGTCCGCGACCGAACTCATCCAGCAGCGCCAGCGGAAAGGCCAGCACGATCAGCACGGCCGCGCGGATCGAAAAATCGATGAGCCAGGCCAGCGCGCGCGGCAGCGGGCCGGCGGCACGCAGCTGCAACGGCACGCCTTCGGGCGTGACCACTTCGCGGTAGGTGTCCAGCATCGGCATTGCGGTCATCTGTGCCGGATTCCTCTCCGGCAGGCGGCCACGGGCATGTGAGTCTCGACGTCGTCCTGGGTCGGAGCCTGACTTTAGCAGGTTGCCGGGGTCACCGAGCCGACTGACGTCGGCGCTGCCTGCAGATGGGACCTCAGCCCAGGTACTCGTCCTTCAGCCGCACGTAGTGGTCGGCCGAGTAGTGCAGCGCTTCGATCTCGCTGTCTTTCAGCATGCGTGCCGGGCGTGCGGGGTTGCCCAGCCACAGTTCGCCTTCACCCACCACCTTGCCGGGGCCCACCACCGCACCGGCACCGACGAAGCCATGCTTCTCCACCCGCGCGCCATCGAGGATGCAGGCGCCCATGCCGATCAGGCTGTAGTCGCCGATGCTGCACGCATGGATGATGCAGCCGTGGCCGACCGTCACGCCTTCGCCGATCAGCGTGGGAAAGCCGGCCTTGTTGAACGGGCTGTGGTGGCTGACGTGGATGATGGTGCCGTCCTGCACGTTGGTGCGCGCGCCGATGCGCACGAAGTTGACGTCACCGCGGATCACCGTGCCCGGCCAGACCGATGCGTCCTCGCCGATTTCCACATCGCCGATGATCGTGCAGGCAGGATCGACGTAGGCACGCGCGCCGAGCACCGGCATCTTGTCGCGGAAGGGGCGCAGCGGGTTCATCGGCTTCTCCGGTGTAGCGCCGGGCCCTGCCCGGCAGAAAGCGTAGCGCCGAGTGATCCTCGGCTGATAACGGTAGCGCCGAGCCATGCTCGGCGAGCGCAGCGGATCGCAGGCCCGCCGACCTAGGCCACGCGGCCGCGGCGCGAACGTTCCAGGTGCACCAGCAGCAGCGAAATCGCCGCCGGGGTCATTCCGGGGATGCGCTGCGCCTGGCCGATGGTCTGCGGCCGCACGCGCTCCAGTTTCTGCAGCGCCTCGGCCGACAACCCGCGCACGATCGCATAATCGAAGCCCTCGGTGATCGGCGTGGATTCGTGCCGCTGCTGGCGCTCGATCTCCTCGCGCTGGCGGTCCAGGTAGCCGGCGTACTTGACGCCGATCTCCACCTGCTCGGCCACCTTGGCATCGTCCACGCCCGGGCCCAGCGACGGCACCTGCATCAGCTTGGCGTAGTCCAGTTCCGGGCGCTTGATCAGGTCCAGCACGTTGGTTTCGCGGCTCACCGCCACGCCCAGCACCTGTTCCACTTCGCGCCCCAGTGCGTTGCCCGGCGTGGCCCAGACCGCGCGCAGGCGGGCACTTTCAGCGCCCACCGCGGCCTGCTTGGTCTCGAACGCCGCCCAGCGGCGGTCGTCCACCAGGCCCATCTCGCGGCCGACCGGGGTCAGCCGCTGGTCGGCGTTGTCTTCGCGCAGCTGCAGCCGGTATTCGGCGCGGCTGGTGAACATGCGGTACGGCTCGGTGGTGCCGTGGGTGATCAGGTCGTCCACCAGCACGCCCAGGTAGGCCTCATCGCGGCGCGGGCACCAGCCGTCCAGCCCACGCACCTGGCGGGCGGCATTCAGGCCGGCCAGCAGGCCCTGCGCGGCCGCCTCTTCGTAACCGGTGGTGCCGTTGATCTGGCCGGCGAAGAACAGCCCGCCCACGGTCTTGGTTTCCAGCGATGCCTTCAGCCCGCGCGGATCGAAGTAGTCATATTCGATGGCGTAGCCGGGACGGGTGATATGCGCGTGCTCGAAGCCGCGGATGCTGCGTACCATCGCCAGCTGCACATCGAAGGGCAGCGAGGTGGAAATCCCGTTGGGGTAGATCTCCACGATGCCCAGGCCTTCGGGTTCGACGAAGATCTGGTGGCTTTCCTTTTCGGCAAAGCGCACCACCTTGTCTTCGATGGACGGGCAGTAACGCGGGCCGATGCCTTCGATCTGCCCGCTGTACAGCGGCGAGCGGTGCAGCGACTCGCGGATGATGTCGTGGGTGCGCGCGCGGGTGTGGGTGATCCAGCAGCTGACCTGCGGCGGATGCTCATCCACCGAGCCCAGGAAGGACATCACCGGCCGCGGATCGTCACCGGGCTGTTCGTCCATCACGCTGTAATCCAGCGAACGGCCGTCGATGCGCGGCGGGGTGCCGGTCTTCAGCCGGTCCACCTGGAACGGGCGTTCACGCAGGCGCGCGGCCAGCGTGGTGGCCGGCGGGTCGCCCATGCGGCCGGCGGCGTACTGGGTCGGGCCGACGTGGATCTTGCCGGCCAGGAAGGTACCGGCGGTCAGCACCACCGCCGCCGCGTCGAAGCGCAGGCCGGTCTGGGTGAGCACGCCACGCACCTGGTCGCCTTCGATGACCAGGTCATCCACGGCGGCCTGGAACACGGTGAGATTCGGCTGCGCTTCCACGATGGCGCGGATCGCCATGCGGTACAGGTTGCGGTCGGCCTGGCAGCGGGTGGCGCGCACCGCCGGTCCCTTGGACGCGTTCAAGGTGCGCCACTGGATGCCGGCGCGGTCGGCGGCATGTGCCATCGCCCCACCCAACGCATCGATTTCCTTGACCAGGTGGCCCTTGCCGATGCCGCCGATCGCCGGGTTGCAGCTCATCGCGCCCACGGTTTCGATGTTGTGGGTGAGCAGCAGGGTGCGCGCGCCACCGCGTGCCGCGGCCAGGGCCGCTTCGGTGCCGGCGTGGCCGCCGCCGATGACGATGACGTCGTAACGATGGAAGGAGTCGGTCATGGGGAACGCAGGGGGTGGCCGCAGCCATCGGTTGGGAAGGCGCAGGCGCCTTGGAGGGTGGCGATTTTAGCGCCAATCGCAGCCGGGGTCAGATTCCTTTCGGAGCCTGCCGGAAAGAAACCCGGGCAGATTCGTGAATCGACCCTAAAGTTGGCATGGAACCTGCAGATATATCCATAGCACCCAGCGTGATCGGCGCCATTGGCGCTACGGACCGGAATTGGAACAGGGGCTGGTCCAGATGCACATTGGGGAAGCGTAGGGCCGGCAGTCGGGGGACTGTCCGGCCCTGTTTTTTTCCGGGACACCGGAGCAAGGCCGTTCCACCTGCAACAACCGCTGAAACAACAAGGCCCCGCTTGCGCGGGGCCTTGTCTTTTTAGGTGCCGACATCCGACAGGGCCGGAACAGGGGGGATCCAGATGTTCCTGGCGGATATCGACGTAGATCGTATGACCGGCTGCGTCGACTTTGTCACTTTTGGACGCGGCGGGTCAATCCGGGCCTACTTTGAACCTTCCTGACAGAAGGTTCAAGAGCCGATCACCGCTCCTGCTGTCGTTCTGTGGCGCGGTTCAAGTTTCGCCACGGCGAACCACTGGGACGCGGCGCCGACGCCGGGCGTGGCGGCGCGGAAGGGCGTACCTGCTGCTGCGGCTGCGGACGGTTCATGCCCTGCGGCGGACGCGATGGACGCGTGTTGCCATCCAGGTTGCGCCATGGCGAGCCGCCGTTGTTGCCGGGCGGGCGGGTAGTGGGCGGACGCGGACGGTCCGGCGGCGGACGATTGCCCGGCGGACGGTGGCCGTGGTGCGGCGGCCGGTAATTCGGGTAGGGACGATAGACCGGGTAGCCGTAGCCGTAGCCGCCACCGTAGTAGCCACCGCCGTAGTAGCCGCTGCCGTAACCATAGGGGCTGCCGCCGTAGCCATACGGATAGCCCGCCGGATAGCGGTATTCCGTGGAAGGCGCGCCGTGGTAATAACCACTGCCGCCGCCACCGCCACCGCCGCCGACATAGTCGTACGTGGCGCAGCCGGACAAAGCCAACAGCAGGCCTCCGGCAACCATCAAGCGCATCTTCATGACACGGCCCCCTAGGGTGAGGACTCCAGCTTAGCCTTTCGCATTGAATCGCCGCTAAATCCACACGCCCAAGCATGAATGGTTGGCAATCGACCCCATACCGACGGCTGCAGGCGCTGCGAGCGGGTAGGGGCATACGTTAATCTTTGCAGATGAACGAGGCGCTACCACCCCCCGCCCACGCTGTACTTGAAGCCGCCGCGCGGATCGCGCCGCATGCGGCAGTGACGCCCGTGCTGCGCTCGCAGACGCTCGACGCGCTGGCCGGCGCGCAGCTGGCCTTCAAGGCGGAACACCTGCAGCGCAGCGGCGCGTTCAAGTTCCGCGGCGCCTGCAACGCGGTGTGGTCGCTGTCCGCCGACCGGGCACCGGCCGGGGTAGTGACCCATTCTTCCGGCAACCACGGCGCTGCGTTGGCGCTGGCCGCGCGCACCCGCGGGATCGCCTGCCATGTGGTGGTGCCCGACGGCGCGGTGGCCACCAAGCTGGCCAACATCGCCCGCCACGGCGCCACGCTGTGGCACTGCGCGCCGACCATCGCCGCGCGTGAGGCGGTGTGCGCCCAGGTCCAGGCTGATACCGGCGCCACCCTGGTGCACCCGTATACCGACGCGGCGGTGATTGCCGGGCAGGGCACCGCCGTGCTGGAACTGCTGCAGGCCGAAGGTCCCTTCGACGTGGTGGTGGTGCCGGTGGGCGGGGGTGGGCTGGCCGCTGGCACCGCGCTGGCGCTGCAGCAGGTGTCCCCGCATACCCGCCTGGTACTGGCCGAACCGGCCGGTGCCGCCGACACCGCGCGCTCGCTGCAGGCGGGTGAGCGTCGCATCGACTTCGTGCCCGATACGGTCTGCGATGGCCTGCGCGGCACGCTCGGCGCGCCCAATTTCCAGCTGCTGCAGGCTGTCGGGGCGGAGGTGGTCGTGGTTGACGATGCCGCCACCGTGGCCGCCATGCGCCTGCTGTGGCAGGTGCTCAAGCAGACCGTGGAACCGTCGTCGGCGATTGCCCTGGCCGCGGTACTGGCGCAGCCGCAGCGCTTCGCCGGCCTGCGCGTGGGACTGGTGCTGTCCGGTGGCAACGTGGATATCGACGCATTGCCGTGGTCGGCCGCATGAGCCGCCACCGTGTCGGCCTGCTGGGCTGGATGTGGCGCCTGTTCGTGCTGGTGCTGGTATGGCTGCTGGGCGTGACCGGCTGGATCATGTGGATCGGCGAGCGCGACCAAGCGGCCAAGGCCGATGCGATCATCGTGCTCGGTGCCGCCGCCTATGACGCCAAGCCGTCGCCGGTGTTCCAGGAGCGCATCCGCCACGGACTTGACCTGTACGAAGCCGGCTACGCGCCGCTGCTGATCTTCACCGGCGGCTATGGCGGCAGCGGTGCGCGCTTTTCCGAATCGCAGGTGGCACGGCGCTATGCCCTGAAGCAGGGCGTACCGGCGAAGGCGATCCTGATCGAAACGCAGTCACGCAACACCGTGCAGAACCTGGTCGAAGCCAAGCGGCTGATGGACCAGCACGAGCTGCACCGGGTGATCATCGTCAGCGATCCGCTGCACATGGCACGCGCGCTGCGGCTGAGCCGTGCGATGGGCATCGATGCACTGGCCTCGTCCACGCCGAGCACGCGCTTCCGCAGCTTCCACACCAGCTGGCGTTTCCTGGCGCAGGAAATCTACTTCTTCCACCGCGACCTGTTCATGCAGGCGAGTGGGTGACGAACCGCTTCTGGTGGATGACGACTCGCTACTGGTGGGTGACGACCGTTGGTCGTCACTGCTTCAGCCTCGATCCTTGCTGATGCCAGGAGCGTGACGACCAACGGTCGTCACGCTCCTAGGACGGTCGTCACCCGCCAAAGACGGTCCTCACCCCGGCCGGCGGCGGATCGGGATCGCCGACAGCGGCACCGCCGCGATGTCCTGGCCCTGTTCGCGGATCGGCGCGCCGGCCTGCGGCGCCCATGCGTGGGCATAGATCACATCCCAGCTGCTGGGCAGCTTGCCGTCGGCGCGCCGCATCGGTTCGTACGCCGCGGCCGCCGCCTTGAAGCGTCCCGGCCCGGTCAGCGCGCGGCGGCGATCCAGCCGCGCGTTGGTCGCGCCCAGCGCCCGCAGCTCGGCCATCAGCGCCGGCAGGTCGTCGTAGGTCAGGGTGAACAGATCGCGATCCAGGACGGGATCGCGGAAGCCGGCCATCATCAATGCATCGCCGAACTGGGCGATGGGTGCGAAGCGGCTCACGTGCGGCTGCTCGTCGGCCGCATGGAAGGCTTCGGCCAGTTCAATCAGCGTCTCCGGCCCGTAGGTGGAACACAGCAGCAGCCCACCGGGCTTCAGCACGCGGCGGAAGCCGGCGAACACCGCCGGCAGGTCATCCACGTACTGCAGGCACAGATTGCTGAAGATCACATCCACGCTGTTGTCGGCCAGCGGCAGCGCGGTGGCGCTGGCGCACACGCGCTGGAACGGCTTCCACCAGCCGGCCTGGCGTTTGGCCTGCGCCAGCATCGGTTCGGCCACGTCCAGCGCGATCACCTGCGCCTTCGGCCAGCGCTTCTTCATCAACGCACTGGCGTGGCCGGTGCCCGCGCCCACATCCAGCACCACGTCCGGCACGCGGGCTTCCAGGTACTCCAGCGATTCCATCAGGCGCTGCTGCACTTCACGCTGCAGCGCGGCGGCCGCATCGTAGGTGGCGGCGGCGCGGGAAAACGCGCGGCGCACATGGCGGGGATCAGGACGGGGATCGGTACGCTGGTTCATGCGGTTCTCGGTGCTGCGGGGTACGGCGTCAGAAGGTGCCCGGGTAGGCGCCGCCGTCGATCAGCAGGTTCTGCCCGGTGAGGTATGCGGCCTGTGCACTGCACAGGAACGCGCAGGCCGCGCCGAACTCATCCGGCTGGCCAAAGCGCCCGGCGGGAATGTGGCGGCGTTTCTGCTCGGCGATGGCCTCCGCATCGGCTTCCTGCTGCTTGGCCAGGAAGGCGAAGTTGCCGCGCAGGCGGTCGGTGTCGAACTGGCCCGGCAGCAGGTTGTTGATGGTGACGTTGGCCGACACCGTGCGCCGCGCCAGCCCGGCGACGAAGCCGGTCAGCCCGGAACGCGCACCGTTGGACAGCGCCAGGATGTCGATCGGCGCCTTCACCGACGAGGAGGTGATGTTGACGATGCGGCCGAAACCGCGCGCGATCATGCCGTCCACGGTGGCGCGGATCAGCGCGATCGGCGCGAGCATGTTGGCATCCAGTGCGGCGATCCAGTCATCGCGCTCGAACTGGCGGAAGTCCCCGGCCGGCGGGCCGCCGGCGTTGGTGACCAGGATATCCACCTGCGGGCAGGCGGCCAGTGCCGTGGCACGGCCGGCATCGGTGGTGACATCGGCAGCCACCGCGATCACCTGGCCGGCCCCGGGCAGCGTGCGCAGGGCATCGGCGGCCTGCTGCAGCGCCTGTTCGCCACGGGCGACGATGACCACGTTCACGCCTTCGGCCGCCAATGCACGCGCGCAGCCCAGGCCAAGGCCCTTGCTCGCGCCACATACCAGGGCCCAGCGGCCGGCGATTCCCAGATCCATGTCAGTCCACCTTCTGTTGCGGGGGGCGTTGGCCGTCAATCCAGCAGTGTCGATCGGCGGCCAGCGGCCGTTACTACGGCATTGTGATTTGACGGCCAGCGCCCGTCACTACCTGCGCCGTGATGAAGTGTTGCAGCTGCGCGGCAACCTCGTCGGCCTGGCCGAGGAACGGTGCATGGCCGCCATGGGCGATGGTCTGCGCGCTCGCCGAATCGGCCGGGCACGATGCCGCTGCGGCATGTGCGGCGGCCGGTGGCACCAGACGGTCGCGGTGGCCGGGCAACCACAGGCTGGGCGTGCGCAACGACGGCAACACAGCGCGCAGGTCTGCCGACTGCAGCAGCCGCGCGCCTTCTTCCAGCACGCGCGGGTCCGGTGCGCCGGCGTCCAGCAGGTGTTGGCGCAGGCCGCGCAGATCGGCGCGTGCCGGGTCTGTGTTCATCAGGTCCAGTGCAAGAAAGCGATCCACGGTGGCCGGGAAATCGTCGGCCAGGTCACGCGCGAACTGCGCGAACACCGGTGCCGGCACCGCATGCGGCCAGCTGTCATCCCGCACGAAGCGGGGCGACGAGGCCAGCATCACCAGCCCCTGCACCTGCGGCCGGGTCGCGGCGGCATGCAGAGCGAACAGGCCGCCCAGCGACCACCCGCACCACACCGCCGGCGGCGTGGCCGCGGCAATGGCAGCGACCACCGGTTCGCATTCCAGCGGGGTGCCATCGTCGCGGCTGCGGCCATGGCCGGGCAGATCCACCACGTGCACGGTGAACTGGCCGGAAAGGCGTTCCACCAGCGGCGCGAAGACATCACCCTGCAGCGCCCAGCCATGGATCAGGACCAGCGCGGGGCCGCTACCGCTGACCGCGATATGCATGTGCTGAATCAGGCGAGCGCAGCGGCCGGCAGCAAGGTGCCGGCGTGCAGGCCATCGCGCGCACGCGCGATCGCATCCACCAGGGCCTGCACCTGCGCGGGCACATGCAGGGCGGACAGGCTGACGCGTACGCGCGCAGCACCATCGCCGGTCAGCCCGGCCGCAACGGTGCCGACCCACATGCCGGCCTGCTGCAGGTTCTGTGCCAGCGCCATGGCCTGTTGGTCGGTGGCGAAGGACAGCGACTGGATCGGAGTTTCGGCCGCCATCAGGCCCAGGCCGTGACCGCGCGCGGCGCTGCGGAACACGCCGACCAGTTCGACCAGCTTCTCGCGGCGCCAGTCATCGCGGCGCGCCAGGCGCAGCGCTTCCAGTGATGCCGCCGCCAATGCCGGCGACAGCGCGGGGGAATACAGATAGGGACGCGCGGTGGCGGCCAGATGTTCCAGCAGTGCGGCATCACCGACCACCAGCGCGCCGGAGCCACCGAGTGCGGCATCCAGCGCGAACACCTGCAACGGCACCTCGGCGGTGCCCAGTCCGGCGGCCGACACGCTGCCACGGCCGCCATCGCCGAGCACGCCGATGCCATGCGTATCGTCCACGCACAGCAGCGCCTGCTGCATGCGCGCGACCAGCGTCAACGAGCGCAGCGGCGCACTGTCGCCATCGATGCAGAACACGGCATCGGTCGCCAGCATCGCCGCGCCTTCGGCGGCATGCTTGAGCTGGCGCATCGCGCCTTCGGTATCCAGGTGCGGGTAGCGGCGCAGGCGAGCACCGGCCAATGCCGTGGCATCAAGCAGGCTGGGATGGTTGAGCTGGTCCTGCGCGCAGATGTCGCCGTCTTCGCACAGCAGCACCTGCTGCACGGCCAGGTTGGCCAGGTAGGCACTGCTGAACAACAGCGCGCGCGGATGGCCCAGCCACTCGGCGGCCTCGGTTTCCAGCGCGTGGTGCAGCGCATGGCGGCCACCGGCGGCGGGTGCGGCGCCGCCGTTGACGCCTTCGCGCGCCACGGCATCCTGCAGCGCGTTGACCACGCCGAACTGCTGCGCCAAGCCAAGGTAATCGCTGCCGCGGAAGCTGGTCAGCGTATGGCCATCGACCTCCACGCGGACGCCATCGCGGCGGCCCACGGCCTGCACCGGCGCAACCGAACGCAGGCTGTCCGCGCTGCTGCGCAGGGTCTGGATTCGCTCGAACAGATCAGGACGGGCCATCGGGGCGCACTACGGATGAACGGGCGGCTAGCGTAGCAAAACCGTCGCCAACGGGTCCGTGAGCCCACCCCACCGCGGGTCGGTAGTGACGACCGCTGGTCGCGAGCACGGTAGTGACGGCCGCTGGCCGTCCGTAAGGGTAGTGACGGCCGCTGGCCGCCATCCAGCCGTCCCCGGTGGGTGACGACCGTTGGTCGTCACAGGCACGCCGTAACCCCCCGCCACCCCGCGCCATCCCCCGATACCAGATACCCCCCACCAGCCGCATCCTGATCCCCATCATGCCGCTGCCCACCTTCCGCACCCTCGCCAACGGCCTGCTGTGCAGCCTGCTGCCCCCGGTATGCCAGATCTGCGCCGACCCCGGCGAACGCGGCCACGAACTCTGCGGTGCCTGCAGCCTGACCCTCCCCTGGCACAGCGACGGCTGCGCGCGCTGCGCACTTCCCTTGCCCGAAGACGCGGACGCGCTCTGCTTCCGCTGCGAAGAATCGCCACCACCGCTGGATGCCTGCTGGGCCAGCCTGCGCTACGAAGACCCGGTGTCCGGGCTGCTGCTGCGCTACAAATTCCATTCGGACCTCGCCGCAGGACGTTTGATGGCCAACCTGATGGCCCTCAATCCACCGCCGTGGCCGCTGGCGCCGCTGGTGGCCGTGCCGCTCCACCCCAGCCGCCTGCGGCAACGCGGCTACGACCAGGCGGCGGAGCTGGCCCGCCTGATCGGCGCACCGCGCTGGAAAGGCCTGCGACGGATCCGCGCCACCGCACCGCAGTCCGAGCGCAATGCCGATGCGCGTCGGCACAACCTGGATGGCGCGTTCGGTGTCGTGGGTGAGGTACCGCAGGCAGTGGTGCTGGTGGACGATGTGAAGACCACCGGCAGCACGTTGCATGCGTGTGCCGAAGCGCTGCGCAAAGCCGGCTGCCAGCAGGTCAATGCCTGGGTATGCGCGCGGGTGCCGTGATGGGGCAGGGGCGGTAAATCACCCACAAAAAAGCCGACGCTGCCACGCAGCGTCGGCTTTCAGAAAGCTGCAGCTTGAAGTATTACGACTTCATTGCATGCTTGCGGGCGCGCATGACCGCATGGGTCTCCTGCACTTCCGGCAGCAGGCGGGTGACTTCGGTGCGCACCGGGGCCGGCACGTCGTTGTCGGTCAGCACATCCTTGAAGGCCTTCAGCAGGCGATCTTCGGACTCCTCCAGCTCGGCCACGTAGCCGTACTGGGTGTCGCCCAGGGTGGCGCGGATGTTGCCATACATCTTCTGCACCGAACCGACGAAGGTGCCGTGCTCTGCTGGCTCACCACCGGTAGCGGCGACGGTGGCGCTCAGCGAGGTGACGATGTCGGCCTTGCTACCGGCGATGCGGGTGAACAGGGCAGCCAGCTCGGCGTCCTTCACCTTGGTCGCCGCTTCGCTGTAGAACTTCTGACCATCACGTGCGATCTCGATCAGGTCGTTGAGGCTGTGTTCGATCTTGGACTGGGTGCTCATAGATAGTGCTCCGTGTGAGTGGTCGTTTGGAACGGCGGGACAGATGCCGTGCCGTTGGGGACCACCTTGGACAAGTGCGAGTCCACTGCGGGTGAGCAGCGTTTGATGCGCCCGTCATGTGGCCCAACGCGGGCTGACGATGGCGCGTGAGCCCACTTGTGTAAGCCTCTGTCCGCCTTTTGCGGCCTGCCGTGCCAACGCCCTTGGTCAGGGAATCACCTCGATCCGCAGGTGGATACCGAGTACGCGCATCACGCCGCGCACACTGTGCAAGTACAGCGGACGGCTCCCATTCAATTGCCGGCGCAGGGATTCGCTGCTGAGCCCGCACTCGCGTGCGGCGTAGCTGATGCCATGCAGTTCCGCGGCCAACAGCAAGGCACGGGCGAACGTGGATTCGTCGTGGCTGGACAGGTGCAGGCGCGCGTCCAGGTACTCGCCCATTTCAGCTGCGCGCAGGTTCGATACGCGGGCTTTGGCGAATCGGTGTTCGTTAGGGGTCATGCCCGACCCCACGGATCATCCAGGGAGGAACAAAGCAGATCGCGCCCGGACCGGAGGAGCTCTTCGATCAGGAAGTCATCGAACCCGGTGTCGGGTTGACCGATCATGCGCGCGGTATGCGGCGAATAGAGGATCTCGAAGACCGATGACAGGCGCTGCAGGGTACGGATGGGCACGGCGGCTTCCGCCATGCGCTGCCGGTGTGCGTAGCCAATGCCCATGCCGACCCTGTCCGGCACCAGGCGTAAGTGGCTGACGCGGTTGCGGTTGTTGCGGGCTGTTTCGAAGGCCTCGAGACGACGCTCGACGTGATCGATGACGTGCGGCGGGAAGTCCTGCAGCCGGTCGCCCATCAGGGCGTAGAGGCGCTTCGCACTCAAGTGGTATTGCGGATCCATCGGATACCTCACAAGGCTTGAAGCCACCTGCGCCGAGGCGTCAGGTGGCGGGCGATGCGGGTTCGCATACCGGTTGAAGGCAGCAAAAATGACCGGCGGATCTGGGATCCCCCGCATCGCCCACCATGGTTCCGGTGCGCGATGCAGTGCATTCTCCGCCGTGCCCAAAGGGCAAAACAGAGCCAAATGCCGCCTTCAAATCAGGATGCGAATCCCGGCTGGCGCTCTTCGTCGCCAGCAGGTTCATCCAATCAGTCGCGGGCCTTTGCGTACATGGGCGAAGTTGCAGTTGTGCATGCTGATCGTGGCCGGCACGTCAGTTTGAATTCTGCGCAGGGCGTCAGTCGACGGCGACGCCTGCGTGGGCTTGCGATTGCGGAATGCGGCACTTGCTGGAGGTAGGCCCCCGCATGCCGCGGGGGCCTACGGGATCAATCGCGGTCGAGCTTGAGCTCCAGACCATCGGCGGTGTTACGTACGACAATCACATCGAAATCCCGGTTGCCGTTGACAGCCCTGATCTCGACTTCGTCCAGGTCATCGGTCTTGATAGCGTAGACGCCCGCACCGAACTCCTTGGACAGCGCGTTGGAGATCAGCACGGCGGCGGCTTCGTGATTGGTGGCCGCCGGGATGGCGATGGCGACATTGGTGGCCTCGCCGGCTTCCGGGGTCACCGCGAGGGTGATCTCACCATCGACCTTGGAACGGCCCTTCAGTTCGACGTTCCACTTGTCCGACGGTGCGGCGAAAGCGGGGACGGCCACGGCGAAGGCGGCGGCTACGGCCAAGGACCGGACAAGCGGGGTACGCAGGATGTTCATCGATGCCACTCCTCTGCAGGCGGGCAGGCGCCCGTGGGAGGCCGATGCTGTCGCAGGGGAGTTGGAGGGGGTGTGAAGCGTCGCTGCCGTGGCTGAACAGGCCTTCAGGGGGCCTGCTCGCGGCGTCCGGGCGGTGTGCCTGGGACGCTGGGAGAAGCGAGAGAGATGGTGCGCCCGGAGGGATTCGAACCCCCGACCAATGGCTTCGGAAGCCACTACTCTATCCGGCTGAGCTACGAGCGCGCTGGCCGACTAGTGTAGCGGAAAGTAACAAGGACGGGGAAGGGGCCGGATATCCGGCATGAAGCGGAGCGGGCTCCGCTCCTCCTCCAGGGCTGGGAGCACAGGGCCCAAGACCTCCGAAGCCTCGCCAGGCGTTACCGACGAACCTTGATAAGAGGTACGAGCCTCGAAGCAACAATCCTGGCGGCATGCATGCTTGGATGATGCGCATCGAACAGAAGTGCGGAGCCACCGGGGGCCAGATTGCAAATCGATCCTTGGCAGAACAATTTGGTCGGCATTAAAACTGAAGCGCGTGCTGACATACGGCTCTCAAACTCGCGAACTCCCGCGAGGTTGATGCTTGCACGAACTCGCCCACCCCTTGCGAGATAGGTCGGAACGTCATCGCGACCGCTCAATGCAGGGTATGGCCCAATGACGATGACCTTCTTCCCAGCCTCGTCTAGTTCTTTGGCAGTCTCTGCAAGGCCCGCTTGAAGCTCACCTGATCGGGAAACCGGGAAATCGTAGTACGAGGTCAGAATGACAGTATCGATCGACGAGCTCTCAGATAGCTCTTCAAGAACTTCTTCGTTGTGTTTCGCACAAGCAGGTCGATCTTCCCTGATGGTTGCATTCAGGGCGGGTGGGCAGGAGGAATACGTGAGTTGCAATACAGGAACCCCGGCTTCACCAACTGCTTTTGCGAGCTCCACACCGTGGCTATCCCCCCATACCGCAACGCTTGGTACCTTGTCTGGCCCAAGCACACAAGCAGCATCGAGAGGGGGAGAGCCGCCAGCGAAATGGCAGCGGTCCCGATCTGGGCTTACATCATTTCTGTCCTCATCATAGGCAACTACCTTTGATGAGAAACGAGAGTTCCAGCCGTCCAAGGAGATGAAGACGGCGGAAGTGAGAACAAGCGTAATGGAAGCGGCCGCACAGATGCAGCCGAGCCGCTTGGGGCTGAAAACTATCCGATTGCGGGTTGGACTCTCGATGAACCGCCAAGTTAGCCATGCCAACAGGACGGAGAGGGCAATTACGGATGCCGTCCCAACGCCTGAAGGAAGCCAGCCAGCATTCTTGAAGAATACAATAAGGGGCCAATGCCAGAGATAAAGCGAGTACGAGATGAGCCCGATTTTTACCAATGGTTTTAGAGAAAGCAGTCGCCCCGTCAGCGTCTGGGACCCGCTCAAAATAAGGAGCGCGGCGCCGATGACGGGAGCTATTGCGGCATAGCCGGGGAACGCCGTTTCGCGCGTGTAAGTTAAGACGGGAGCAATTACTAGCGCCAATCCAAACATTCCTGCGGCCTCTCGCGTCATCGTGCGTTGATTATTCGCATGGATGTTGAACTGAGATCCATATATTGCCAACCAACTCCCTACGAGAAGCTCCCATGCACGGGTCGGAAGGAGATAGAAAGAGGCGCCCGGGAATCGTGGGGTTAGATAGATGCAGCCTGCGAGAGAAACTAGTGCTGCTATTCCGACAAGTGTCAGCTTACGATTCGGCGCAAACCGCAGGATCAGGTAGAGCGCTAACGGGGCAACGAGGTAGAACTGCTCCTCGACCCCAAGCGACCACATGTGCAGGAGCGGCTTAGCCTCCGCATCAGCCGCGAAGTAGCCGGACTGCATCCAAAAGTTGATGTTGGCTACAAAAAAAACTGAAGAGATCGCGTCTCGGCCCAGGGTGGTGAACTCGCTCGGAAGCAGAGACGCTGGGGAAACGATGATGACGAAACCAAGTACCACAATGAGGGCTGGAAAAATGCGCCTGATTCGCCGCTCATAGAATGAGGCGATGCTGTAAGTGCCTTCAGAAAATTCGCGAACTAGAATCGATGTAATCAGATAGCCGCTGATGACAAAGAAAACATCGACGCCGACGAACCCGCCGGAGAAGCCTGCGACGCCGGCGTGATAAAGAAGAACCGGAATTATCGCCAGCGAGCGGATACCATCGATCTCTGGGCGATATTTTTGGGTGCTCATGAGGAATACCTTGAGGCGAGCTGGCAACCTGCTTGGATCCGTGCCATAAAATCGATCAAAGCGGATCCCCCGTTCCCTGTCTGCTAGAGTAGGTGGCTATGTAAAGGGACAGAAATAAAAGAAATGCAACGAACTGCGGCGCGTCAACATCTTCAAACATGAAGAATGGCATCATTGCCAAGAAGGCGCATGAGCTAGCCCTTCGGCGCAGATCATTATCGGTAACCAGCGCTCTGATGGCGCGCACGACGCTCGCGAGCCAAAAGATAACCAGCGCGGCAAGGCCCAGTATGCCGGTCTTGTAAAAGGCCCCGATGAACGTCGAGTGAGAACCAACAGGTATCTTGTACTGAGGTACTTCATGCTTTACGCCGAACCCAATAATGGGCGATTCGGTAGTGACGTGCTTTACGCCGAACTCATATAGTGAAAAGCGGTAACTGGAGCTGGATTCTCTGTACGCAACTGCGTCTGTCCACATGGCGGAGGCCGCTTGACGAACGGCTAACGAGAGTGGCAGAGCAAGGCATACGATAACTATCAGCAGCGATAGCTTCTGGGAGCTGGAAAATCGGCTTGATATCGTCGTCGCGCCGAGTAATGCCATGAAAAGGACAAGGGACAAAAGGCCAGCGCGTGACTGAGTCAGAACGGTAAGCGCCAGTCCGATAAGAAGCAGCGCGCCATAGAAGATATTCTTTCGCTGACTATGTAGATTTTTTGGAGCGGCAAGTGCCAAGAGCAAGAGAACCATCGCAGCTAGCGCTGTGGGGTATGGCGCCATGATTTTTGCGCGAATCGCAAGGTCAGAATCGGCCCACTCGACGCCGAATATGTACAGTTTCATGCTGTCTTGTACAAGGGATGGCAACGATACCCCGCCGAGTGCAGAGCCTAGCAAGGAATTATAAGTGAGGTCTGCGAAACCATGCGTCGCAAGGAAAAACACGGCGACTGCGGCTGAGAAAAGGAGCACCTTCGCCGACGATGCAGCGATTCTGTCTTGATCGAGAATCAGTCTGGAAGAAAGGATCATCAGTCCAAGAATCCAGTAGCTCAAATTATAAGCCGACGCGATAATGCGTTCCAGCTGTTCGCCCCGCGCCAGCGCATAGGAAAGTGAGGCCGCATATATCAATATGTAAGCCAAAAGACCGAGCGTTTGGAGGCTCAGCCCGCGCCGCCGGCTGGTGAGGAAGAACCAAAAAACGGCCGCATGAAAAATTAGAACGTTGAAGCCCAAAAGCCAAGAAACCGGGGCGATGGAGATAGCGTTATGCGGTCTGAATTTCATGCTGATCACGCTTTGTTCTCGCCTTTCTTATGGCCCCTGATTGCAACGATCACATCTGAAGCACGTCGGTACATACTCGTGGGCACAAAAATCTGCAGCCCAATCCGCACAGCGAGTGCTGGCCGATAGCACCCGGTCAAGACAGCTCTGGCGTAAAGGGCCAGTGCGGCAAAAGGCCGTCCCTGCTTCGATATACATTTCGCGAGGTGCCATCCTTCGTCGCTTCGTCGCGCCTTTCGTGTTATTAGGGAGTCAACACTAGTGAGCCAATTGATACGCACTGCCGGGTCCAGCGAACTTGAGACACGGCCAGGCGCTGATTGATCCATCCAGCGGGCCTGGACGCCTTCTATCATCCTGAATCGCGCCCCCGCAGCCGCGAGTCGAATGGCAAAGTCCGTGTCTTGTCCGAATCTAAGTCCAGGGGCGAACCCTACGCGCCGAGCCATGTCGGCCCGCAGAACGAGGGTTGAAGTTTGCATGAAACCACCTTCGCAAAGAAGGTATTCGGAGACGTTTTCGTTCGGAAGAATGCCGCGATGCGGCTTCAGGAAGGTCCTCTCATCGCCGCGGTCGACAAGTATGGCTCCGTACACCACTAGGTTCTCGTCTTCTTCCCGGAGCGCAGATAGTGCCTGATACAAGTGATCCGGGAAAAACGTATCGTCTGAGTCGAGGAAAGCAAGGTATTTCCCCGCCGCCTCCGAGATGCCGCGGTTACGAGCGGAACTTCCGCCCAAGTTAGGTTGATGGACAATTCGAAAGCGAGCATCATCAAGTGACTGAACAGTTTCAGTCAGCTGCACGTGGTCTTCTGAACCGTCATCGACGATTATGCACTCAAGGTCGCCGAAGCTCTGGGACTGAACAGATACAAGCGCATCGCGTATGGAGAATGCTCTATTGTAGACAGGGATGATGACTGAAACAGAGGGGAGACTGGCGCGCTCCTGTGGTGACGGTGTGCTGAGGATCATGAACGTGGCCAAATTGCAGACTTGGGATGTTTTGATAGGAGCGTTCTGAAAAGAGAGAGTATGACAGTTGAGCGACTGAGTACCCACGATGCCAGTGACGTCGCGATGGTGGTGCCCGTAGCCTTCTCACTAAGCGCCCATCTTGCAAAGGTCTGCCCTTTCTCGGTATTGCCAGAGTAGTAAGACTGAATGGACATTTTTGCGAGTGAGCGGGCATACGACGCGCTCGGCCTGCGGAACAGCCCGCCGCAAACACCGTAAAGTTCGATAAAGTCGCGTCCGTTAGCAATCCTGTCGAAATGGCATTGACGAGCGAAGTTGGAGAACGCCTGTTGAAGCGCCAGTTTTCCATGGTTCGACGCGATCCCGTCAGCCACGAAAGCTCGGCGCTCGTAGAGGACTTCAGCTATAACCCGCATTTCACAGAAAGGGGCCATCCGAATCCATAGATCACGGTCCTGCGCAAATTTGAAGAAGTCCCTGTATCCTCCAACCTGATCGTAAATCGCCCTCCGGAACATCACCTCTCCGTGGCTGAACGGATTAGAGCGGTAGAGGAGATCGTCCAGCATCGGCTGCCTGGTGGGGGTGGGGCTCACTGCACTCGCTCCATGCTCCGTCCCGCCATAGACCACTTCCGCGCGCATGCAGCCTACGATGCCCACTGCTGGATGCATATCGAGCAAATCCGATTGCTTGGTTAGTCGTCCTTGAAGGGACACATCCCCTGCGCCTTGGATGGCTATGTAGGATCCGCTAGAGGCTTTGATGGCCGCCTTGATCGCCTTTACAAATCCTCCGTTTTCCTGATGAATCGCTATCAGGCGTGGATCGCTATAGCCATCTAGCAGGTCTCGTACCCTCGGATCAGTACTTCCGTCGTTGACGACCACGACTTCGAATGAATCATGATTCTGCTCAAGCAGTGCGTTGACCGTCTCCTGCAGCACGTCCGCGCGATTGAACCATGCGCATACGACTGATACACGTGGCTTCTTCTGTGAGGGTTCAGGATGCAATATAGGGCCCTCCGGCATTATTATTCAACGGGTGCAACTGCGGGGATCGCCCTCAGCGCGAGAACTACACTGACGGAATAGTGAATTGACATAACGAGCGAATAGAACCAAAGCACGGTAGTCATGGTTGCACCCATTGAACCGCCAATCATGAAGCAAGCGATGGTCAGTATCACGCGCTGTGCGTTGATTACAAGGAGCTGCCGCTGCCCGTTGTACAGATAAAGAAGATAGGAAACAGGCTTTTGAATGAATTGGAATGCGAGATAGAGGGCAAGAATCGATGCATAGATCCCTGCCTCTGACCACTCCCGTCCGAACGCGACTTCAAAAATCTCCTTTCCGAATAGAGCCAGTACAAATGTTGGCGGCAGGGAAAGAGCGAGAAGGCGCTTGATGACTGAGAACGTCAGGTGCTTTACTTTTTGAGGATTCCGGCGGCCGATTGCGGAAATCTCAGCATAGTATGCCCTCGCCATGCTCTCACCTAGAAGATTGACGGGAAGGGCCAGTGCCATGAACGCCAATCCCAGTTGGCCTGTCAGTGAAGCCTCGTAGTATTTGGCCACGATGAATATTGGCGCCTGAACTGAGAGCACCAAGAGGAATTGGGATGCGAGCCTGTACGTGGCGTAAGTGCGGTAATGTTGCGCCAGATGCTTGATCAGCCCGAAATCACAGTCTCTGGCGTACTGAACCAGCTGGGTTCTCGACTGATAGATCAATGCGCCAGTACCCGCGCTTTGGGATGCAACCTGTCCAATTAGAAGGCCGAAGGGCTTGAAGGCGAGCAGGCCCAGGCTGATTTTTATGCCTTCGCCTATGATGGATTGCGTGACAAGGGTTTTCGCGATAGTGGCGTAAGCTTTCTTGCGTGTAGCCCACATGGTTAGGCACTCATAGCAAGCAATCGCTGCAGAGCCCAGGACGATCAACCACCACCAGGGAATGAGTACTTCCATGGAGAGTTGGCGGAAAACGTATGGGGCAGCGAAATAAAGTGTCGCCGCAGCCAAGAGGGTGGTAACTCCAATGCAGGCAGCAGAAAGAAACAGGAGACTAGCCGCCGTTCTATCACGACGGGGAAGCGGAATTGCGAGGGGGTATCGTAGGTTGAGCAGCGGAGCAAGTAAGCTTACGATGCCGGTGAACACCGCGAGCACGCCGTAGTGATGTGGATCGTAGAGTCTCGTCAGTACAGGGATTGAGGCAAGGCCTACCAACCGCCCTACACCTGTGCCGGCGGCTAACGTGGCCATGCCACGAAAGACCTTCGAGGCGTTCCCGCCGAAGAGTCTCTCAAAAAGACGAGGAAGCTTCATTAGATCTCGGCAGGCGGGTTAAAGTTCTCGGCCGCCTCATGGGCGGGCCGAAGCAATCCGTCAGCGGACAGATGTCTAACCTCACAGTCCATCTTGTAGCCCGTTCTGGCGAAGACACGATTGCGGATATTTGCAATCAGCCAAAGCACGTCTGCCGAAGTTGCGCCGCCATTGTTGACAATGAAATTGGCATGCAGCGGCGATATCTGAGCGCCCCCGCGTGTCAGTCCTTTAAGCCCTGCCTCCTCAATCGCCCTGCCGGGAGGACCAACGTGCTCGTACATCCTGGGGTTCGACAAGAAAGTGGAGCCACAGTTTGGAAGCTTTTGAGGGAACTTGTTCCTCCGGTCGCGCATGATCCGCAGCATTTCGCGCCGTATCCCGCGGCGGTCACCCGGTTCAAATACAAGCGCAGCTTCCAGGATTACAGCGCGGCGGCCCTGCAGCGATGAGGTGCGATATGCAAATCCGCACTCGGCCTGGTTCAGCCGGAACAATTGGCCCTGCTCATCGGCACACAAGACTTCGGCGACGTTGAGGCCAATTCCCTTGCGCTGACTGCCCCCGTTCATCGCGATAAGGCCACCCAGGGTTCCTGGAATCCCGATGGTGTGCTCAGCGCCCGAAAGGCCCGCGTCGCTGACAGCCAGGGAGAAGCGAGGAACCCATGTACCGGCTTGCGCCCAGACGGTTTGGCCGTCTATGCGCATCTGCGAAAGATTTCGGCCAATACGCAGGATGGCCCCGGAGAAGCCTGCATCGTCAAAGAGCGTATTTGAAGCATCCCCCATGACGAACAGAGGCTCCGGCCGATCTGCCATGAGGGCCATGACACGTGCGGCTTCTTCTGTCGTGCGTGGTTCAACATATACAGATGCTGGCCCGCCAATACGCCACCGTGAGACCTCGGCAAGCGAGACATTCTCGCGGACGCGGCCCGGCACCTCGCTTGCTAGAAATGCGGCGAGCGAACTGCTGGGTTTTGCCAAGGTCTCGGAGGACATCAGGCGTTCTCTTCGAAGATTGATACACGAGCGCCGAGTTTGCTCAGCTTTCCATGGAGGTCGTTGTAGCCACGCAGGGCCATTTGGACATTGAGGATCTTCGACTGACCGGGCGCGCAGAGTGCGGCAATGACGGCAGCCATGCTGCCGCGCAGGTCGGTGGAGTCCGCAACACCGGACTTGAAGGTCGCTGGACCATGCACTGTGATCTTCCCCCGCTCTGCTTGCAGGTGGTCGCCCTCAACCAGCTTCGCCAGTTCGTGGACGAATGCGATGCGTTCGGGGTAGCGATAGTCGAAGATGCGTGAAGTGCCTGATGCAGCTAGGCCCAGCATCACGTAGAAGGCCTGCATGTCGGAGATGATCCCCGGATGGGCGCCGCACGCCAGTTCAAACGGCTGGACGATGCCCGAGGTCAGGCAGTCCGGCGTGACGTGGATTGAACGCGAGCTCTTGAGCAGATCGACGCCGGCTTGCTCGATATGCACCAGAGGCACCTGCATCGAGGAAAACGGAACGTGGTCGATGGTGATCTCGCCCTTGGCCAGGATCGCGTACACCACCCACGTAAGCGCCTCGATCCGGTCCGTCATCACCGGCATGCGAGCGCCGGCAAGCTTGCCGCCGCGCCCCTCGACGACGATATGGCTCGTGCCGAAAACTGCGATGTCTGCGCCCATTCGGCGCAGGAGGGCGATCAGATCTTCAACTTCGGGCGTTATGTAGGCGTTGAATATCTGCGTGCGGCCGTGCGCCACGCTGGCACAAAGCAGGGCATTTTCCGTGCCGCCCACGGTGCTGATCGGGAAATTGATCGAGCCGCCAACGAAGCCGTCTGGCGCTGCAACCTCAATGTGATCATCACGCTCGATGACCTTGCCCCCAAGGGCCTCCCACACCATTACATGCAGGTCGTATCCACGCCCGCCGCCACTGCCGCCGCCAATGGGACAGCCGCCCGGATAGGGGACGCGTGCGACACCCGATCGGATGACCTGGCCTGCAGCGAGCAGGTAGGTGGTCCTGATGGGAATATCGAACTCCTCGCGCGTCAGCTTCTTTGATTGAAGCGCGGCAGCGCGCACAATGACGTGCTCGTTCTCGTGGTTGACCGTGATATCTGCGCCGAGCCTCTCGCAGAATTTCACCTTATGCGATACATCGACGAGCCGGGTAGGGAAGTTCGAGAGCTCGACAACGTCATCACTCAGCAACGCGGCCGATAGGAGCCGCGTAGCGGAATTCTTCGCACCGCTGACGCGCACGCGTCCTTTCGGGGTCACGCCGCCATCAATAATTGCGTACATGGAGATTCCTTCAGTTCGTATCTTGGGGGGCGCCGTGATCGCGCAAGGCTATCCACAGGGCATGAGGGGTCGTGATCGCATACCGCCAGAACAGCTTCCGTGGCTCCGTAGCCATGCGATGAATCCATTCAATGTTCATCCGCTGCATCCAATCGGGTGCTCGACCGTAGTCCCCTGTAATGTAGTTGTAGCAACCGCCGCAGGAGATGATCCAGCGGACATTCAACTTGTCGCGCCACCGTACGCAGAAATCCTGCTCCTTCGGTTTGCCAAGCCCAACCCAAAGGATGGCCGCGCCGCTTGCGTTGATAGCTTCAACTACGGCTGCCTCTTCGTCGGCTGAAAAGAACCCGTTCCGGCGGCCCGACATCTTCAGGCCCGGGTACTGGTTGGAAAGGATGTCTGAGCACTCCCTGTTGACGCGCTCTTCGCCGCCGAGCAGGAAAAAGCCATGTCCCGTGCCGCTGAAACCCGCTGCGAAGTCATGGATCATGTCCGTGGTGGCACTTCGCTCCGGAATTTCCGGTAGGTTCAGGCGTTTTGACAGCGTCACCAAGAAGCCCCCGTCCGCGTGGATCAGGTCGGCTTGCTGCACATTCTTGCGATAGCTGGCGTCAGTCCGCGCGAGCGAAAGTGCGTGCCCATTAGCATCAAAAACGAGGCGGGCAGGCACGTCCTGCTCGCAGTCGCTCAGGGCCAGGTGCACGAGGTCATGTCTGGACAGGCAATCGATGGCGAAGTCGCCAAATCGTACGCGAGGGCGCATTCCAATAACTCCGTCCAAGGCTCAATCAGCGCCAAAAAGATCGCGGCTGTAAACCTTGTCCACGACATCCTGCAGCTCGTCGGTCACCCGATTGGCCACGATGACATCTGCTTGGCGCTTGAAGGCTTCAAGATCCTTCTCCACCCGCGATCCATAGAAGCTCGTCTCATCCAGCACGGGTTCGTAAACGATGACGTCGATGCCCTTGGCTTTGATCCGCTTCATCACGCCTTGGATGGCGGATGCCCGGAAGTTGTCCGATCCAGCCTTCATTACCAGTCGATGGATGCCTACGACCCGGGGTTTGCGCCGAATCACGTCATCAGCCACAAAATCCTTGCGCGTCCGGTTCGCATCCACGATCGCATTGATAAGGTTCTGCGGCACGTTGTTGTAGTTGGCCAGTAACTGCTTGGTGTCCTTCGGGAGGCAGTAACCTCCGTAGCCGAACGAGGGGTTGTTGTAATGGCCGCCAATGCGCGGGTCCAGGCTCACGCCTTCAATGATCTGCCGCGTATCCATGCCAGCAGTGGCAGCGTACGTATCCAGTTCGTTGAAGTAGGCAACGCGCATCGCCAGATAGGTATTGGCGAACAACTTGATCGCCTCGGCTTCGCTCGCATCGGTGAACAGCGTCGGCACGTCCTTGCGGACGGCGCCTTCCTGCAGCAACCCGGCAAACGTCGCGGCGCGCTCGGAGCGCTCGCCCACGATGATGCGGCTGGGATGCAGGTTGTCATACAGGGCTCGGCCTTCGCGCAGGAACTCCGGTGAGAAGATGATGTTCGCGGTGCCGTAGCGTTCGCGCAGTTGGGTAGTGCAGCCAACCGGGACGGTGGATTTGATGATCATCACGGCATCGGGATTGATCTCCAGCACGTCGCGGATCACCGACTCCACCGAACTGGTGTTGAAGTAATTCGTCTGCGGGTCGTAGTCGGTCGGCGTTGCAATGATGACGAACGAAGCGCCTTCGTAAGCCTGGCGCCGATCCAGCGTGGCAACCAGGTTCAGTGGCTTGTTCGCAAGGAAATCCTCGATTTCCCGGTCTTCAATCGGCGCCTGACGCGCATTGATCTTTTCCACGCGTGCGGCGTTGATATCAAATGCAACAACCTGGTGGTGCTGTGCCAACAGGACAGCATTGGACAGGCCGACATACCCTGTCCCGGCCACGGCAATCTTCATTGCGGGGGATCCTTCGTATCTTTTACGCACTGCAATGGGGGAGGCAGGAATGGCAAATCCAGTGACGGCGCGTGTCCCCTCAGACGCACCACTGTTCGCCACTACCCGTTACTAATGGAACTTGTGCCGCTGGGTGCACCCTGTCGGGCTGCTCCCCGCAAGCGTAGGGGATCGTACTACAGGCAGATGCGACAGATTCCACCGCAATCACACTTGCAGCCATCGCATGCATGGCGTGATTCATTCTCAGCGGTGCTTCGGAAGAGGGGGGTGCCGGATATCTGTTGCGCTGGCATGGATACTGGTCCTTCAGTCCTGATCACTATTGTCCGATACCGGATGGCTGCTTGCGCAGAGGGCCATGAACGAGTTCATGCCCTCGCCAACGGGCAGCGATGATACCAATCGTGGGCTCACGCGGCATGCCGAATATGGCGTCACGGGACACGCCTGATCGGTAGCGAGTTTCGGCGGAACTGCGTCACACTTTTCTCGGCGCCAGCCTGCACTAATGGCCCGTTCGTTTGCTGTGATGCGGTAAACTGTTGCGCTTGGCCCTGACTATTGGGTTCAAGTGCTTGATAGGGAAAGGAATTGATCCCTTCGATAGGCTTCATGATGCAACGCGGTTGGTGGCCCGTAGGAGCGGTTGTCCTGGGCCGCCCTGATATAGAAATCCGACCGACCCGCGTTGTGCCTTGCGCGGCGGGTCCTGAATCAAGTGGAAGCAATGACAAAGCAAACGGGATCAAGTGTGGTCAAGGAAGACGAGATCGATCTGCGGGAGCTGCTGGGCGTCCTGATTGACCGTAAGTGGTGGATCATTGGCACGACGGTGCTCTTCTTCATCGTCGGCGCTGCCTACGCCCTGCTCGCTTCTCCGGTGTACCAGGCACAGTCCATGGTGCAGGTTGAATCGAAGGTGCCGGCTATTCCTGGTATTTCCGATCTTGCCTCGATGGGCGCTGCGACCAGCGCCGCAGCCACGACCGAAGTCGCGCTGCTGACTTCGCGCACTGTCATTGGCACTGCGGTGGACCAGTTGCAGCTGGACACCGTGATCACCCCGCGTCGATTCCCGTTGGTGGGCGAGTACTTCGCACGCAAGTTCAAGCCGGAAACCCCGGATGCCGTTGCGCCACCGCGTTTCGGTGCCAGCAGCTACGGCTGGGGTGGCGAAGCGGTGCAGATCCATCGCCTTGACGTGCCGGTCCAGATGATCGGCGCGCCGTTGGTGCTGCAGGCCGGCGCATCGGGCAGCTTCGTGCTGTACGACGACGACGGTGAAGAAATCCTGCGCGGCCAGGCCGGTAAAGCTGCTGAAGGCCGGGGCGTGACCCTCGAAGTGGTCGCATTGCGCGCCAATCCGGATACGCGCTTCGACCTGGTCAAGCTGCGCCGCTTCGATGTGGTGTCCAGCCTGCAGCAGGCGGTGCAGGCCGTCGAGCAGGGCAAGGAATCGGGCATTCTGCAACTCAGCTACGAGAACGAGGATCCGATGCTGGCCGAGGCGGTCATCGCCCGCGTCGCCGATGCCTACGTTCGCCAGAACGTCGAGCGCAGCTCGGCCGAAGCCGCTTCCCAGCTTGATTTCGTGCGTGAGCAGTTGCCGGTTGTCCGCCGCCAGGTTGAGCAGGCACAGGTGGCGATGACCGCCTACCAGTCGAAAGCGAACTCGGTCGACATCACCATGCAGACCAAGGGTCTGCTGGACCAGGAGGTGGCCGTTGAAGCCAGTATCCAGCAGCTCCGCCTGAAGCAGGCGGAGATGGATCGCAGCTTCACCCGTGAACATCCGGCGTATCGTGCGCTGTTGAGCCAGATCAGCAGCCTGGAGGGTCGCAAGGTCGGCTTCCAGCGCCAGGTAGGCCAGTTGCCGGACACCCAGCAGGAACTGCTGCGCCTGACGCGCGATCTGCAGGTCAGCAACGAGATGTACACCGCGCTGCTCAACCAGGCCCAGCAGTTGGACGTGGCCCGCGCCGGTGCCGTGGGTAACGTGCGCATCGTGGATCCGGCCGCCGTGGACATCGCTCACCCGGTGAAGCCGCGCAAGTCGCTGATCGTAGCCATCGCGACCCTGCTTGGCGCCTTCCTCGCCACGGCCTTCGTGTTCCTGCAGCGCATGCTGAACCCAGGCATCGAGGACCCTTCGCAGATTGAGGAACTCGGCCTGCCGGTCTACGCCGCCATCCCGCTCAGCGTGTCCACCACGCTGCCGAAGCTGCGCAAGGGCAAGCACGGCACGCGCGTCATTGCCGATGGTCGCCAGCATCTGCTGGCTGTGACCTCGCCGGCTGACCCCACCGTGGAAGCACTGCGCAGCCTGCGCACCAGCCTGCACTTCGCCATGCTGGAAGCGAAGAACAACATCCTGACCATCTCCGGCCCGCGTCCGGGCGTGGGCAAGACGTTCGTGTCCAGCAACCTGGGTGCGGTCATCGCGCAGGCTGGCCAACGCGTGCTGGTGATCGATGCGGACATGCGCAAGGGCACCCTGCACAAGCTGCTGGGCATCTCGCACCAGAAGGGCCTGTCGGACGTGCTGGGCGGCAAGCTGGCGGTTGAAGCGGCCATTCACCCGGTGCCCGGCCTGGACAACATGCACTACATGGTGCGTGGTGATATTCCGCCGAACCCCGCCGAGCTGCTGATGCATCCGCGCTTCCAGCAGATGCTGGAGTCGCTGTCGGCGCAGTACGATCTGGTCATCGTCGATACCCCGCCGATCCTGGCCGTGACCGATGCGGCGCTGGTCGCTACGCATGCGGGTTCAAGCCTGCTGGTAACGCGCTTCGGTGTGAACCAGGCGAAGGAAATCCTGCTCACCCTGCAGCGCTTCGAACAGAACGGCGTGCAGATCAAGGGCGCGATCTTCAACGCGGTGGAAAAGCGCGCGACGGGCTATTACAGCTACGGGTATTACGAGTACAAGTCCGACGGCAAGGATTGAGGCCGTTGTACTGACGGCTCTGGTATCACCGGGCGGTGCCCGGTGGAAGGCCAAGGCGTGACGACCAACGGTCGTCACCCACCGAAGTGGTCGTCGCCCACCGATTGCTGAAGCATGACGACCAGCGGTCGTCACTACGAAGGCCTTTGGCCGGCGGGAGTATCATTTCCCCATGTCACATGCTCCCCTTCACGCTCCCTCCGGGGATGCGACGCCGCGCTGGCGGCACTACTGGAAACTGATGCGCGCCGATCGCCCGATCGGCACGTTGCTGCTGCTGTGGCCCACCTGGTGGGCCCTGTGGCTGGCCTCCGGCGGGCTGCCGCCGCTGTGGACGCTGTTTGTTTTCACCGCTGGGGTCTGGTTGACCCGGTCGGCGGGCTGCGTGATCAATGACTACGCCGACCGCTGGCTGGACCCCCACGTCAAGCGCACCAAGGACCGTCCGCTGGCCAGCGGTGCGGTACGCGGCCGGCATGCGCTGGTCCTGTTCGCGGTGCTGATGCTGGTGGCGTTCGCGCTGGTGCTTACCTTGAACTGGCTGACCGTGGCGCTGAGCTTCGTCGGGATCTTCCTGGCGGCCAGCTACCCCTACCTGAAGCGCTACACGCACCTGCCGCAGGTGTATCTGGGCATGGCCTTCGGCTGGGGTATTCCGATGGCTTTCGCGGCCGTGCAGGGTGAGGTGCCGGCGCTGGCGTGGCTGCTGTACGTGGGCAACATCCTGTGGTCCACCGCGTATGACACCTGGTACGCCATGGTGGACCGCGATGACGACCTGAAGATGGGCTCGCACTCCACGGCCATCCTGTTCGGCGATCTGGATCTGGTGATCCAGGGCGTGTTGTATGCGCTGTTCCTGGCGGCGATGACGCTGGTGGGCGTGCGGGCGGAGCTGGGGGCTTACTACTTCGTTTCGGTGGGCGTGGCGGCGGGGCTGGTGGCGTATGAGTTCTGGCTGTGCCGCAACCGCGAGCGCGATCCGTGCTTCAAGGCGTTCCTGCACAACAACTGGGTGGGGGCGGCGCTGTTCGTGGGGATCGCGGTGGCGCTGGCGCTGCGCTGAGGTGCTGAGGCAGCGGTAGCGCTGCAAAAGCGTGACGACCAACGGTCGTCACCCACCAGGGCAGCGGCATGACGGCCAGCGGCCGTCACTACCAGGGCAACGGCGTGACGGCCAGCGGTCGTCACCCACCAGGGCAACGGCATGACGGCCAGCGGCCGTCACTACCGGGGCAACGGCGTGACGGCCAGCGGCCGTCACTACCGGGGCAGCGGCATGACGGCCAGCGGCCGTCACTACCAGGGCACCGGCGTGACGACCAACGGTCGTCACCCACCAGGGCCGGCCGTCACTACCGGGGTTACTACCAATAGGGTGCAGACAGGTCCGGCGCGGGCCCGCACAATCCCTCCATCAACCTTGGGGAGGGTAAGGCGATGGCCAGCACGGCGGTGGTACAGGATGGCTGGATGGCGCGCGCGGCGCTGCGTTCGGCGGCCTGGGCAGAGAAGTGGTTCCCGGATGCCTATGTGTTCGCGGTGCTGGGCGTGGTCATCGTGGCGGTCACCGCCATCGGCTTCGGCGCGACCCCGCAGGCCACCGCGGAGAGCTTCGGCAACGGCTTCTGGAGCCTGATCCCCTTCACCATGCAGATGGCCTTCGTGGTGATCGGCGGCTACGCGCTGGCCACAGCGCCGATCGTGGCGCGCTTCATCGATTTCCTCGCCCGCGCGCCGAGGACCGGCCGGGGCGCGGTGGTGTACGTAGGCCTGGTCAGCATGCTGGCCTCGCTGCTCAGCTGGGGCTTCTCGCTGGTGTTCGGCGGCCTGCTGGTGCGCGCGCTGGCGCGCCGCGAAGACCTGCGCATGGATTACCGCGCCGCTGGCGCATCGGCCTACCTTGGCCTGGGCGCGGTGTGGGCGATGGGCCTGAGCTCATCGGCCGCGCAGCTGCAGGCGAACCCGGCCAGCATGCCGCCGGGCCTGGTGGAGATCACCGGCGTGCTGCCGTTCACCGAAACCATCTTCCTGTGGCAGTCGATCGTGCTGACCGCCGCCCTGATCGTGGTGTCGCTGCTGGTGGCCTGGTTCACGGCCCCGCGCGAGGCCACCGCCCGCGTCGCCGCTGATTTCCAGGGCGCCGCCCAGGCCGAGGCCGAACCGCTGCAGCCGCGTACGCGCCCCGGCGAATGGCTGGAATACAGCCCGCTGCTGACCGTGCTGCTTTCGCTGCTGGCCTTCGGCTGGCTGGCCAACGAGTTCGCCAGCAAGCCGGTGGTCAGCGCCATCGCCAACCTCAACACCTACAACTTCCTGTTCATCTCGCTGGGCCTGCTGCTGCACTGGCGCCCGCGCAGCTTCCTCAACGCGGTGGCCAAGGCCGTGCCGAGCACCACCGGCGTGCTGATCCAGTTCCCGCTCTACGGCGGCATCGCGATGATCCTCACCCATGCCGCCGGCGCCGACGGTGAGACCCTGGCGCATCGTCTTTCCACCGTGTTCGTGCACATCGCCAGCACGGATACCTTTGCGCTGGTGATGGGCGTTTATTCGGCGGTGCTCGGCTTCTTCGTGCCGTCAGGTGGCGGCAAGTGGATCATCGAAGCGCCGTACGTCATGCAGGCAGCGAACGAACTGCAGGCGCACCTGGGCTGGGCGGTGCAGGTCTACAACGCAGCCGAAGCGCTGCCCAACCTGATCAACCCGTTCTGGATGCTGCCGCTGCTGGGCGTGCTCGGCTTGAAGGCGCGCGACATCGTGGGCTTCACCTTCATCCAGCTGCTGGTGCACATCCCGCTGGTGCTGGGCCTGCTGTGGCTGCTGGGCATGACCTTGGAGTACGTGCCGCCGGTCATGCCCTGACCCGGGCCTTCCGGCATCAGCAGGTGACGACCGTTGGTGTGGGACGACCGTTGGTCGTCACGCTCCCGGGTAATCGTCATCGGAACGTCACGATCCGGGCCTCGCATGAATAGCCCAAAGCACACCGCGCCATGAACACATGCATTCCCCGCATGAACTCTTAAGGTGCTTGTCCCACAAGGCCTGCAGCCCTGTTCCAAGGCCCTTCGGCAGGCGCGTGATGCCGTCCTCCACAGATACGCACGCATGGTTAACCAATGCCTGCAGAGGATGGCCATGACCGCGGCATTCCGCATGCGGCTTTACGGAGTCATCCAGATGGCTAACCAGCAGAATCAGCAGAACCAGGACCAGAAGAACCAGCAGGGTCAGCAGGGTCAGCAGAACCAGCAGGGCCAGCAGGACCAGAAAGGCCAGCAGCAGCAACAGCAGCAGGATCAGCAGAAGAACAAGAACCAGCAGCAGGGCACCAACGAAGAAGAAGAATGAGTTGATGCCCTACGCTGAAGAGACAAGGCCCCGCACCTGCGGGGCCTTGTTTTATGTGGTGGCCGACGTGCTGCGCACGCGCCAGCCGTGATCTGCATCGCCTACGTCGGCCGCGTCGCCAGGGGTCTCGATCGTCACCACGATTCCCTGTGCATTGGGCAGGTCGACCTGCTCGGGGAACCAGTGCCGAGCCGCGTCCACGACGATCAGCAGGCCTTCGTCGTCGCCCATCGGCGCGAAGACAGGGGTTGGCTCGGACAGCGGTGCCAGCGCAAGCGTGTCCGCAAGCAACTGCTGCATCGAAGGCACATCGGTAACCGGCAGGCCGACCTCGCTGAGGCAGGTGATCTCGCTGCCATCGAAGGCGCCGGCACGCGTTGAAGCGGGAAGGCGCCTGCGTCCAATCAACTCCAGGATCAGGCCATCGGGTCCGGTGAAATACACCGACTGTGATTGCCAATGGCTCTGCAGTGCGAAGTAGTCCTTGCCATCGGGCGAGCGTTGCAACCGGGTGCGTGCGCGCAGCCACGACATTGCCTCGCCGAAGCGGTTGTCCGGCACGTTGAAGGCCAGGTGCACGCCACCGAGGGGTCGCCCGGCGGCGGGAACGAGCGTAATGGTGCTCCAGCCGATCACCACCTGGTTTTCCTCCACACGCAACTGCAGGACGTCGCGGAAGTAGTGCGCGACGCTGGCGGGGTCGGATACGGGAAGGGTGATCTGGCGGATTCGCATCGGCAGTGACAGTAGCGGGGAGTCCCCACTGTAGCGCGCCGCCCTCCGATACGACTTTAGTGTGACGGACCGCTCACTTTATTGACGACGTCAATCACACATTGTTAGGATTGCGTTGTTCGGTAGACCAGTGGATGGTTGATCACGTGCCAAGGAACCTGGCTTTCGCCCCCGTGCGAACGCCGGCCCCCGCACTCTCAAACCGCCCCTGGCCTGGTGAACGGTAACGACCCGTTCGGGTCGTACAGGGGGCAATTCTGTATGTCGCAGTACCTGACGTCGCGCGCAAGCGCGGGCGGTGCTTTGCTTCGCCTTGAATCTGCCATGCACGGGCCCTGCGGGCCTGTCGATTTCCTGTGCGCGCGTGGTTCCCACCACGCAATCCGCTGCTGTTCCCCAACCGATCACCGGTCAGCCCGCCAGCTGGCGCGCTCCTGCGGACCGCAGCTGCCACGTGCAGCGGCGGCCGCCCTCATGTGCGGCCACCAGCAGCGGGCCGTCGACTTCGTCACTCCCGTAGAGAACCTTCAATGAACAAGATTTACCGGAAGATCTGGAACAAAGCGCTCGGCCGGATCGTGGTCGCCTCGGAACTCGCCAGCAGTGACGGCGGCGGCGCCACGGTCGGTGCAGTGGGCACCCAGCGCGGTGGTGCGCATGCGCGCCTGGCGCTGGGCGTTGCCTTGGCATTGGCTTCGATGGGCGCACATGCGCAGGACATGGACCTCGGCCCGGATGGCTCGGTGACCGCCGGCCAGACCGTGCTGGACAATGAAGGCCTGCGCGTGGGCGCGGCCGTTGCCATCGGCGCCAACGCGATCAGCGTGGGCAGCCTGGTGATGGACGCCGGCAACAACGAACTGCGTGGCCTGTCCAATCGCACCTGGAATGCCAACGGCAGCTACACCGCCGGCCGCGCAGCCACCGAAGAACAGCTCAAGGTGGTGAGCGATTCGGCCAATGCTGGCTGGAACGTGGCCGTTGGCGGCAGCAGCGCCAACATCGGCCCGGGCGGCACGGTGACCTTCCAGGGCGACAGCAACATCACGCTCACCCAGACCGGCACCGATGACAACGGCGCGGTGCGCGTGGCGCTCAACCCGAACCTCAACCTGGGCGCGACCGGCAGCGTCACCACCGGTGCGACCACGGTCGACAACACCGGCCTGCGCATCACCAACGGCCCCAGCGTCACCACCACCGGCATCAACGCCGGCAACCGCGTGGTCACCGGCGTGGCCAATGGCGCGATCACCGCGACCAGCACCGAAGCCGTCAACGGCGGCCAGATCTACTCGCTGCGCGATGAGTTGTACACGGTCGGCGCCGGCGTGAAGTACTTCCACGCGAACTCCGCAGCCGCCGATTCACAGGCGCTGGGTGGCCAGTCGGTTGCCATCGGTCCGAACACGATTGCCGAGGGCTACCACAGCATCGCCGCAGGTGATGGCGCCAACACCGACCTCACCGCAGAGGCCGCCATCGCCATGGGCCGTGGGGCAAACACCGATGCCGCACGCAGTGTGGTGCTGGGTGACCAGGCCACGATCGGCACGCGTTACGCCGACGATGCCATCGTCATTGGCACCCGCGCCCACGTCGACGGCGTGCAGGTGGCACCGGCAAACGCCGCCATCGCCATCGGCATGGATGCGTCGACCAAGGCCAACAGCAGCATCGTGATCGGTAATGCGGCGAGCGTGGACTCCGAATACGCCACCGACACCATCGCCATCGGCAGCAACGCGCGTGCCGAAGGAATGACCGCGATCGAAGCCGTCGCCATCGGCGTCAATGCACGCGTGACGGCGACCCGGGCCACGGCCGTCGGTACCGACGCCCAGGCGCTGGGCGCCAACAGCATCGCACTGGGCCAGGCCACGGCAAGCGGCGGCAGCGCCATCGCAGCCGGCAACGCAGCAGAAGCAGAAACCCCCGACAGCATCTCGCTGGGCAGCGGCGCCGGTGTGGGCACGGTGGGCAACGCTGCAGGTGACCGCACGTCGCACATCGCCATCGGCACCGGTGCAGGCACCAACGTGGCCGGCAACCAGACCACTGCGATCGGCTTCCAGGCCGGCGCGAATGTCACCGGTGACCAGAACATCGCCATCGGCAGCCAGGCCGGTTCCGGCCTCACCGGCGACTTCAACGTGGCCATCGGCTACCAGGCCAACAACGGCGTTGGCAACCGCGAGCGATCAGTCGCCGTGGGTAGCGGCGCCAGCGCAGACAGCGACGCCACCGCCTTCGGCTACGGCGCCACGGCGCAGGGCGTCGGCGCGGTAGCCGTGGGTACCGAAAGCAATGCAGGTGCGCACGGCGTGGCACTGGGCCGCAACACGGTGGCCGAAAACGGCAACGTGGCACTCGGCTTTGCCTCCGAAGCACGCAACAGTGACCTGGTCGGTAACGGGTACCTGACCGGAACCGCGCCGACGTCCAACGTGGTGTCGGTCGGCAATACGTCGGCTGGCGCCCAGCGGCGCATCGTCAACGTGGCCGATGGCGCACAGCGCTATGACGCCGTCAACGTCGGCCAGCTGCGCGCGACCCAGCAGACCGTGGCCAACCTGATCGGCGGCGAGGTCAGCGTGGATCCCGCGAGTGGCAATTTCTCGCAGATCACGCTGCGCGACACCAACAACAACGAATTCAAGTTCAATACCGTAACCGAAGCGCTGGGTGCGGTCACCAACGGCACCGTCAGCACCCTGCCGGCGAATGCAGTAGTGCGCAACGCGGGCGGCGGCATCAGTAACATCAACGCCGGCGTGCTGGGCACTGATGCGGTCAACCTGACCCAGCTGAACGAAACGGTTGCCAACAACAGCAGTAAGTACGTCAGCATCAAGTCCACCGATGCAGCCAACCGCGACAACGCCGGTGCCACCGGCAGCAATGCCACCGCCATCGGCCCGCAGGCCGATGCGACCGGCAACGAAGCACTGGCGCTGGGTTACCGCACGCGCGCGCAGGCTGCCAGCGCGGTCGCCATCGGCAGTGATGTCAACGCACTGGGCGTGGCATCCACCGTGGTCGGCAATGAGAGCTATGCGTACGGTCGTTCGGGCATCGCGATCGGTGATCGGGCGGTGAGCAGCGGCAACAATTCCATCACCATCGGCACCGATGCGCAGGCCGATCCGAAGTCGCCGGTTGCCACGGTCAACAACGCGATCGTCATCGGCACCGAGGCAGAAGTGTCTGCCGACGACGGCATCGCCATGGGCCGCAGCGCGCTGGCATCGGAAGAACGTGCGGTGGCCCAGGGCTACGACGCCCATGCCACCGGGATCGACGCGATGGCCGAAGGTACGCGGGCGCGCGCCAGCGGCCTTCGCTCGCAGGCCAGCGGTACCGACGCGCAGGCGTCCGGTGTGGATGCCATCGCCTCGGGCACCGATTCGCGGGGTTATGCAGTAAATGGTGTCGCACTGGGCAGGGGCGCGGTCGCCGGTATTGCCAACCCGCTGCCTGCGGACGTTGCCAACAACATCAATGCAGTGGCCATCGGCAACGGCGCGCAGGCTGTCCAGAACAGCGCTACCGCGCTGGGTAACGGCGCCAGCGCCAGTGCGGCATCGGCCTATGCCGTGGGTACCAATGCGTCGTCCACCGGCGTGTCGGCACATGCCACCGGCACCAATGCACGTGCTACCGCCGAATCCGCCATCGCATCCGGCACGGGGGCGTCCGCAACCGCGCAGTACGCCGTCGCGGTCGGCGCCACCAGCCAGGCAACGGCAGTCAACAGCTTCGCAGCCGGCTTCAACGCGCAGGCCAGCGGCGCTGATGCCTTCGCACTGGGTCGCGGCAGCCGTGCCAGTGGCCCGGATGCCATCGCCTTCGGCCGTGATGCGATTGCCGCCGAAGCCGACGCCGTGGCACTGGGCCACAACTCGGTGACGGCAGCAGCGGTAGGCACTGCCAACGCCACGGTCGACAACGTCAACTATGCCTTCGCCGGTACCACCCCCGGCAGCACGGTCAGCGTCGGCACCGACACCATCAAGCGCACCATCACCAACGTGGCGGCCGGTCGCATCAGTGGCACCAGCACCGATGCCATCAATGGCAGCCAGCTGTTCGCCACCAACCGTGCCGTGACCGCACTGGGCACCAACCTGGACAGCGTGGGCGGCAGCATCGCCAGCGGCCTGGGTGGCAACTCCTTCTACAACAGCAGCGCGCACCAGGTGGTCACCAGCTTCCAGCTGGGCAGCAACACCTACACGACGGTGGGCAGCGCACTGACCCGTGCGGCCAGCGGCATCAACCTGACCGCGCAGGGCGCCAACGCCACCAACGTCGGCCCGACCAGCACCATTGGCAGCACGATGGATCTACGTTCGGCCAACAACAACCTGGCGGTGACCAAGACCACCGACAGCAACACCGTCGAGTTCAAACTCGCCGAAGACATCGACCTGGGCGTCGACGGCAGCCTGAAGACCGGCAACACGCGGGTCGACAACGCCGGCGTCGCGATCACCGACGGCACCCTGTCCAACATCACCAACGCTGGTTCGTCGGTGGTGCGCGATGGCAGCGCCGCTACCACTGTCACCGCAGGCAACGTGGCAGTCGGCGCGGGTGGCAACACGACCCTCATCGGGGCCACCAGCGTGGCCGTCGGCGGTGCCAATCCGCTGCTGGTCGATGGCACCAGCGGCACCGTCACCGGCCTGACCAACAAGACCTTCAATCCGGCCAGCATCACCAGCGGCCGTGCCGCCAGTGAAGACCAGCTGCTGCAGGTCAGCAACGTCGCCAACGCCGGCTGGAACGTCACCGATGCAGGCGGCAATGCCGCCAACATCGGTCCGAACGGCCAGGTCACCTTCACCGGTGACGCCAACCTGGACGTGGCCCAGACCGGCGCCGACGATGCCGGCGTGGTCGGCATCGCGCTGAAGAAGCAGATCGACCTGGGCACCGCCGGCAGCGTCACCACCGGCGGCACGGTGGTCGACACCAACGGCGTGCAGATCAACAACGGCATGGGCAGCACGATGGTCGGTGGAGGCATTGCCCTGCTGAGTGATGGCACCCGCTTCACCGCCGTCACAGCGGGCAACGTGGCCGTGTTCGATGGCGCCCACACCAGCCAGCTGAACACCACCAACCTGCAGGTGGGTGGTGCCAATCCGGTGGTCGTCGACGGCATGGCCGGCACGGTCAAGGGCCTGAGCAACAAGACCTTCGACCCGGCCAACATCGTCAGCGGCCAGGCCGCCAGCGAAGACCAGCTGCTGCAGGTCAGCAATCTGGCCAATGCCGGCTGGAACGTCACCGATGCCAACGGCAACACCGCCAACATCGGCCCGAACGGCCAGGTGACCTTCACCGGCGACGCCAATCTGGACGTTGCGCAGACCGGCGCCGACGATGCCGGCGTGGTCGGCATCGCGCTGAAGAAGCAGATCGACCTGGGCACCACCGGCAGCGTCACCACCGGCAACACGCTGGTCAACAACAACGGCGTGGTGGTCAACAACGGCACTGCATTCGCCAGCACCACCGTCGATGGCCTCACGGTCGGCAATGCCGGCGGTGCCACCACGGTCGGCGCGACCAGCGTGGTGGTTGGCGGTGCCAGCCCGATCGTGGTCAATGGTGCCGGCGGTACCGTCACCGGCCTGACCAACAAGACCTTCGACGCCGGCAACTTCACCAGCGGCCGCGCCGCCAGTGAAGACCAGTTGGCCGCGGTCAGCCAGACCGTCAGTGCCGGCTGGGACATCAGCGCCGATGGCCAGAACGGATCGAAAGTGTCTTCGACCAGCGCCACCGGCAGCAGCGTGGACCTGCGTTCGGCCGACGGCAACGTCGTGCTGACCAAGACCACCGGCAGCAACGATGTGGCCTTCGGCCTGGCCGATGACATCGACCTGGGTGCCAACGGCAGCGTGACCGCCGGCAACACCACGCTGGATACCAACGGCCTGTCCGTCACCGATGGCACCAGCACCACCCGCATCGGTGCAACGGCGATCACCGTGGGCGGTGCGAACACGCTGGTGCTCAACGGCGCCACCGGCACCATCGGCGGATTGAGCAACAAGACCTTCGATCCGGCCAACGTCACCAGCGGCCAGGCCGCCAGCGAAGACCAGCTGAAGCAGGTCAGCGACGTGGCAAACGCCGGCTGGAACGTCACCGATGCGGGTGGCAACACCGCCAACATCGGCCCGAACGGCAAGGTCACCTTCACCGGTGACAGCAACCTGGACGTGGCCCAGACCGGTGCGGACGATTCCGGCGTGGTGGCGATCACCCTGAAGCAGAACCTGGACCTGGGCAGCACCGGCAGCATCACCACCGGCAATACCGTGCTCGACAACGCTGGCGTGGCGGTCAACGACGGCACCTCGTCCAGCGTGCTGGGCGCGGGCAGCCTGGCGGTCAGCGATGGCACCTACAGCAGCAACGTCGGTGCAACGGCAATCACCGTCGGCGGTGCGAACACGCTGCTGCTCAACGGCGCCACCGGCACCATCGGTGGGCTGAGCAACAAGACCTTCGATCCGGCCAACATCACCAGCGGCCAGGCTGCCAGCGAAGACCAGCTCAAGCAGGTCAGCGATGTCGCCAACGCCGGCTGGAACGTCACCGATGCGGGTGGCAACACCGCCAACATCGGCCCGAACGGCAAGGTCACCTTCACCGGTGACAGCAACCTGGACGTGGCCCAGACCGGCGCGGACGATGCCGGCGTGGTGGCGATCACCCTGAAGCAGAACCTGGACCTGGGCAGCACTGGCAGCGTGGTCATCGGCAACACCCTGCTGAACAACAACGGCCTGACCCTGGTCGGTGGCCCGAGCATCACCAGCGCCGGGATCGACGCCGGCGGCAGCCGCATCACGAACGTCGCTGCGGGCGTGGACGGCACCGATGCGGTCAACCTGGACCAGATGGGCGATGCCATCGAAGCCGGTCGTACCCGCTACTACAGCGTCAACTCCACCGGTGGCGGCAATGAAGCCAACGACGGCGCGACCGGTGCCGATGCAATCGCCGCGGGCCGCGATGCTGAAGCCGATGGCGACCAGGCCGTTGCCATGGGCGTGGGCGCAGTCGCCGCCGGCACCGGCAGCCTGGCACTCGGTGCAGGTGCGAATGCGCAGGCAGTGAACAGCCTGGCCTTCGGCAGCGGCGCGGTAGCCAGCCATGGCAACAGCATCGCGATGGGTGCCGGTTCGGCTACCACGGTGGGCGCGCAGGCGAACTACCAGGGTGCCTATGTCGGCAATTCCAGCTCGACCGGTGAAATGAACCTCGGTGGCCGCCAGGTCACCGGCGTGGCAGCCGGCTCGGCGGCGACCGATGCGGTCAACGTCAGCCAGCTCAACGCCGGCGTTGCCAGCGCGGTGGGCGATTCCAAGCAGTACACCGACACCCAGATCGGCACGGTGAACACCCGTATCGACGGCATCGACAACCGCGTCACCACCATCGAAGGCGACCTCATCGATATCCGTGGCGACATCACCGACATCCGCAACGACGTGGTGGATATCCAGGGTGACATCACCGACCTGGATGGCCGCATGACCAGCGTGGAAGGCGATATCCGCAACGCCAACCAGATCGCGGGCACCACCGCCGCCAAGGTCACCGACATCGAATACGGTGCCGACGGCATGTTCCAGGTCAGCCAGACCGGTGACCTGGTCAAGCCGCTGCCCACCGGCCAGAACGCGGTGGCCGGCGGCAACGGCGCGGTGGCGTCGGGCACCAACAGCACGGCACTGGGCAACCAAGCCGTGGCCAGCGGCGTCAACAGCACCGCCATCGGCCAGGGTGCCGTTGCCAGCCACGACAACAGCGTGGCGCTGGGCCAGGGCTCGAAGACCACGGTGGGCGCACAGACCGGCTACAACGCCGCGTACGTGGGCAGCAGCACCTCCACCGGTGAGGTCAACATCGGCGGCCGTACGTTGACCGGCGTTGCGGCCGGCATCGCCGGCACCGATGCGACCAACGTCAACCAGCTCACCGCGGGCGTCAACCAGGCCATCACCTCGGCCAACCAGTACACCGATGCGCGCATCGGCAAGGTTGAAGACGACCTGTGGCAGCTGGACCGCGGCTACCGCAGCGCCACTGCCGCGGCGATGGCGATGGCCGGCCTGCCGCAGGCGTACCTGCCGGGCAAGAGCATGTTGTCGATGGCCTTCGGTGGCTACCAGAGCGAGTACGGCATGGCGCTGGGCCTGTCCGGCATCACCGACAACGGCCGCTGGGTCTACAAAGCCCAGGCCAGCGGCAACACCATGCGCGACTGGGGCTTCTCGGTCGGCGCCGGCCTGCAGTGGTGATGTCGTCCTGACCCGGGGGAACGGGGCCGGCCATGCGCTGGCCCCGCTTCCCACGCCGTATCCCATTCGAATTCGAAGGATTGTTTGATGAATATCGCAAACCGTTTCAAAGCCGCGGCAACGGCCGCGCTGGTCCTGGCCCTGGCTGCCTGCAGCACCCACGCCGCCAAGCAGGGCACCGGTGAAGTGAGCTTCCCGGATCCCGACCGCATCGTGTTGAAGGAAGGCACCTTCCCGAACGTGGCCAACCTGCGCAGCATCGGCCCGGGTGTCACCAAGGAGCAGCTGTACCACCTGCTGGGCCGCCCGCACTTCAGCGAAGGCTTCGCGCCGAAGGCCTGGAACTACCTGTTCCACTTCCGCACGCCCGAAGGCGTGGTGACCTGCCAGTACCAGGTGCAGTTCGACGATGAAAAGCGCGGCCAGTCGTTCCATTGGGCACCGGCATCCTGCGCCGATGTGCTGGACCCGCCCGCCCCGCCGGTGGCCCCTGCCGCGGCCGCTGACGGCGTGGCGCGTTTCTCGCTGTCGGCCGATGCCTTGTTCGCGTTCGGGCGCTCCGGCGTGGCCGACATCAAGCCGGACGGCAGCGCCGAACTGAAGCGCATCGCCGCCGAAATCAGTGCCGCCAAGGACAGCCAGGTGACGGTGGTCGGGCATACCGACCGCATCGGCAGCGATGAGAGCAACCAGCGCCTGTCGCAGGCACGCGCCGACACCGTGCGCGGCGTACTGGCAAGCCACGGCGTGGCCGCAGGCAGCATCCGTGCCGAAGGCCGCGGCGAAGCCGAACCGGTAACGCGTGACTGTGCCGATTCGCTGGCACACCGCGCACTGGTGGCCTGCCTGGCCCCGGACCGCCGCGTGGAAATCGCCGTCAGCGGCTCACGCTGACTGCACCGGTAGTGACGGCCGCTGGCCGTCAACGCCTTGTCCCGGTAGTGACGGCCGCTGGCCGTCCTGCTCCTGGTGGGTGACGACCGTTGGTCGTCACTCGCTTGCCATCAAATCCCGCTCTTGGCGAATTCCTGATTCAACGCATGCGTCATCCGCGCAATCTCAGGCGTCAAACACGTATTGAACTGCGCCGGATCCTTGCACCGCGCCGCCACCTCGGTCGAGCGCTGCTTCAACCCGAACGTCCCCAGAATCCCGCGCGCGCGGACGAAACACGCCGCACCCGGTGACCCCTGCTGCAGCTCGCCATGGCGCGCCGTGCAATGGGTGATGGCCGCCGCCAGTGCAGCTGCATTGACCGCATACAACGCCCCTTCGCTGGTATCAGCAGCACGCGCGTGGTGGGGCAGGGCGATCGCCACGCCCAACAGCATCGTCGTCCAGATCGATTTCACATCAACGCTCCGGCACAGGCAGGCGGCCCGTGCATCTTCTGGGCGTGATTCTAGCGCACGCGCACCGGCTCATTGGCCCGCCTGACGGGCCAATTCGGGTGTCCGGGGATTGCCGAGGCAGTGGAACCTTGCGGTGACAAAAGTGCCTGCACGGGCAAGCACGCCAACGGGTGAGCGGGCAAGGCAGGCCGCGGCCAACGTGCGGATGGAGCGTCTTGCCGGACGCGGCAACGAAGCACAGGTTCCCCGGCTCCCAGCCCGCCGACGCATAGCCTTAACAGACGCCTGACCGCTGATTCCAACGTCGGCGGTATGCCGACCTTTAGGGCGATGTCGATAGTCCGCCCCGCGGCTGGGTGCCATTCTTCGCCACCTCGACACATCTGTGCTGAGCCGCCAAGCCGCGGCCATATTCAAACGCTCGACCACGGGCGTCAGAGGGCGGTATCGGCGGCTTGAAACCTATTCAGAACGCAGGAGTCTCCACATGCGAACCGTACATAGAGTGCTAGCCATCGGCGCGCACCCCGATGACCTCGAGCTGGGGTGCGGCGCCAGTCTGGCCAAGCTGACAGCGCGGGGCGTACATGTCAGGGCACTGGTCCTCACCGATGGACTGCGGGGCGTGGCCGGTCCCGTGAGGCGTTGCGAAGAAACACGCAACGCCCTCGAGCAGCTGGGCGTCACCGATGTCGTCCAGCACCGCCTGCCCGATACGGCCCTCCCAACCATGCAGGCGGAGCTCATCAAGTTGATCGAGGCGCATAGCGAAGACCTGAGCCCCGACCGTGTCTACACGATGTTCCGGGACGATCGACACCAGGACCATCGCGCTGTGTACGAAGCAAGCATCATTGCCTGCCGTAGCGTGCCGCAGATCCTGAGCTATGAAACGCCCAGCTCCTGGCCCAACTTCATGCCCGTCGTCTTCGAGCCTGTCGGGGACCATATTGCGGAGAAAATCGCGGCTCTGCGCCACCATGTCAGCCAGCGTGACCGGACTTACATGCAGGCCTCGCAGATCTTCTGCAGTGCACAGTTCCGTGGCCAACAGGTGGGCCTGGGGCCCAGCGAAGGCTTCATCCCTTACAAACTGGCGCTGTGACGGAACGATGGAAATCCTCTTTCTCCTCATGTGCGTGGCAACCCTCGCCCACTCAATCATCAAGCGCAGGCGCATCCCCAGTGGAGCCTTCCGCTCGGTCGATGCGATCGTCCCGGCCTTCAATGAAGGTCCTTGCTTGGCATCTTCACTTCAGAACCTGTTGCGCAACCCTTACATAAACCGCGTGATCTGCGTCAACGATGGGTCCACCGACAACACCGGTGCGCTGTTGGACACGCTTGCGCCGCTCTGCAACGGGCGGCTGATCGTGGTGCATCAGGCCAACACTGGTAAGGGTGGTGCGCTGATGAACGGTCTCAATCATGTAAGCGCCGCACAGGTCTTCCTGACTGACGCGGACACATTGGTTCCGGATGAGGACGACGGTCTAGGCTACATGCTCGCCGAGATTGAAGACGGCGCCGATGCGGTGGGCGGCATTCCCTCGTCCAACCTGAAGGGGGCGGGCCTTCTGCCGCACATCCGCGCGACCGTGAAGATGCCCATGATCACGATCAAAAGGACGTTCCAGCAGCTGCTGGGAGGCGCGCCCTTCATCATCTCTGGAGCCTGTGGAATGTTCCGCACGCAGGTGCTGCGCGAGCACGGCTTCAGTGATCGTACCAAGGTGGAGGACCTTGATCTGACATGGACGCTGGTAGCCAACGGCTACAAGGTGCGCCAGGCGAACCGGTGCGTGGTCTACCCGCAAGAATGCAACACGCTGCGCGAAGAGTGGAAGCGCTGGCGACGCTGGATCGTGGGCTATGCCGTTTGCATGCGGCTGCACTGGAGGCTCCTGCCGAGCCGGTTCGGTCTCTTCAGCATCCTGCCCATGCTTCTGCTGGTGGTCTTCGGTGTCATCACATACGGAACGGCATGGATGGCATCCATCCACCTTTACGGTGGCCTCCATGGGTTGTTGCCTGCGCTGTTCCCGCTTCTGTGGGTCATCGCAGTGACCGCGTTGGGTGCGATCAGTGCCGTGCATCACCGCAACGTCTGGCTGATGCCTCTTGCGTCGCTCGCCGTGCTGTACGTCCTGCTTTCGTATGCGATCTGGATTGGCTACGGCATACGCGGCCTGTTCACCGGGCGGGAGCCCGCACGTGACAAGCCGACGAGGTACGCGCATGTGGTGGACTGACCTCGGCAGCGCTGATCCGTCGGTACCGACGGGCGGCCCTGGCATTGATCCGCTGGCACGGGTTCATCCTACTGCCGTACTGACCGGCGATGTCCGGATAGGCCCGCGCACGGTCATCTGCGCGGGAGCGTACATCGAAGGGCCTGTCAGCATCGGTGCCGATTGTCTGGTCGGCAACAACGCGATGATCCGCGGTGCCACGTCGATCGGCTCACGCACTCGCCTGGGCTTCGCGGTGGAAGTCAAGGGAGCTCGAATCGGTGAAGACGTGAGCATTGGTCCGCAATCGTTCGTCGCCGATAGTCGAGTTGATGACCATGCCTATCTTGCCGCGCAGGTTCGCACGAGCAATCAAAGGTTGGATCGCAGAAACGTGCGCGTCATGCATGAAGGCAGGCTCATCGACAGTGGCCGCGACAAGCTGGGGTGTCACATCGGCGCGCGTGCATCGCTCGGCGTTCAGGTCATCGTGCTGCCCGGACGGGTCGTGGCGGCCGATGCCTTGTTCGAGCCGCGAATCACCATCTGCAGAAACATGCCAACGGGACGTTACCGCGTCGCGCAGATCCTTGAAAACTACTGAGCAACGGAAGTGATAATGATGAAGAAGACCTGTCTGGCCCTGCTGGCCGCATCGCTGTGTGCCACCTGCGCCAGTGCAGCCGAGCAGCGCGTGAGCCTGCTGGCCAACCACACGGATTACACCCAGGCATCTGGAAAGCGCGACCTGCAGAGTCTGGAGTATGTTGCCGCCAACGATCGGGACACCTGGGTGCTCAGCGCGGGCGCTGGGCGGAGGCAGTTCGGTGATGGTCAGACGTACCGCGGCCACAACGCGACGGGGACCTACTACCGGAAATGGACACCTGTACTGTCCACGCGGTCACACGTGGCAGTTTCCAGCGACGACCCGGTCTTTGCGGGCAGGGTCTTCGACCAGGCTCTTACCTACAGCGGATTCACCAGTACCACGCTGACTGCCGGCGTCCGACGCACACGCTACTACGGTGACGTGGATGCAGATGCCTGGTACGTGGGAGGAGCCTATTATCTGCGGCGGCTGACCTTGCGTTATCGCTACACCCACCATGACATCGAGGGCCTGGGCGCCAGCCACGGCAACATGCTGTCACTGCGGCTGAAGGATGCTCGCGGAGCAGGATCCACGCAGCTGTGGTTGGGCAAGGGCAGCACGCTCCACGACTATGACTGGTCGCCCGTGCTGCAGGCAGGCAACCAGCAGAGTGTCTCGCTGCGCCGCGTCCAGCCACTGAACGATTCGGTTTCGATAAGCGCGTCCATCGAGCGCACTGAGTACAAAACGCCAAGCCGACACTACGACGGGATCACCAGCGCACTCGGGCTGACTTACAGCTGGTAAACAATGCCTGGTCGGCTCCCGCCGCCTGCGCTGCAGAGGCATGGCGGGCGAGCGTGTTTACCCGCTCGCTCGCCATGGTTATCTGCTCCAGGTGTTTCATCCGCCCTTCGCATGAGCTCGAATAACCCACGTAATCCTGGACCCGGATGCCTGCCGGACGACAACAAGGCGGCATCGTCCAGCCACAGGTGCGCTCCGGGATGACTTGGCGGAATCCACGCGGAGGAACTATAGACAGATGTCTATATTACGGTCGCCGGCAGTGGGCCAGACTGCCCGGGTATGCATTATGCCCGGCAGTTCCGCTGGTTTCATCGCGACCTCTGGAAGGCTGAACCGGCTGATGCCCATCTAAAACAATCAATGCAATGGTGCAATTTATGAAAGTTCGCGCAAACATGGGCGTGGCGGGAATGCCGAATCTCCGGGCGGCACTGGTGTCACTTTGCCTGCTCGGCGCTGCGGGGCAAGCGACTGCAGCGTGCACGGTGAATAGTACGGCGACCAACTCGCAGACCACCGATATTTCCGGGACCGTGGAACTCGATCCGTCGGCGCCAGTCGGCAGCGTTATCAAGCGGATAAACGTGCCGGCCAAAGGCGGCGCACTGTTCATGACCTGCAACGCGCCGGCCACCATAACCCATGCGTCGCGCCATTCGGCAGGATCAACAGGGCCGATCATTCCCACGAATCGTCCCGGTATCGGTTGGCGGGTGGGCTACGCGCTCCCACGCACCTGGACCCAGCAAGTTACAGAGCCGCTGTTGAACGTCTATAATCATCTGGCGCCCGAGACGATCGAGCTGGTGAAGACCGGGCCGATAACCCCGGGGATATTGACGGGCGCGAGCCTTGGGACCCTGGAGTTGTCCAGCGAGAACGTCACCTGGTACCGGCGGAACTACAGCGGAAACCTGGTCATAAATGCCGCAAAGACATGCGAGTTCCGCAACAATGGTCGGGCCAACTTCGATCTAGGTGCCGTCAAGCACTCTGCCCTCGCGTCCAATCCCACTAGTGTCTGGGTGACCGGTAATCTGGTCAGCGCAGGCTGCGAGCACGTGGCGATCATGAACTATTCCGGAACAGCAGACAGTTCCAATCCTGCACTGTTTGCTCCCACTTCGGCTGGCGCTGCCAAAGGCATCGGCATCGAGTTGCAGAGCTACAACGGCCAGGCTGCGAAACCGAACGACCCGACAGGCATCCGCTGGGGCTTGCGCAACGACGGCGAGTCGTATCAGCACCGGGCGCGCATGGTGCGCACCACGGGCCCGCTGCAGCCCGGTACCGTGGGTGCAACCATCACGGTGTCTGTGACTTACGAGTAAGTGACTGATCCGGTGCGCTGCCATGGCGGGGGGGCGGACAGCGCACCTGCAGGCGGGCGGGTTTACGACCAACCGAAACGACTAGGTCAGCAGATTACGCAGTTTGAACAGTTCGTTGTCGTTGCGGACGCCCAGCTTGCGGAAGGCCGCCTGCTTCTGGGTACTGATCGTGTTCGAGCTGCGCGAGAACTTGGTGGCGATATCGCCCACCGACATGCCCTCCAGGCAGCAGCGGATGACCTCGCGTTCGCGCGGCGAGAGCTTACCCACAGCCAGAATCCCGGAGTCGTCCCCTCCCACGCTGGGCGCGCCTTCACTGCGCCCGGCAAGCTCCAGCGCCATCTCGGGTTGGAGGTAGATCCGGCCGTTGGCGATGGCGCGCACCGCGTCGAGGAAGTCGCCAAGTTCCAGGCGTTTGCCGATGAATCCGCGTGCTCCGGCCTGCAGCGCCAATGACACCGTAGATACATTGTGGTGCGATGAAAGCACCAGTACCTTCGTGGACGGAAACCTGATCGCCATGCCGCGGAGAAGGTTGAAACCGTCCACGTCTTCCGGGCCAAGGGAAAAATCGACTATCGCGATGTCCGGCGCCTGCTGGCGCATCGCGGCGAGCATCTCGGCGCTCTTTGAAAAGCTGCCGGTCAACTTGAACGCGCCATCCTGGGACAGGGTGGCCTGCAGGCCGACGCGGACGACATCATGGTCGTCCAGGAGCATGACAGTGTGCTTGTGGCCGATCATCGCTCCGATTCCTGTGCGGTGGTTACCAGTTTCAAATGAAATTGGAATCTGTTGCCGCACTCTATCCCCTGCGCGCTTTTGGGGCAATCACTATGGAACCCCCGCTCAGTCGCTGGATAGGCTGGATGGCACGACGATGCCGCTGGGGCATTGGACCGCCACGAGGCAGCACATGATGCAGCAGGAACAAGCACGGGGTCGGCTGAAGCTGGACCGGAGCCAGCGGATGCTCCATTCGCTGCTGCAGCCCGCGGGGACCCTGCTGAGACTGGCACCCCGAACCGACCCCGCGACCCTGATCGTGCAGGAATATGTGGCATCGCTGGACGTGGCGCTGGACGAAGGCCGGCAGTCCTTTGCTGGCGCGAGTGCACTTGCGACAGGACACACGGCTCTGGACTGTGTGGTGTTCGCCCGCACGGCATTGCGTGCAGCGCGTTTCATCGCGCTGTCCAATGCCAGACGGGTGCACCCGACAGTGGTAGTACACGCACCCATGGCGCTACTGCACCTGCCCTGCATTCCGCTGTGGCTCGCGCGGATCACCGCTGTGTCGGCGATCCACGCACAGGCGCTCAGGGTTGAGATTTTTCTGGAAACCGATGCGGCCATCCAAGCCCATCAGCAGGCTCTGCTCGCTTGTGGCCTGGCACCCATCCAGGTCATCGACGGTGCATGCGCAGTCGGCGATCGAAGCCCGTTGGCGTCCGGCCCGGCCAGAGCGCAGTACTGCGCGGCCGGCCCGTCGACATTGCCGCGCTCGGCGGACAGCGATACGCGCAGGAAGGCGCATGTCGGTGCGTCAGCTTCGTTGATGACCGGCATCGATAGCCGGAAGGAGCTGGAGCGCGCCGTGGCCGCCGGTACTGCGCTGGTCGAAGGCACGATGTTCGCTCTGCCTGCCGCGGTTGCGCAGATACTGAAGCAGGTAAATGCAGAGCAGAACGGAGGGTTGTCACCGACGCGTGGCGCTGCCTCCGCTGATGATCTGCGCCCGCATCGCCGCCAGCGTCCGGGCGCCTAGCGGTGTAAGACTGACCATCGGCGATGCCTGTCCCGGCGTGGTCGTCTGCACAGGCCGTACGTAGCAGATGAGTCCCTCAGTTCGCAGGCAATCCAGCGTGCGGTCAACCTGTGTGCCCTGCGTCCACTCTGCTGGCACTAATGCCGCGCCCTTGGGAGTGACCGGGCGTTCGGCCACTTCCAAAAGCTGCATGGCCAGTGGGAGATCCGTTCCGTTCCTCATTGCTGTCTCGCTTTCGTAGATTGGATGGTGCTGACCTTAAAGAAAGGGGAGCACGCATCACTATCGATATCCCCCCAAATTTGCGGCTTGCAGCGAGGGACGCACACGGATCCGCCCTTGGTCGGAAGTCGATCCGAGATTAGGGCGATGTCTAAAGATCTGTGTGGGGGGATGTCCGATAGTACGTCTCCCTTCGGCGGCACCATGAATCAATTCCATGGGTGCGTGGCTGGTGAGGGAACCAACCTTTCGAATCCTAAGAGACTAGCTATGAAAATCACTGCAATCGCTGCCGCCGCCGCCGCCGCTCTGACCCTGGCCGCCGGCACCGCCTCCGCCCAGGACGGCACCATCGATTTCACCGGCAGCATCACCGCCACCACCTGCTTGGTTGAAGGCGTGGCCCCGGGCCAGGGCAACATCGCAAAGGCCGTGGACCTGGGCGGCATCAATGTCGGTTCCCTGCAGACGGCCGGCGAGCGTGCGGGCGACAAGGGCTTCAACATCCAGGTCGGCGGCGCCGGCGATGCCAACTGCACCGACGGCCAGACCGCCCACGTCCGCTTCGACCCGGCCAGCCCGGCCCTGGATATCACGACCGGCCGCCTGAACATTGACAACACCGGTACGCCGGCGACCAACGTCCAGGTGGAAATCGCGAACGTGGACGGCACCGAGATCAACCTGTTCACCGAAGACTCGGCCGGCATCGTCATCGCCAACAACACCGCCGTCATCCCGCTGATCGGCCGCTACTACGCCACGGGCACCGCGGTCGCCGGTGAAGCCAACTCGCGCGTCGGCTTCCAGGTCGTCTACGACTGAGTCCCAGCGTAATCGTCATTCAACGGACGGGGCCGCATTCTGCGGCTCCGCCCATGATCAGGAGTATCAAGCCAATGAACGCAGCTATCCGGACCGCAGTCGCGGCCATTGCAATGACGGGCATCATGACCGCCACCGCGCATGCCGGTGTCATTCTCGGCGGTACCCGCGTCATCTACCCCGAAGCAGCGCGCGAGGTTTCGCTGCGCGTTGAGAACAAGGGTGAGCGACCGGCGCTGATTCAGGCCTGGATCGACGATGGCGAAGAAAAATCCACGCCCGATACGGCGACGGCCCCTTTTCTGCTGACCCCTGCGGTCTTCCGCATGGAGCCAGGCAAGCAGCACAGCATCCGCATGCTGCACAACGGCGAGCAGGCGCCTGCTGATCGCGAATCCCTGTTCTGGGTAAACGTTCTCGAGATTCCGCCGAAGCCCACCGATGCCGATGGCAAGAACCTGCTGCAGTTCGCCTTCCGCAACCGCATCAAGATGTTCTATCGGCCGGAGGGCCTGAAGGCGCCGACGGCGGACACCGCATCCAAGCTGGTCTGGCGCGTCAGTGGAAACGGCCAGCAGGTAACGGTCCAGAATCCATCACCCTATTTCATCTCGTTCTCATCCATCGATGCAGTCAAGGGCGAGGCCACCCTGCCGCGTACTGACAAGGGGCCCGGTATGGTGGCGCCGATGTCGAGCGAGACCTTCAGCTTCGCCGAACCCGTACGTGCGGGAACGACCATCAAGTACGCGGCGATCAACGACTTCGGCGGCCGAGCCGAGTACGAATCCACGCTGCTTCCTTAATCCTATTTTCGACTGTTGGCTGATTCTGTGTGCGCTTGGGCGCGCCGGCGGCGACTGTTGCCTACGCACCGAGAAAAATCTATGCGATCCATGCGTCAATCCCATCGGTCAGTGTCCTCTGCGCGCCGCTTGCCCGCGCGCGATCGACTGTTCACGCTCATGCTTGCTGCGCTCTCCACGACGGCACAGGCGGCGGGTCCACAGGATGCGGGGCATGTTGAATTCGAACCCGGATTCTTCCTCGGATCAGCGGAAACCGCGGCCGATCTCAGCCGCTTCAGTCGGGCCAATGCCGTGCTTCCAGGCAAGTACCGTGTCGACATTCTGCTCAATGGCGAAAGCAGGCAGACGCAGGAGGTCCGCTTTGTCGAAGGTGACGGAGAGACCGGTGTGTACCCCTGCCTTTCCGATCATCTGCTGCGCGGGCTCGGGCTGTCGGCCGAGGTGGTCGGTGATGTTGAACTCACTGCGAAGGAGCCGGAAACGTGCTCACCGGTGGATGTCCGTTTTCCGGGGGTGAAGGCGAACTTCGATGTGGCAAGCCAGTCGCTGGACATCATCATTCCGCAGGGCATGCTGGATCGTCAACCGCGCGGCTACGTCGACCCTGCCAGTTGGGACTACGGCGTCAATGCGGGGCTGCTGGGCTATCGTTTCAACAGCTATACGAACCGGACGCAGGGTGCGACCGCTACGTCGAACTACCTGGGACTCAACGCAGGACTGAACCTTCGGAAGTGGCGCCTGCGGCACGCTTCGTCGCTGACGTCCGGCAGCACCGGTAGCGCCTTCAAGACCATCAACACCTACGTCCAGCGCGACATTCCGTCCCTCAAGTCACAGCTTGTAGTGGGTGATACCTATACCGATGGCCGGCAGATCGACAGCTTCCGCATTCGTGGCCTTACCCTGAGCTCGGATGAGCGTATGACGCCCAGTTCGCTCGTGGGCTATGCGCCCACGGTCCAAGGTGTGGCTGAGACCAATGCGCGTGTTGTGATCAGCCAACGCGGGACCCAGCTCTACCAGGCGACGGTTGCACCGGGTCCGTTTGTGATTGACGACCTGTATGCGACCGGATACGGAGGCGATCTGCTGGTTGAAGTGCACGAGGCCGACGGACGGGTGCGCCGATTCACCGTGGCCTACGCGGCCACACCCAACATCCTGCGTGAGGGGCAGACCCGCTATGCGCTGAGTGTTGGCCAGTTCAACGAAGAGCGGGCCAGCGACAAGCCTTGGTTGGCACAGGCGACCTACGCACGTGGCCTCACCAGCAGCATGACGGGCTACGTGGGCAGCTCCTATGCCGACGGCTATGCATCACTGCAGCTGGGTAGCGCGCTCAACACGCGTATCGGCGCGGTCTCGCTGGACGTCACCGGGGCCCGGGCTACGCTGTCCGACCAGGAAAAGCGGTCAGGTCATAGCCTCCAGGTGCGTTACAGCAAGAACTTCGCCAAGCAGGGCACAACCTTCGCGCTGGGTGCTTACCGTTACTCGACCGAAGGCTATCTCAGCCTGGCTGACACGATGCGTGTCCGTGAAGCCATATCCGCCGGCTTTGGTACCGAGCGGCTGGACCGCATCCGCAGTCGTTTCGACCTGACGCTGAACCAGTCCCTGGGTCAACGCGGAGGATCGTTCTATCTGAACAGTTCTGCACAGAGCTACTGGAACGCGCGCCGGGATACGCGCTCGTTCTCTCTGGGCTACAGCAATAATGTGGGGCCGGTTACTTTCGGCGTGAGCGCGCAGCGCAGCACGATCATCAACTTCGACAATACGTCTCGCGACGATACGGTCTACCAGCTCAACCTCTCGATGCCACTTGGCAAGCAGGTCCGCGCGCCGGTGATGGTTGCCAGCGTTTCGCAGGAAGACAGGCGCGGCGGTGATGCGCGCCTTGGCCTGAATGGTTCCATTGGCGAAGACAATCTGCTGCGCTATGGCGTGGCAGCGTCTTCGGGCCAGAGCCGCGAAACGCAGGTGAGCGGAAATCTGGAATACATGGCTTCGGCCGCCCAGCTGAGCGCGGGTGCCTCGACCAGTTCCGGCTACCGGACCGCCAACGTCGGTGCCAGTGGCGGCGTGGTGATCCATCCCAAGGGGGTGACGTTCGCGCAGAGCCTGGGCGACACCATCGCGGTGGTGGAAGCGCAGGGCGCAGCCGGTGCGCGTGTTTCGAATGCAACGGGTGTCAGGATTGACCAGAACGGTTTTGCAGTGGTGCCCTATCTGACCCCGTACGCGAAGAATGCCGTTGACCTTGATCCGGCGGGCGCAACGCTGGACGTCGAATTCGATGCCACCAGCCAGACCGTCGTGCCTACCCTGGGGTCTGTGCTGATGCTGGACTACGCCAGCAAGGCCGGCCAGGCGACGCTTATACAGGCGGCGGATCACGAGGGTAAGCCCTTGCCATTCGGTGCGGATGTGCTGAATGCCGACGGCGCCGTCGTCGGCGTGGTTGGCCAGGCGAGCCGGATCTTCGTCAACCGTGCGGACCAGGAGTTTGGCTACCTGGTCCGCTGGAGCGCCGCACCCGCGGACCAGTGCGAGATCTCCCTACCCGATGCCGTAGTGCGCAGGAAGGGGGAGCAATACACCCGCCTGACTCTGTCCTGCACGCCCGTTAGAACTGCGGGAAGTCCGGAAAGCGTCGCGGCCTCGCAATAGGCAGGCACGCTGCCGAAACACCTCTGGCGGAAGGCTTCCGCCGACGCCCTCAATCCAGAACATCCAAAGCGCAGGTGTGCAACCTGCATGAAACGTCAGATCGCGTGTGAACGCAGGAGAATTGTATGACCATCTCGCAGAATAATCGCTTCCGTGTATCACAGCTGCTCGGCGCCTTCGCCGTGGCATCTTCGGCCGTCTTGTTTGTCCATGCTGATTCGGCGCTGGCCGCTGACAGCGCGACCTTCGACGTGACCGGGACACTGGTGGCGGATTGTGGCTTCGAAAGCACCAGTCTGACCTTTCCGCTCGGCCAGGTCCCCATCAGCAGTTTCGATGAAGTGGGTGCCATGGGCCCCGAGGTCAAGGCGAACCTTGTCTCAACGGGGTGTTCGGGTGTCACCAGAGTCTATATGAGCTTCACCGCTGATGCAGACCCGCTTAACACGAATCTGTTCGCAACACGGGGTGCGGGAAAGGGCGTGGGTATCGCGCTGCGGCTCAGAGACGCGTCCTTGGTTCCGAATGGCCCTGAAGGGTCGTGGAACCCGCGCGGCCCCGGCGGCAGCTATGAATTTTATGCGCGCTACGTAAGCACGGGTGCGCAGTTTGCACCGGGCGCTGCGAATGCCACGATTACGGTGAATATCCGTTATGAATGATCAATTGCAGGATAAAGCTGGGGAGATCGAACGATGATTGACTTCATTGCGTGCCGTTCTCGCAAATTCCTCCCGCTCGGTCTGGCGCTGTGTCTCTTGACCCCTATAGAAAAGGCACAGAGCGCCGACTTTGCCATGTGGGGCTCCCTGACGGGTACCTGTCGGGTCACGACGGAAAACGTGGAGATGCATTACAAGCTCACCGATTTCAGGGGCGTAGGCGTTGATCAGGAGTGGACCCCGTTCAACATCACCTCCGCCGGCTGCGATGACGGTGTGACAAGTGACATCAAAATCGCATTCACCGGTGAGGTGGATCCCGTCGATTCCACACTGTTCAAGGTGCAGGGCGTGGGCGGAGTCGGCCTGGAAGTGCAGACCAGCAATGCGCGCCCGGTCAGTCCGGATGGCACCTCCGCGCCTGTCTGGTCGCCCGGTGATGTGGGCTTCGTCTACGGCTACCGGGCGCGGTTTTCACAGCACTCCGCGACGGTGACGCCCGGTGTAGGCCGTGTCACTGCAGTGATCACGGTCACGCTTCAGTAATCAAATCGTTCAATGGGCCAGCCGGGGTCAACGACTGTGCCGACTTCCTGAAAGGACATTCATCATGGACACCATCCAAGTATCCACCAGGTGCCTGCGTCGCGCTGCATGGATCCGGGTCGGGTCGAGCATGCTCAGCGTGGTCTTCGGACTGCCGGCTACCGTGTGCCTTGCCGCGGACTCGGACGACGTCCGGTCGTTCCAGAACAGCGGTATGGCATCGCTGCTGGCTACGTCTTTCCAGCGCCAAGCCGATGAATCGGGAGAGGGACTCTGGAGTGAAGTCTCACAGCACCAGTCCTCTGGTCGCCATGGCGACGCTGCCCCGAAGGCGCGCGGCCATCATACCGGCGTCCGGATCGGACACCTGACACGCACCGACAAGGTGCCGCACCTCCAGTACGGTATCGAAGCCGGTACATATAGAGGTCACCTGCATGGCCGAGGGCAGCTGGTGGAGCAGGGTGCACGCTCTGGTCCCGGTCATTCGTCCCGGGGCCTCTACATGGGTGCGGGGCTCGGCTGGGCCGACGGCGAGCAGGGCCGTCAGCGACAAGCAGTAAGCGCTGTGGTCGGCTTGGCCAGGCTTTCGCCGCAGACGGCGGGCGGCCACGTGGGCCAGGGCTATTTCAATGCAGCTCAGGTGTCCATGCACTACAGCCGCTTCCAACGCAAGCGGCTCACCGGCGACCGAGTGCTGCTGCTGGTGCCGACAATCGGCATTGCCTCAGTGACACGCTGCAGCGAGGGGCCCGGAACCCGGGCAGAAGCGTGCGATCGTTCGCTGGAAAGTCAATTGGGTGCGCGGTTGAGTGTGGAAGAGCCCGCCCGCAGTGCACGAGTACGTCCTTTCCTGCAGGCCGCGTTCCACCAGGGCCGGGCCTCCGGCACTCCCAGGACGGCAGAACCCGCACGCGGAGTGTCGTATGGACTGGGCGCCGAGGTTGCGCCGGCTGATGCCGTGGTGGTGCATGCGGCATTGAACTTCGCTCATCTCCGGGACCGCAAAGAGGGAGGCGTAAGCATCGAGATTCGCCGGAACTGGTGACGGAGCGCTGCTGGTGCCGAGGCCGCCCTCGGCCTGCGCGACGCGGCCCAGGGGCTGTTATGCTGCCAGCGGACCTCACCGTTCGGTCCGCAGCGGAGAATGCTGTCATGCAAGTGGTCATGATGCTGTTGTCCGCAGCCTGCCTGCTGGGAGCCCAGGTCTCTGCGTTCGCGGCAACGCCATTGGCGCTATCCGCCGATGAGGCGCGCTGGATCGAGCAGAACCCTGTGGTCCGCTTTGCCGTGGAGTCCGGGCTGCCTCCATTGGAAGACGTCGAGGACGGACGCTACGTCGGACTCTTCGCACTTTATGTGGATGCGGTGGCACGACGGTCCGGGCTGCGTATGGAACTGGTGCCCACCCGCGACTGGAAGGAAGCGCAGCAGCTGTTTCTGGACGGCAAGATCGACATGCTCTCCAATGCAGCGCCCGACCGCGTCAGTGCGCAGGTACGCGAGCGTATACGCTTCAGCGAACCCTACTACGCCAGTCCGATCATCGTGATCGCGCCGGCCCGCGGGCACATCGTCTTCCGGCGTGAGCAGCTGCGCGGACTACGCATCGCGTTCCGCAGCCGCGGCGGTACCAATGAGAAAGCCCTGGATAATCTCATCCCTGACGCACGCGCCACGGCCTATCCCGATGCGGATGCTGCGATGCAAGCCGTTGCCGATGGGCGAGCTGATGTCCTTGTTGGAACGGAGGCGCTTTACCCGCCGCTTCTGCGCAGTCAGTACATGGGCGAGCTCGGTGTTGCCGGAATGCTCGACGCCGCCCCGTATCAGGCGATGTTCGGCATACGCCAGGATAAACCCGAGCTGCTCGGCATCATCAATAAAGTGCTGGGTACGCTGACTGCCGCTGAGACCGATAGCTTTTACGAGGAAGGTTTCGTTGGGGCGGATTATGGCGAGCCAACGCTTCGTTCGATTGCGCATTACCGTAGCTCGGAGCTGGTGCTGCTGTCCGCCCTGATCGCCTTGCTGGCAGCGGCGACCGTCTGGGCGTATCGCGCAAGTAACAAGGCGAAGCGGAGCGAGGCCGCGAAAGCTGTCTTCCTGGCGACCATGAGCCATGAGATCCGCACGCCTATCAACACGATTATCGGGGCAGTGGAGGCGCTTGAGCGCAGCAAGCTGGCACCCGAGGAGCAGGAACTGGTGGACATAACCGCAACGGCGGCTGAAGCATTGACCGACCTTCTGGATAATGTGCTGGACCTATCCAAGATGGATGCGCAGCGCCTTGAACTGGAGCGGCTACCCACGGATGTGGAGCGGCTGCTGAACCATGCGACCGTGGTGGCGGCCATGGCGGGCCGGCAGAAAGGTCTGCGGGTGACTCTGCGTTCCCAAGGACTGGAACAGCCATTGATGGTTGATCCTACCCGTCTTCGCCAGGTAGTCACCAACCTGCTCGGAAATGCCGTCAAATTCACCAACGAGGGCAGCGTCACCCTCAGTGCTTCGTTCGAAAGCGGTGGCACGGAATCAGACGCGGGAACGCTGGACGTGGAAGTTGCCGATACCGGCATCGGAATAGCGCCGGAGAGGCATGCCCGCCTGTTCGAAGCCTACACCCAAGCCGACCAGTCCACGACGCGGCGATACGGCGGTACAGGACTGGGACTGACCATCTGCCGTGAACTCATTCTCCTCATGCGTGGCCATATCGAGCTCGATAGCCGGGTTGGCGAGGGTACGAGGGTTCACTTCCGCATTCCCGTGGAACGTGGGCTGCTGCAGCATGGACCGGTTATGGTGGAATCGGACACGGCTGCGTCGGCTATCAGCCCTGGGGTTGCAACCCATGTGCTGGTGGCGGAGGACCATGAGGTGAGCGGAAGACTGATCTCCAACCAGCTGGCATCGTTGGGGGTGTCGCTTGACCTGGTGACGGACGGTGAGCAGGCGATACAGGCCGTCGCCAGGCGGCATTACGACATGGTCCTGATGGACTGCCATATGCCGGGTATGGACGGCTACGACGCAGCGCTCGCAATACGTCAGCGGCCGGCACAGGGCACCCACCTGCCGATCATCGCCATCTCAGCGGCTACGGATGCGGCGCATCTGCAGCGATGCGATGCCAGCGGCATGGACGGCGTGCTGCGCAAGCCGATCAGGATGGCCGACCTGATGGGGATGCTGGGACTCTGGGGGCTCGAGTACACGATGCCGCCGGAAGCCACGGAAGCCCCCGCGGTAGCGCGGCTGCCACCTGGTTCCCTGGAAGAAAGCCTGCTGGAAGATGCCGTGGCCGTTGCCTCCGCATGGATACGCAGTGATGCGCCGCGGATTGCGCATCACGCGCACCGGCTGCGCGGGGCGGCCGCCATGGCCGGGCTGCACGATCTTGATATGGCCGCCACGCAGCTGGAAGACCTCGTTGGTCTCCAACAGCACGTACCGCTGACCGCGTTGGTGAGTCTGCTGCAGGCAGTGCCTGCGCACGCCGGCGCTCCACCGTGATCTGTATGGGGAGGGGACCACAGCGAGTTGCTGCGCGCGCTGATGGCAGCCGTCAGGCTGCATGAAGGAGCCTTGCGTCAAGGCGCTGATGTGCGCAGTGATCTGTACGACCTTGCGTGACAATTCGTGTTGGAACCTCGGTGATCGCAGGCCGACGACCTTCGTGCAAGCTGGGACGAAGGCAGGTGCGCAGACCAGCACACTGTCAGCACGCTCGGCGCCTCGCTTCCCAGGGAAGGATCATGGCGCCTTCCAATCAGCGCTCCCACTGGCCGCGGCAGGTTACCTGACTCATGCGGTGGATCCTCAATTGTGGGCAGAAAGCTGATCCGGTGAACCCTGCTCAGCTCGGACATGCGGAGCTGACTGTTCGTCACTGCCCGCTCCAACGTATGGGGATAACGCTTGGTGAGGAAGATACCAGCACATATCCAGAGAGCGGACGCTGCAGCTGCTCCGCAGAGCAATAGTTTCATCAGTGCATCTGCCGTTGTCGTGACGTCAGAAATGATCGGTCCCTCCGAGACAGAGTGCTATCGATATAGATCTAAAACCGCTGCTAGCGTAAGCGCTGTGCGAACACTCGTGAGCATTGTTGGAACAGCGTGAGGGTCTGCCAAAGTGCAGCGCATCCAGTACGCAAATGAGTCTGACTGTTCCGTCGGTTGGCTCGCTGGAGATATGCTCTCTACGTCCCTCGATCCAACTGCCGATAGCCGATCGCCTCGGCCAGATGCGCCGTATCGATGTCATCAGCTCCCGCCAGGTCCGCGATCGTGCGCGCCACACGCAGGATCCGGTGCATCGCGCGAGCAGACAGCTGCAGCCGCTCGATGGCCTGTTCCAGCAGGCTCTGGTCGGCTTCTGAAAGATGCGCACACAAGCGAAGTGCCTTGCTGTCCATATGCGCATTGAGCGCGCCACGCTGCAGTTGACGTTCGCGCGCCGCGATCACCCGCGCGCGGACATCCGCACTGCACTCGCCCGCCGGGGCGCCTTCGCGCAGCTCCTCCGGCGACAGCCGGGTCACCGTGACATGCAGGTCGATGCGATCCAGCAAGGGGCCGGATACCCGGCCACGGTAGCGTTGGACGCGCTCACTGGTGCACAGGCAGCGGTTGCTGCGGTCGCCTGCCCAGCCGCAGGGGCAGGGGTTCATCGCGGTGACCAGTTGGAAGCGTGCGGGGAACACCGCACTGCGTGCCGCGCGACTGATGCGGATATGGCCTGATTCGAGTGGCTCACGCAGGATCTCCAGTGCCATGCGCGACCACTCCGGCAGCTCGTCCAGGAACAGCACGCCGTTGTGCGCCAGCGAGATCTCGCCGGGGTGGGGCGGGTTGCCGCTGTCATTTGTCAAGGAAACCGCGACTTAGGCCTTTACAGGTCCTTGGTCTTGGGCGATTCTAGCGTCTGAATCGTGCGACAGAAGTTCATCAATAACGCGACGGCGTTGCAAATGGCGATATATGACGCGACTGAGTTCCGCTGCGCCCGCCCGGGCGTTGAAAAATAGCCGCCGTGCCCTGACCGGGAAGGTCACTTTAGGCGGCGGCGAGATGGCAGGCTTCGAGTCCTCGCTGGAACGGGATTGGCTGCGACTGCTCGATTTCGACGCCAACGTCACCGCGTTGCGGGAGCAGCCCTTCACGATCTACTACGAAAATGAGGGGAGGCGCACCCGGTACACGCCGGACGTTCTGGCCGAGTACTCGCAGGCTAAGCAGGCCAAGACCGTGGTCTATGAGGTCAAACCGCTGGAGACCCTGCGCTCGGACTGGCAGCTGCTGCGGCCGCGGTTCAGGGCGGCGGTAAAGCATTGCCGGGCTCAGGGCTGGCAGTTCCGTATCGTGACTGAGCGGCACATCCGCACCCCTCTATTGGCCAATGCCACCTTCCTGCGCCGATACAGAGCCCTGGCCCCGCTGTTGGTGAGGCAGGCCCAGTTGAAGTACACCGCCACGGTGCTCGGACCAACGACTCCTCAGGCACTCCTCGCCGCAGCTTACTGGCCAGTCGATGAGCAGGCGCAGGCCATTCCCGCGCTTTGGCAGTTGGTGGCCAGCGGCGAAATCGAGGCCGACCTGAGTAAACCGCTCACCATGGCCACCTCCATCCGGCTGAGGGGCTGAGCTGTGTCCCTTTCAAATTTCTTCAAGGTAGAGCCTGGTGCCCAGGTCTTTGTTGGCCCTCGTAAGTACCGGGTAACCCACATGCTGTCCATCGACAGCGTGCTGGCCGAGGATATGGAGACGGGAGCCAGCGCCAGGCTCAGGATCGAGACGTTGTCTACGATCGTCTCTGCCGAGGATGCCAGTGGGGCAAGGGGCATCCCGATCCACCACTACTCGAAGGAAGAATGGTCGGTCGCCCAGAAGCGATTTGAAGCGCTGCGGCCGGTGATCGAGCATCCCATCAGAAGTCGCTCTGAGGTCGAGAAGCTCGCCACGGCCGCCGGCGTCCACGTGGCCACGTACTACAAGTGGCTTGCGGCCTATCATGACGCTGGCCATGTTGCCGCCCTTGTCCCGCGCAAGCGAGGTGCAGCCAAGGGCCAGAAGCATCTGGCCGCTGACCAAGAGCTGGTCATCAGCTCCGTGGTTGAGGACATGTATCTCAAGAAGCAGAGACACTCGCCCAAAGAGGTGGTGGACGAGGTTCTCTTGCGCTGCAAGCGCGCCAAGATCACCGCCCCGGCTCCCAGCACCATCCGTCGACGCCTGAAAGAGCTTTCACCGGCAATGACGCTGCGCCGGCGTGGCTTCAAGGACAAGGCCCGTGATGTGTACGAGCCCATTCGCGGGTCATTCCCGGGCGCTGACTTTCCGTTGGCTGTCGTCCAGATCGACCACACCCCGCTCGACGTCATCGTCTTGGACGAAGTGCACCGCAAGCCGATCGGTCGCCCGTGGCTGACGTTGGCCATCGATGTCTACAGCCGAATGATCGTTGGCCTCTATGTCACGCTGGACAAGCCTTCGGCGACGTCAGTGGCCATGTGTATCTCCCACGCAATGACGCCGAAGAGTGAATACTTAGGGGCTCTCGGGGTGGAGGGCAATTGGCCCGTTTGGGGTCAGATCGGCACGTTGCACGCCGATAACGCCAGAGAGTTCAAATGCAAGGCGGTCACCCGTGGCTGCCAGGCCAACCAGATCGACATGCAGTGGCGGCCGGTGAAGAAGCCACACTATGGGGCCCACATCGAACGTTACATGGGCGTAGTTGCGACCGAGCTCAAGAAGGTGCCGGGTACCACCTTCTCCAACATCCAGCAGCGCAAGGGATACGACTCTGAGAAGGAGGCCGTATGCACGATGAAGGAGGTCGAGGCCTATTTGGTGGAATTCATCGTCAACAACTATCACCAGCGCAGCCACAGCCAGCTTCAGGACGCTTCGCCGGCGCGTGTTTGGCAGCAGGGCATCGTGGGAACGTCAGAGCGGCCGGGCATCGGGGCAATGCCGATTGTCGGCGACCCTGAGCGGATTCGGATGGACTTCCTGCCGTACTTCGAGATCACCATCCAGCGGTCGGGTGTTCGCCTTGAGAACGTCTTCTACTACGACCCGGTCTTGGACCCATACATCGGTGCAACCATGCCCGATGACCCCAATGCGAAGCGCAAGTTTATCTTCGCGCGGGACCCGCGCGATGTCAGTCAGATCTACTTCCTTGATCCCCAGGCGGATCGGTACACCCCGATTCCCTATCGAGACCTCTCCCATCCACCCGTATCGGCGTCTGAGCTGAGAGAGGTGACCAAGGCGCTTCGTGCGGAGAACAAAGGGGAGGTGGACGAGCACCGCATCTTCAGCAGCATCCAGCGCAATCGTGACCGGATCAACGCTTCGACCGAGTCCACGAAGGCGGCCCGACGCCAGGCTGCGTCGCGCCCCAAGGCAAAGCAGGCGCCTGCCCAGGTACCCGGCCGAGTACCCGCGGCAGCCCAGTCGCCGGCGAGCGAGCGCGCCGCCGAGCCGGCTCTCAGCATCTTCGATCAGGAGCTGGAAGTGTTTGAAGTAGGAGAGCTGAACTGATGAGCGCCTATCCCCATCTCCTACCCCAGGTCGCTGAGCGAATGGAGGACTCGGAGTCCGAGCGCATAGAGTTTGCCCGCAGCGATCGATGGATCGCATATCCGGTTGCGAAGAGCGTCATTGATGAGCTTGATCAGATCATTGCCTACCCGACAACGCAGCGACCCCCGTGCCGGTTGATCGTGGGCCGGGGTGATAACGGAAAGACAGCCATCCTGCGTCAGTTCCGGCAGCGACATCCGATCACCATCCGCGAGGACGGCAGCCCCAATTCATCTGTGGTCGCCATCGGCATGCCGGCTACCCCAGACCTTTCTCAGATCTGGTCGGAGATCCTGCAGTCCTGCGCCATCACGCACCGTCGTGGTGACGCTGCCCATGCCAAGTACCCTCAGGTGGTTGGAGCCCTGAGATACATCAACGCGCGTGTGCTGTTGATCGACGAGTTCAACAACATCGTGAACGCAAGAAAAGGGGCTTCAGACGTCCTGGCCGGACTGCGCAAGCTCAGCAATGATCTGAATCTGAGCATCGTGGCTGCCGGAACGGAAGCAGCTATCAATGCGCTTTCCTTTGATGCGCAGATGCGATCGCGCTTCAAGCCATTGGCCTTGACCCGCTGGAGCTTGGACCTGGCCTACCTGTCATTCTTGAAGACTTACGAAAGGCTTCTGCCACTACCGGCGGCATCCAACCTATCGGGGAAAGAGTTGGCCCAAGTGATCTTCAATGCCGGCGGCGTCGCCATTGGCGGCAGCGTCTCTCTGATCAAGGAGGCTGCAGTTACCGCGATCCGGTCGGGTCAGGAACGCATCACTCCAGCGACCATCTTGGACACTCAGGAGCGCCTGCGCCAGAACTACGAGGGCGTGGTCGCCTCGACCTGACCATGCGCATCGGGTGGCCGCCGCTGGCTGGGAACGAGTTGCTGAGCTCGTATCTGTCCCGCGCGGCTATTGCTCGTGGCATGAGCGCCCAGAGTCTGACCTCGCTGGTCTGCCCTGGCCATGCCATCTGGACGCGGGATGTGGACACCAATGTCCGCGCGGATACGTTGAAGGCCTTGGCTGCAGCAATCGGTGAGCCTCTACGCTGCATTAGGGGTATGACGCTGCTGGGATTGAGCCATCCAGAGCCGCAGAGGCCTAGTTGGCAGGGAACCCATCACTGGGTTACTGCCATCGGGGTCTACCATCGCTCCCGGCGGCGTCACGGGCTATGCTTCTGCCCCGCCTGTCTCGCTGAGGGGCCGTTCTTTCGCCGCCAGTGGCGCTTGGCCTTCTGGACAGTGTGCCCGCGGCACCACGTGATGCTGCATGACGCCTGCCCTTCATGTGGCGGCACCGTGGAGCCGCATCGTCAGCTGTACGACCTGCGCCTATGCTCGCGGTGCAACCGCTCCTTGGTCTCTGGGGGGCGTGTGGCTGCGGTTCCGTCGTCCCTGCAGGGGGAGCTGTACAGGGCGTGCGTGCTGACCCGCCTCACCCAAGATTGGCCAGCGGCGCGTTGCACCGGCTGGGACTACCTGGTTGGGATGGATGCATTGCTTTCCGGCTTCGGCGTGGCGCGAAGGCGTGACTTCAGTCCCCGGGGCGAGTGCCGGGAGAGGCTGGAAATGCGCCGAGTCGACCAGCGCGACGCCGATCTCCGGTTGCTGGAGGCGCTGTGCCAGGCGTGGCCACAGTCGCTTCGCGCAGCGTCTGGGCAGTATCATGTGACCCAGCGCAGCTTCAGGCAGCAGTGTCCGGACTGGCTGGCACATGAGATTGGCCAGTTGGCGCCCGGACGCATCAACGGAGAGACCAATGTCGGTCGGCGGGCCCTGCGGATTGCGGCTGAGGCAGAGCAATGGCGGAAAGCTGGATGGCGCTCACTACGCGCAAAAACGCTGCTGAAGATGATTACGCCTTTCAATGAGCACTGACGATTACGGCCGCCGCACCTGCGATGGTTGCTACACCCCGATCGCGAAGGCGCACCGCGTTCACAACAAGGTCGAGTACTGCCAGAAGTGCTACGGCGAACAATTCGCCAAACGCACATGCCCGGAATGTGCGGGACCGGCGCGGTATCACGTGTCTGAGCCCTCGATACTGCCTTGCAGTAAATGTCTCCGGCAAAAGCGCCCGTGTGGTCGGTGCAAAAGGCCCACGCCTCGTGCTGCGCTCATCTTTGAGGTCGAGGTTACCGGTTTGGAAGAGGGTTTGGGGTCCGGGACGTTGAGTATGGCGGTCTGTGCCAGCTGCGTCCGGTATTTCCGGACCCCCGAGCCATGCGATCTGTGTGGGGAGCCGAGCTCTCACCTGGCGCGGGCGTCTCATCTGGAAGAAGGGGCGCGCGCGTGTCCCAAGTGCCGTACCGCAGATACCCATGCCACCTGTTGCCGGTGTCGCAAGTACAGGAAGATCGAGACAACGGTCGATGGGCGTCACTGTTGCAAGGCGTGCTCAGGTCCGGCAGCGGCTTCTCATGCCTGCCCGGGCTGCGGGCTCCCGGTCGCTGGTAGTGGCCAGTCCCACTGCGACGACTGTCTGATCATGTCGCGCCTGGCCCGCGAGGTGGACCTGCGCATGCCGCTCTTCGAGCAGCCTTGGGTGGCGCATCTCTACAAGAACTTTGCCGAATGGAGCGCCAACCGCAGTGTTCGCACACCGCGGCTGCCGGAGAACGTCGGTAAAGCGGTGGATTTCTTTCTGATTCTGGACCGTGCGGACGACCTTCGTCCGCCGCTGACGGCCGATGCCATGGTCAAGGTATTCAGCTCCAAGGCACTGCGCTCCAACTTGAATGCCTCGACCTTCCTGCAGGAGCAGTTCGGCTTCATCGTTGACGGCAAGGCCCGCGCCGAAGGACAGAGTCATGCACTCATCGAGGACAAGCTTGCCGCCGCGGCTGGTACCCCGTGGCACCCCTACCTGCTCTCCTACCGTGCCTGGTTGGCAGATAAGTCTGCACGCACGGTGGCTCAGTACATGGGCGTCGCCGAGGCATTCTGCCGGCAGTTCGAGATCAGCGGGCCGTTCTCACAGCAGGAACTGGTTGAGTTCCTGGCGTCCGCGCCGAGCGCTCGAACCAACCTCGGTCCCTGGGTCAGCTTCGTCCGAAAGCACCTTGGCTGGACCGTCACCTTGCCTCCAAAGGTGATTTCGGCTCCGGCACTGCGGACGGATGCTGCTCGTCTGGAGAGGCTTCTGGGGGGGATCGGTGACCTGTCTGAGGCGTCTACCCCGGACCTTGAGGAAGTTGTGGCGCTGGCATTTGGCTTTAACAAGCGCGAACTGGCCAAGGAAGTGCTGGGCGGTTCCGGGCCCCGTTATCTACAGACCCGCAATGGACCGGTAGAAGTCCCCGAGCGAATCGCGCGCCTGGTCGCGACGTGGCTCCAACGACGCGGTGGCAAGGCATAAGCGCGGTCGCCTGCCTGGCCGACAGGGCTTCTGCTTCGCTCGTAGGGGCCACGCCGGTCCTACGGCTCACTTCACAGCGCTGCCGGCAACTTGCCTGCCACTAGACACGTACTTGAAGAAGGCTATCAACCAGTCTTTGTCCCACTCCTTCTTGTGCTCTTTCTTCTTGCCGTCGTCAGTGCCCTCATCCTCATATTCATCCCTTTCTCGTGAAAGATAACGGTGGGTGAAGCAGTACGCCTTCATGGATGCGTTGTGGAAATGGTCATCGAGGTTGCTTCCCCTGGCGCTGTAGATGATGTTCAGCGCCCTAGAAATCTGAGCGTCGGTGTCAGATCCATCGTCAATCACAAGTGGGGTCATTGCGCCCTGGCGGGTCTGGATCTCGATCCAGAAGCCGTTCCTTCCATCCGACAGTGTCACACTCACTACAAGCGCGCCTCGCTCCAGCCCTCCGGACCGCCTGCCTTCCTGGTGAAGGAACGCCCATCCCCTACGTACCCGCTGGTCGTAGCTGACAGCCCGTTCCAGCTCGTCCAGAAAGTTCCAGCAGACGCAGGATCCAATCGGCACGCGTTGGGTCGGATCTTGAGGGTAGACAGGGCCGAATCCGGCAATGACTCCATCAGCCTTTACTGCATCCAGTACTTCCAATAGAGCTGTGAAGTTGCTCTCGGAGGCGCGGGCCTTTAGTCGGGCGTCAAGCGCGCTCTTCGAGCCTTTGGCACCATCGCGGTCGCCAAACGAGCCGTCCTCGGTACCGGTGTTCGGTCCCGGCCTCCGTGGCTCGGTGTACACCGCACTGTGGTCCTTCACCAAGTCAAAGCGAGGAGGGGCATTAATCCACTCGAACGTATCGCTGGGCTCATCGAACGCCTCATGGGTGGTTGAGCCGTTGTGACCATCATTGTCCTGCATGCCATTCGGGCGCTTGCCGCCGCGATCCGGCGCGCCACCATAGGGGGACGGTCCGTCGGAATGCTCGAGATCCCCATGCCGATTGCCATCGTTGACCAGGATGTCGCCCATCTCCGGGAAGTCACGGGGTAGCGAAAACCCCAGGAAGGAGGTGACAAGGAACGTCTTGCGCGGTCGACGGCCCCTATGTGGGGTCAGGTAGTACCCCATTACCCTGCCGCTATAGGGGCCAAGGTCTGGATCCATGGGGATCTGCGCATTGGAGTACCAAGAGAAATCACCACCGAACGCGGCGTCGTTCTGTGCCTTGAGCATCGGTGTATAGAGGGTATTGGCAGCGGCCTTGCCATACGGGAAGAAGTGCAGCAATGCGACAGATACGGCATCGCCCTTGCGCATCCCGCGCTGCATCACTAGGTGGAAGCGACGAGGGTCCTGCACCTCCCGCGTCCAGTTCCCAGCGAACTCCTTGTCCAGGAAGATCACCTTGCCGACAGTCTCATCCCAAATCCCCATGGTGAACACGGACGCCAGATAGGTAGAGCGGGCATAGAAGGTCCGGAATATCAGACTGCGTGGAATTAGGAACTCGATTCCGCTGCCAGAGTCTTCCGCGATCAACACCCCGCTGCGGAAGCGGACGCTGTGCTCGAGGTGAAGTTGGCTGGTCGGAACGGCCTTGATGGGGAAGTCGCCATCCTTGCCGATTACCGAGTCTAGCTGGATGCTGCGCCCGTACTTGCCGGAGCCTTCTCCATTCGACAGGGCATCTCCCAAGGATAGCTCTTGGCTGGGAAGCACGCCCACGCGCTTGCGGTCACAGTAGACGTAACCTATGCGAATAGAGGGCAGTGCACCGACCAAGACCTTTGCCACGAAGGGGGCCTGGTCCGTATAGCCGAACAGCTTAGCTATCTGATCTGGCGTAGCTCTGGCAGGATCTTTGATGTCGTCGGGTAGCGGTACCAGATAGCAGCACACCGACGTCGATGTTGAGGCCTTATGGGGCTTGGTGTAACGATCGATCCACCGGATGAAATACAACCGCGAATCGTCGGGGTAGTGCGTGAAGTCCATCGTGCGCCAATCGATACGTAGCAACGCAATGCTATCGGCACCCGCAAGGGAAGCTTTAGAGTGCTAGCCGCCATCTTCTTTGATGATGGGCCAGAGCCGTCACCGACCATCATCGCGAAGGATGAAAGAGTCGGCAAGCGATCGCGATAGAGACGATCACCGATTGCTGGGACTGATCAAGCACAGCTGGCTGGAAAGCGGTTCCGTGTATGGCCACCGCAAAGTGACCACAGATCTGCGCGAGCTTAGCGAAACGTGTAGTCGTCGTCGCGTGGCGCGCTTGATGAAGGGCGAGGGGCTGCGGGCTACGGTCGGCGATCACGCCCATTGAGCGGCCCTGTCGGATCAGTTCCCAAGAACGTTCTAGCTCGTGGCTTCAAGGTCAGTGAACCAAATCGCGCTTGGGTCACGGACATCACCTAAATCCGAACGTACAACGGTCTCTTGTACTTAGCGGTAGTGCTTGATCCTTCTTCGCGTCAGGTCGTTGGATGGGCAACCCGGCCAACTCAGCATACGGACCTGGTTTTGCAAGCGTTGTTGGCCGCAGTATGGCGGCACAGCCCAAGTGCTGGGCTTCTGCTTCGCTCCGACCACGGCACGCAGTTCACCAGTGAAGACTGACAGAGCTTCCTGCGCGAGCACGACATCGTGTGCAGCCTGAGTCGACGAGGCAATTGCCATGACAACGCGGCGATGTAGAACTTCTTCCAGCTGCTGAAGCGGGAGCGGATCAAGCGGAGGATCTACAGCAATCACGACGAGGCACGTGCGGATGTCATCCAGTACATCGAGATGCTCTACAACCTAAAACGGCGGCACAGTTCCAAAGATGGGCTGTCCGGTAGAGTTTGAGAAGCGGTACGCACTAAACGGCTGACAACTTTCTACAAAACCCTGAGTGATTTATAGATAGCCCACGTGATTCGGTAAATAAAAATAAATGCATGCATGAGATCCTCGCCAAGCTGGAGCCAAGATCATCTGGGTAAGAACTACAAAATTAAGGCTTAGACCAACAAAAAGGGAGGATCAGGCCGCCCTAAGTATGATCGCATCATTGGATGAGACGCACGCCGTAATTTTTTTACGGGAAGATCATGTTCTGGTGCTAGACTGCACCACCCAGTCTAGGAGTGTGGTGATGCTAAAGCGCTTCGAAGTGAAGAACTTCAAGAATTTTGGAGAGAACTTTGTATTTGATCTATCCAAGACCAATGCCTACGAATTCAATAAAAATTGCGTCATTGAAGGGTTAGTTAATAAAGCTATTATTTATGGATACAATGGGGTCGGAAAGTCAAACCTTGGCTTCGCAATCTTTGATCTGATTTCGCACATCACAGATCGTCAGAAGGGCGTTAGATCTTATAATAACTATCTATTTGCCGGTGCTCAGTGTGAGATGGCTATTTTTAGATATACTTTTGCTGTGGCTGGTGGCGAGGTTTACTACGAATATGGCAAGTCGGATCTTGAGACTATTGTATATGAAAAGCTACTTGTAAATGGAGGTGATTTTGCTTCCATTGATCGCAGGGATAGTAGTATTGCCAACATCAATGTGCTGGGGGCAGAAACGCTGAAGCGTGATGTTGGCGATTCTATGATATCTATTGTTCAGTATATCAAGAATAATGTAGTCCTTGATGAAAATTTTGACAATCAATGTTTTTCGAGTTTTCTATCTTTCGTCGATGGAATGTTATTCTTTAGATCGCTAGATAGCAATCATTACATCGGATTCGAGCAGGGCTCGTCTGGCATTCAGTCAGACATCATTGCCAATGGAGGGATTGATGATTTTGAGAGATTCCTCAACGATTCTGGCATCAATTGTAAGCTCGCGGTTGTCAGTGGGGAGGACGGTTCTTACATAGCACTTGATTTTGGCGGAAAGAAGATACGATTTTTTGATGTGGCATCTCAGGGCACAAAATCTTTGGCTCTGTTCTATTATTGGTACAAACGATTGAAGGGGGGGGATTCGAAAGTTAGATTTCTGTTCGTGGATGAATTTGATGCCTTCTATCACTACAGCCTTTCAATAAAAGTAATTGAGCTTCTAACGGAGATAAAGGCGCAGGTAATTGTTACGACTCACAATACGTCCGTCATGACTAACGATTTACTTCGCCCTGATTGCTATTTCTTCATATCTGGCAAAGGGATAGAGTCGCTCTCAAATAGCACTCCAAAGGAGCTGAGGGAAGCGCACAATATTGAAAAAATGTACCGCGCGGGGGCGTTCGGTGGCCAGTAACATTCTTTTTGTGTTTGAAGGTGAAGTCACTGAGAGGCGGATCTGGAATGTGCTTGAAAGCTTTTATTTCAAGGGCCGCGATATCCCCGTGGTCTGTGCGATATATGGTGGTGAGATATATAGTCTATTTCACAAGCTAAAGGCAGACTCTGATCTAGACTTGTTCTCCATTCTCAAGGCGGATGATAAGAATGCTGAATGTCTTGGCCTGCTGTCGCGTGATGAAATATCGGAGATCTACTTATTCTTTGATTACGACGGGCATGCGACAGCAGCATCTGATGAAAAGATTTCGGAAATGCTCGATCTTTTTTGCGAGGAAACCGATAAAGGCAAGCTCTACATTAGCTACCCAATGGTGGAGGCATTGCGGCATCACAATCCGGATGTTGATTTTCGGGCTGTTACGGCAGAGTGCAAGAGGAAAATCGGGTACAAGAATGTAGTTCATCAGACTTCAAGTGCTGCTTATCGCGATGTAACAAGTTATTCTGATGGGCAATGGGCGCATGTGTGTTCGGAGCATTGCCGAAAGCTAAATGTATTGATGCTTGATAATTTTGAATTTCCCGAGGAATATTTTGATCAGTCCTCGGTTTTTAAGATGCAATTAGAGAAGTACATTGGGCCAACATCAGAAGTTGCTGTTCTCAGCGCGTTCCCGATTTTCCTCTTGGATTATTACGGGAGTTCAGAATTCAAGAGGATGCTTAGGCCTGACCAGGGATAAGAGTGATCTTTGCCTTTACGGCGATTATTCTTGATATTCTTTGGTGTATCCTCAAGCATCCCGCCGATGAGGCGCACCGTCTACGTGCGATGAAACGCTCCAGCGAAGCAAATTTTCGACTACTGGACCGCCGTGATGTGCTCCTTTCAGTTTTACCTGCACGGCCTGCGCATTGGGCAACGAGCGCTGCTCGGGGAACCAGTAGCGGGTGACGTCGACCCCAATCAGCAACCCTTCGTCATCGCCCATCGGCGCGAGGTAGGGCGCCGACAACGGCTCCAGGCAGAACGCGGCTTAGATCCGCGCCTGCATAGCAGCGAAGGACGCCGCCGCTAAGCCGACTTCCCTGATGCAGGTCATCTCGCTGCCATGGAATTCGCCTTGAAGCGCCGATGCGGCCAGGCGCTTGCGTGCGATAAGTGCCAGGATCAGGCCGTCGGCGTCGGTGAAGTTGATCGATTTCGAATTCCAACATCCTTCGAAAGTGAAGCGTTCCTGGCCTTCGGCATTGCGCTGAGCATGCGCGTCTTTTCCGCCTCCGAGTCCTTTAGCCGCCTAGCTTGGAGCACGTTCATGCCACCCAACTTACGACGCCACAGATAGTAGGAGGCGTCATTGAAGCCCTGCCGGCACAGGTCCTTGATCGGCATGCCCGTTTCGGCTTCGCGCAGGACGCCAATGATCTGTTCTTCGGGCTTTTCAACAGACGAATGTCAGGTCAAAGCGCTTCGTCAGGTCCAATCTCCTTGTCATTGAGGATTGGCCTCCAAACCGGCGCGCGACTCAAACTCGGCTTGACGTGGTCGAGCGGCATTAACTTGGCCATACAGTAGCCTCTAGTTTAAAAGGAGCCAGAAGGTCATTTTTAAACGCGACTTGCGCCATTTGATACGCGACAGTTAAGCCTGATGCATTCCTCGAGAGAAGGCCGGTCGTGTAGGTTAAGCGAATCCCTTGTCGACACGTAATAATGGTGTGCGCTGGTCAGGCGGGATTTTTGGTTTACGTCTACCTTGCCGAGCGAAGCGTTTTTTGCCAACTGCGCGCGTACGCTATTAATTTCCTGGCTTAACAAGTCGTAAGCAAGCTCATACAGGTCGGCATTCGATATGATGCTTTCCTCGTACATGAAGAAGCTATCTCCGTAAGGGCGGCGACACCGCTAGGAACTCAAAGGTGTAAATGGGCCTGGCGCCGTCCCAACACTCGACGAGGCGCCGCCAGGATTAACATGTGTGTGGCAAGAATTAGCCAATCTTTCTGCCGCCGGACGCGTATGCGATTTGATGTTGTTGCGTGAGCGGGATTTCAATCGTTGAAGCTATCCATCTCATGTCATGCTCAGACGTCTTGAACATATAGAGTCTTGTTAAAACCAAGAGCTTGATGATTCGGTTGGCTATAAGGTCCGATTTTTTTAATTCGTAGAGATCTTGTAGTAATACGCGCGGTATTGGCTTTGCGCTATCAAGGCGAACCGCGAGCTCGATGATCCTGTAAGCCGTTGATACTTCTTCGCGATCTGTGTCTTTTAGCGTCGATCCTTTGACTGCGTCTGCAATCTCCTCACTGAGATCATCGGAATTAATGCTCGCCGCTGCGTGAGCTATGATCCCTACAGAGATCGACTGAATTATTTCGGCAAGAAATCTGCGCGCCAGCTTGTCTCGTTGGGAGGTGTCAGAGACCTTGCCGGTCTCTTCGATAGCCTTCTTCACCCGTGAGAGGGTTCTATCCGAATTGTCACCAACACTATTGAAGAAGCGGTTGATCGCCTTCAGGTTGCCATCGAACAGGGTGTGTAGCAGGTCTCGCTTAACCGGCCTGCGTATTGTGGAATACTGATTTTTTAATATCTGTCCGAGTATCTCGGTCGTTTTGAAAAGCATGATGATCTGGGAGGAGAGACTCAGGCTCTCTGAAGTTTCCTCCACGTCCATCATGCCATCACGGCTCCCATCCCCTTCGTCCATCTCGTCCATTTCTCGATTTTTCTTATCACGATGCTCTTCAGGCGTGCCGCCGTGATAGATAAGTGCTGGGGCGTCCGAGATTAGTTCATTTATGGGCGTTGTATCGCCATTGAAATGAATTGGATCAAACCCATGGAAGAGTTTGGTCATGGAATCTTTCATTGTGCTCAGCAGCCACTCATTATTTGAGTGGTGCGCTAGGAATAGTATCGTGTTCGCATGGTCACGGACGTACAGGTGGTTGCAGCATCTGGCGACATAGTTTTGGATGTTTGGATCAGTTAAGTTGGATGCCAGGTACCTTCCCTTCAGGTGGTAATACATGTATGGATAACGAAATTCGTACTCATCTCCGCATTCGATCAATATTCTTGCCGTCAGAAGTAATTCCAACTCTGCTTCGAAATTGCTACTGAAATACTCCGATGAGAAACGTTGATTGAAGTCGCGAAGTTGCTCCTTATTTAAGCGGCGTGATGGGCTCGCGCTGTATTCCCATGCTAAATAGGTCGCATATTGATAGTGGCTTGTCAGTTTTGCTCGACTAACTCCAGCTTTCATCAACGCTTCGGTTAGCAGGAACTCGTAGTAGTGTCCGAGGGAGCTCTCTTTCAAGTCCGCACTCTTGCCGGCGTTGACGCTTTGAAGAAGTGTCAGCAGATAGAGTGGTGCAGAAGGAATAAGCGACTTGTGCATGGCCGACGCAATCAGGCGCTCATTCCTATCGCATTCGCTGATGAGGTCTGCGCCGTCCATACTGCGGCCGCCCAAACCGATCCACCGTTTTACAAGCTCTGCACGCTTGGTATACCCAAAGGGTTGAATCTCATAGAACTCCATTTCGACGAGATCTTCCGTGTTGTCCTCCTCTAGAATTTCATCAAGACCAAATGAGCCGGACACTACGACAACCAAGTGGTCGGCCAGTTTCCGCAGGTAGGAGAGCATCTCCGCCCTGCCCTTGGTGTCGAGCACCTTCGCATCATCTATATCATCAACCAACAGTATTTTCTCGGAACGAGAGCGTCGGGTGATTTCATCTTGGCTTTCCTTTGCATATTGCTTGCGCACTGCATCGGCAACCAGAGAGTCGATATGGCTAGGTTTGGATCTTTTTATGTCAGCACCATTCAAGAGAACCGGTGCGAAGCCCTTGTCTAGATAACCAAGGAAAAGTTGGTAGAGCAAACTGGTGCTTCCCGTTCGCTCATCCGATTTAAGTATCACACCGCCCCTAGTCGAATCTGGTGCTAGCAGTACTTTGGCGTCGCTGAACTTGCTTGTCTTCCCCCGCTCGTGGACCTTGCGTAGATGTGGGTAGACGTAGATATCTTGCAGTGAGACGGGGACGCTGATGTCGGGGTGAGAGATGGCACCTGCATCCTCTATTACTCTTCTGAAGTCGGCTGCTAGCGTCGGCACACCGTTCTTTGGCGAGGGCATCTTCCAAGCGCGCGAGTTCGCGTCTCGCTTGTAGCCATCACCTGCGTAAGAAAACTCGGTGGCTGTAAAAACCATGTCGCCTAAATCAAGCTCTACCACGTAGAACCCAGTGTTGCTTAGATCAGTAGGGCTGTGTTGAAGAACTTTTCCCTCAATGTAGAGACTTGTCCCTGTTTCGGACTCATCAATCTGTCCCACATTTCCCTCATGTTCATGACCGCTCACCAGGATGCTTCCAAGCTCACGGAGATGTTTGCGAAATGGGCGATAGGAGCTTTGTGAGAACCAGTTTAGGGGGTGATGGAAAACTATAACTCGGGCATCCGATGCCTCCGCCGACGTTTTTTCTCTGTAGCGCTCGACAGGAAAGAAGAGATTCTTGTCTTCTCTCAGGTTAGACACCCAAGCGACGTTCAGGGCGTCAAAGACGATTTTCTTTCCCTCCGCATCAATTCTGTACGTGCGCCACAACCTGTCGCCGTCGAAATCCTTCCACGTTTCAATTTCGTCGCGGAATTTAAAAAACTCATTTTGGATCCGCGTACACGCGTTAATCACTGAGTCGTCCACGTCGCCTGAAGCCTGAACGCTCGCGATATTATTCTTTCGAGATCCATTATTCGTAGTGAAGTCACAGTCGTGATTTCCTGGGCATACCAGGATTTGCACGTCGCAGCGAGCTTCCTTCTTTAAACGCTTCTTAATTTCCTCGAGGAAAAGCCTGGCTGCCAAATATTGTTTCTTCGTTCCTGAGAACGCCACATCGCCAGAGACCACGATTACGATAAGGCTCGCTGTGGCAACGGAGGAATATAAAGAGCTTGCGATCGCCTCGCCCTTCTTCAGGATCGCGTCTCGGTCGGAGCGGATATGAATATCCGAAAGGTGAATCATGAGAACTGACATAAATCTTCCTTGGTTGCCTAGTCTGGGAGTGCACTCCAGTCGAGTCGACTCACCTGAGTCTCCCGAGTTCTATGTCCGTCCATCCCCCTGATGCTATAGTGCGACACGCAGCACATTACTGACAAGATGTGTCTATGCCTCTAAGACAGCCAAGGGCTTTGTAGGCAGTCGTCAGCCGTCTAGTGCGTACTGCTTCTCTGACTCAGCCGGAGACAGCCCTTTGTTGGAACTGCATCTTCGTGCCGATTTGCAGAACGCTTCGATGTACTGATCGTCATGAGCGCATGCCTCGTCGCCCCGCAACCTCCGTGACCTGCGCTACCGGGCGGCCCGTACTCAACGATCTGCATGACCGCTTCGATCTTGAACTCATCGGTGTACCACTTCGTGCTCATAATCACCTTCGCCTAAGCCATAGTTTGTGGCTGCGTGGGGTCTGCGGAACCCTGAGCGATTCATAGTGGCCTTGGACGCCGAACGAAGCGTCCGGTTCAGTGGCAGCGAAACCGGAGCAGTTAACTACCCATCGCTCCGTACCTCGCCGCCAAAATTCTAGAACCAGTTAAGCCGAGTGATAGCTAACCTGTACTCTTCTGCGGCCTTCAAGAATCCCCCGTAGTTGTCTCCAAATAGGCCTGCTTTGAACGGTGCCCACTGTTCACCTTCATCACGCGCGCGCACGAACGCGGCTTCAAGAGGCGCCTTTGAACTCCGACTATGCTTCCATCCGAATCTACCGACCGGGCCCCATACGCTTCGCTCTTCTTTCACATATGCCTGCGCCGACGCGAGTGCGAGTAGAACCTCAAACTCGTCAAACGCGTGCTCATAGGCGCGCCCGATGAACAATGCATCGTCAAGCCGCGGCTGAAGCAACTTGAAGAGATAGTCGCTCATAGGGGTGTGATGGCGTTCGTACCCAGGCAGGCGTTTGAACAGTTCGGTGCGACTGAACGCAAGAATTGCATCAGCTACCGCGCGGAAGGCAGGACGAGATTCTTCAGCTGTATGGATCTCAGTGGAAAACACATCCGCCAGCGTGTCATAGCGCCCTGCCGCCACGGCAGCGATACCAGCGCAATAGGATTGTAGGACAAGCGGGTACCAGCGGAGGTTCGACCAAACGGCCATCCCACCACTCGCCTCCAAGCGGTCAACCGAGCGAGCCAGGACTTTGCGTAGCACTGGTCGGTGTGCGTCACCCGCCCAGTACGCCAGACAGGCTTCAATCACCGACAGATCCAGCGTGCATTCCTCATAGGCAGCGAGCCGCTGGGTCAGCTCCTCATCACTGTATGAAACATCGTGGTTGAAACTGTCCTGTGCGGTTGCAGAAAGAAAGCGCTTCAGCTCATCAATGACAAAGTCATGCAGCTCAATCGCACGGTCAGGCTGGGCTAGCAAGTGCTTTGCACGCGAGACCTTGGATTCCAGCCCGGATCGCGTGTCCAACTCTTCCGGGTACGGCACCACGAACAGTGCGTCCTCACTGCTTGTGCCATCAGCATCAGCTACGTGCGGCATCCGGAAGATGAAGTCGCCATCTCCATCGATATGGCCATAATGTGGTGTTTGGAATGACCCTGCGTCTGCCGATACACGGCCGTACACGTACGCCATCAAGCCACTCGCGGTGAGCACGCCGCCCGCTGTTGCGGCGGCCCCGTCGAGTCCTTGCAGGAAGTGCCCGGTGAATACAGAGTGGCCAGGCAGCGGCCCGCCAGCATCAGCGACGGTTTCATCTGCCTTTCCGGCAGTTAAGACCTGACGAGAGATTCGCTTCAGCATGTCGTTGATAAAGCGAACACTGCCTGCACCAACGGCTCGGGTGACGGCTAAGCCTCCGTAGCAAGCATCCATCACAAACAAAATGTGCTTGGCCGCGATGATCTCCGCATTACGAGTCAACTCGTCCCATCGAAGCAGCGTCGAAAGATCATTCAAGTCCCCGTCGTGCGGCACCAAATAGCCGATCTCGCCACGCACTCCTCGTCGAGTAGCTCCGTGGCCGGCGAAGAATAAGACGACTCGATCATCAATTCCGACCGAATCCTGATCAGCGAAGCGAAGGAAGGCCCGCCGAATAGCTTCAGAAGTGGCATCTTCGTCCAAGAGCAATTGAACGTTCTCAGTCTGAAAGCCGTAATCGCGCGTTAGCCTGTCGTACACGGCGTTCGCATCATTGACCGCGTAACCCAGAGGCCCAGCATGCCGATAGCGATTGATTCCGATGATCAGGGCGTGACTTTGACCATAGCGGGGCCTAAGAAGGAATCGGATGTCGCGCACACTCTTCTCCATTTGCATGCATCGGTTCTGCTGAATCGTATTCCCTGCGAAGGAATCGAGCCACCGAAGGGCATCAGGATAGGTCGTGACCTCGTCCATTGACATTCAATGCTCGCTTCGACCAGTCCTCAGTACGCGACATCTCACCAGGCCCTTTAGCCCACCTCGGATGGTTTGCGATCCAGCTAGGAAGCGAGTAAGCCGCGGCCATCCAGGTGCTCTCGGACCGTCGCGAGGTCTTCGAGCCGACTACTAAACATAAGCGCTAAAGCAGTAGAACATTGAAACAGCGAAGCGGAGTTGTGCCGGCGGACCCAGCCGTCGGCATGCTGCCGACTGGGAATATACCCGCGCAGCTCTTGCACATTTGCTGGTGGACGTCGTTGCGGATCCACGCTCGCCGCCGAGGACGCCTTCGTCGCAGCCAGTCGCGTGTTTCATGGCTCTGTCGCGTCAATCGTGACTCGTGACAGCCGCCACCGGCCAACGCGGCCGGGCTGGCGCTGTGATGTGGCGCGCGGAAGGGGCGCTGGCGCCAACGCCGCGGGTCCAGCCCACTACCGCTGATCGATGCAATGGCCGCGCTCTGCAGCGCCTCGGCCTGGCTGGCTTCGGGCAGGATGCCGGCCAGCCGCGAAGCCAACAGGGTCTTGCCGCATCCGGGACTGCCGATCAGCAGCAGATGGTGGCCGCCGGCCGCAGCGACTTCCAGCGCACGTCGCGCATGGGGTTGGCCGCGCACATCGGTGAGGTCCAGCGGCGGATCCGCCTCGATGCTGGCACGCTCCGCGCGCGGCAGCCGCGAAGGATTCTCGACCGATGCGCAGACCTCCAGCAGCGTGCGCGCCACGCGGACGTCGGCATGCTCGGCCAGCGCGGCCTCGGCAGCATTGGCCGGCGGCACGAAAAGTGTGCGGTTGGCCTCGGCGGCTGCGATGGCGGCAGGCAACACGCCATCGACAGGCCGCAGCTCGCCGGTGAGCGCGAGCTCTGCCACGTACTCGTGGCGGACCACCTGCTGCGGGTCCAGCTGGCCACTAGCGGCCAGGATGCCCATCGCGATGGCCAGATCGAAGCGGCCGCCTTCCTTGGGCAGATCCGCCGGCCCCAGGTTGATGGTGATGCGCCGCTGCGGGTAGTCGAAACGCGCACAGAGCAAGGCCGCGCGAACGCGCTCACGCGATTCGCGGACGGTGGTTTCAGGCAGGCCGACAATCTGGGTAGCGGGCAAGCCACCGGACAGATGCACCTCGACACGAACCAGCGGCGCATCGGCGCCGGCACGGGCGCGGCTGTGGACCAGCGCGAGGCTCATGCGGTGACTCCATCGGATGCAGGAATCCAGTGTGGTGCCGATAGCGCGGCGTGAATGTCGGCGGTTGGTTCACAGGTTGGTAAGCGTACGCCGCTTGGGTGGTGTCGCCTGTTCGACACACGATTCGGCTCAGGAACTCAGCTGCTTCGCCATCGGCTTGATGACCAGTTCGATCACTGTACGCAGCATGCGCATCTCGCCTTGAAGCGCCGCTCCTGCTACGCCTGCCCATTGCGGGTTCTCAGACTCGATTTCCGCAAGCACCGAGGCGGCCCGCGGTACGATGTCGGACGTCATTTCGGAGAGTCGCCGCTGTGCCAGACGAGTGGGTAGGCCCAGCTTCACGCCGGCCTGCACCAGTAGGTCGGGTGTCATCTCTGCAAACCGCACTGTACCCAGTAGGTCCCACGCAAGCGTGGATGCCTGCGGCCAGCTCGCGTCCTCTTGCTTGTAAGCGTAACTGCGCCCTGCGACCGTGCTGAGAAGGTCGTAGTGCGGTGCCAGAGTGATGCCATCAGCACCGAGCAAGAAACTCAGGTTCTTCAAGTGAGCGTCATCGTTGCCGGTCAGCACGTTGAACACCAACCAGTCGAAGAGTCTGCTGCGCGTGCTCAGTCTCTCGCGACAGTGCGTGACTACCGCTTCGAGCACCGCGATGCTCCCCGCCGAGTACTTGTCATTGCGCTGAAGATTCAATAGTTGGCAGGCGTCGATGGCATGCAGGCGACGCGTGTTTCCTTCGTCCACTACCCGATCAAAGCGTTCGATCAGAAAGATCGGCTCCGGTACGTAACGCCGGCGCACCTGCGGCACCATCAGACCCACTTCGGCCGCAAGCCGCATAACGAAATACTCGTTGATCACCGTGTGCGGATAGTCAGCATCGGTGCTGTGCGGCTTCAGGATATGGGTTGTGGCTTCCGCACCAATGGGTTCGTAAAGCAATCCCTTTTCTTCGATGACACCCAGCTTGTGCTGTGCGCCAGCGAGTGACATTCGCTTCTCAGCGCCGCCAGCCAGCGAATGGCGCGGGAGGTCGCGGATGCGCCGCGCCAGCTCGGCGTCTGGCAGCGGTGCCCGACTACTCGGCTCAAGCGTCAGGTTTGGGGGGAGCAGAGTGAGTGATCCTGCTGATTCAGCCCCGTAGCAGGTGAGCAGGGCGAAGTCATCGCTGCCGCGGACTCCGGCATCCTGTGCCATGCGTGCACGTTGCTGGGCTTCTGGCAGCAGATTGTCGAAGTACCACTGCACCGGGCGCGAGGTACTTCCATCCAGAATGGTACCGATACTTCGTGGAAGCCACGGAGACAGGTCGAAGCTGCCCGGGAGGTCAAGCCATCCAGGTGCGTACTCGAAACGCCAGAGGTTGCGGTATTCGTGCAGAGTACCGACATGCTGGCCGTCCCACGTGGCCAGCAATGAGCGGTCCTGCTGTGCCAAGGCGTCTGCAGTGACTTCGACGGCAGTCGTCGGCTCTGCCCGGATGAAGCGCTGGCTCATTCAGCACCACCGCGCTGCTTGATCGGCGTCTGCAGCAGCGACGCGGCAGCATCTGGTACGTCGATTTCTACCTGGATGCCCAGCTCGGTGAGAACCTGAAAAAGCTTCTGCCACTGCACGGTTCCTCCCCCGCGCTCTACCTTGGCCAGGAAGTTTTCACTGACGCCGATACCTTCAGCGGTATCGTCCTGGCGCATGCCCTGCGACTTGCGCGTCGCCCGGACCAGAGGCCCTAGCTCGTCATAGTTCTTTAGGAGGAACTTCATTGGAATCCTTACATTCATCAGGATTTTCCGGCTTCTTGTGTGACTCTATACCGAATTCCTCATGTTTGTAAGGATTTTGATGGAATATTACGCGGCTGCGGTCGAATCCTCATGATCATGAGGATTTAGGGCGTGACCCGGAGTGCGGATCTCAGGGATCTTCCAATTCAGCGCTTCGTTCGCTTGATCACTTTTGGTGAACTTCACGCTCTACGTCACGTTGCCGAACACTACGCTAAAAGAAACCGACATCACACAAAGGTTCCCACCGATGGGCATGTTGGTAAATGGCGAATGGCAGACCGGTACCGCGGGCAGCGCAAGCGAAGACGGGCACTTCCATCGCGAAGAATCCACCTTCCGCCGCTGGCTCACCGCCAACGGTGAGTGCGCGCCGAACGGACAACCGGCCTTGATGGCCGAACCGGAGCGATTCCGCCTGTATGTCAGCCTGGCCTGCCCGTGGGCCCATCGCGCGCTGATCGTGCGGGCGCTCAAGGGACTGGAGCCGCTGATCCCGTTGTCCATCGTCAACTGGCACATGGGCGACAACGGCTGGAACTTCGCGCCCGGCCCCTTGGTGACGCCGGATCCGGAGCGCAACGCGGACTATCTGCATCAGCTGTATCAGGCCGCCAAGCCCGGCATGACCGGCAAAGCGACCGTTCCCGTGCTGTGGGACCGCGAGAAGGGCGAGATCGTCAGCAACGAATCCGCCGACATCATCCGCATGTTCAACGATGCCTACGATCACCTGGGCGCGAGGCCGGGTAACTACTACCCGGAGGCGCTGCGGACAGAGATCGACCGCATCAACGAACGCGTTTACAGCACCCTCAACAACGGCGTGTACCAGGCTGGCTTCGCTGCCACGCAGGAGGCCTACGACGAGGCGATCGTGCCCTTGTTCGACACGCTGGAGTGGCTGGATGGTTTGTTGACGGATCAGCAGTGGCTGGTCGGTGGCGTGATGACCGAAGCCGACATCAGACTGTTCACCACCTTGATCCGCTTCGACTCGGTTTATTACGTGCACTTCAAGTGCAATGTGAAACGCATCGCGGACTACCCGGCACTGCATGCCTTCGTGGAACGGATGATGGCCATCCCGGGGGTGGGGGGAACGGTCAATTTCGAGCACATCAAGCACCACTACTACGGCAGCCATAAGCACATCAATCCGTCCGGCATCGTGCCCGCGGGGCCTGCGGTCGCTTACTGAGGGGAGGGGTCAGACGGCCACTTCCAAGCGCCATCCATGGCCCATTTCGCGTGCCCGCGACAACGCCCGCCCCAACCTGAACAGGCGCCGGTTCATCTCCGGGTACGCAATGTTCCGGCAATCTTCGGCGACGAGATTGATTCGTGCGGGGACAGCACAACGCCCGCTCCCCGCAACTGATCACCTGTCCTATTGGAGGATTTGACGATGCTTACCTCAACCGCTTCCGTATTCCGTGGCCTGGCCCTGGCGTTGGCACTCACCGCCGGCGTTACCGTCGCCAGCGACGCCGACGCGATGTCGCGCAAGGACAAGAACACGGCGATCGGTGCCGTGGTCGGTGGTGTCGCAGGTCACGTCCTGTCCAATGGCGACCCGATGATGACCGTCGGCGGTGCCGTGGCCGGCGGTGCAATCGGTAACGTGACCACCAAGGATCGCCGCGACAACCGCAACTATCGCTACGATCGTGATCGTCGCTATGACCGCAACCATCGCTATGAGCGCAACACCCGTTACGACCGTCGCGATGACCGCCGTCATTGGAACAACGGCCGTCGTGGCAATGACCGCCATCATGGTGGGTGGCGCTGAGTTGATTCCGGCATCGGGGTGACGGCCAGCGGCCGTCACTACCCGGCCAGCGCGTCCTGCAGGAAGCGCACGCAGGCGCGCACTTTGGCCGAGGCGCGCAGCCGTTCGGGATATACCGCCCAGATGTTCGCTTCCTGCCGATAGTCCGGCAGGACGCGCACCAGCTTGCCTTCGCGCAGCATCGCATCCACCTGCCACGTCGAGCGCAGCACGATGCCCAGTCCTTCCACCGCCCACTGCACGGCTATCTCGCCGTGATTGGTCGACATCGGTCCGGTGACCTTCACCGTCTCGCGCCCGGCACTTCCCTCCAGCCGCCACACGCCGAACGGATGATCGCGCTCGCGGATCACCACGCAGTCGTGGGTAACCAGGTCGGCCAGCGTGCGTGGCGTGCCACGTCGCTGCAGGTATTCCGGTGATGCACACAGCACGCGCTGGTTCGACGCCAGCCGCGTTGCGACGAACTGGGGCGCGATCTCATCGCCGATCCGCACGTCCAGGTCGAAGCCTTCGTCGGCAATGTCGATCAGGTGGTCGAACAGCTCCAGCCGGACCGCCAATGCCGGATGCGCCGACGCCATGCGCGCCAGCGCTGGCGCAACCACCTGCCGTCCGAAGCCGAAGCTGCTGCTGACCCGCAATACGCCGCGCGGCAGGGCAGGGCTGGCGGCCACCGACTCGACCAGGCTGTCCATGTCATCCAGCACCCGCTGCGCCCAGCCGAACACGCGCTCGCCTTCTTCGGTGATGCTCACCTTGCGCGTCGTGCGGTGCAGCAACCGCGTGCCCAGCACGGCTTCCAGCAGCCCGATGCGCTTGGTCACGTACGCGGGAGAGACACCCAGTTCCAACGCGGCGGCACGGAAGCTGGCGCGGCGGGCGACGATGACGAACACGCACAGGTCATCGATAGGCGGCCTGTTGTTCACGAAATGGGCACGATCAAACCACGGTTGTGCCAATAGTAATGCGATCCGTGAATGCCTAGCATCGGGGGCACTCCCTTCCTGATGCGAGCGCCCCATGACCCAGACCTTCAAGATTGCCGTCATTCCCGGCGATGGCATCGGCCGGGAGGTCATGCCCGAGGGCCTGCGTGTGCTGGAAGCCGCCGCACGCCGCTTCCAGCTGGACCTGCAGTTCACCCACATCGACTGGGCCAGCTGCGATTACTACCAGCAGCACGGGCAGATGATGCCCGACGACTGGAAAGTGCAGCTGCAGGACATGGATGCGATCTTCTTCGGCGCAGTCGGCTGGCCGGACACGGTGCCGGACCACGTCTCGTTGTGGGGTTCGCTGCTGAAATTCCGTCGCGAGTTCGACCAGTACATCAACCTGCGGCCGGTGCGTCTTTTTGAAGGTGTGCCGTGCCCGCTGGCAGGGCGCAAGCCGGGCGAGATCGATTTCCTGGTGGTGCGCGAAAACACCGAAGGCGAGTACACCAACCTGGGCGGCATCATGTATGCCGGCACCGAGCGCGAGATCGTCATCCAGGAAACGGTGATGAGCCGTCACGGGGCCGACCGCGTGTTGAAGTACGCCTATGAACTGGCACAGTCGCGTGCGCGCCGCCACCTGACCGTGGCCACCAAGAGCAATGGCATCGCCATCAGCATGCCGTGGTGGGATGGCCGCGCGGATGCGGTCGGCGCAGCCTATCCAGAGGTCACCGTCGACAAGCAGCACATCGACATCCTCACCGCGCGTTTCGTGCTGCAGCCGCAGCGCTTCGACGTGGTGGTGGCGAGCAACCTCTTCGGCGACATCCTGTCCGACCTGGGCCCGGCGTGCACCGGCACGATCGGCCTGGCGCCGTCGGCCAACCTCAATCCGGAGCGCGATTTTCCGTCGCTGTTCGAGCCCGTGCATGGCTCGGCACCGGACATCTTCGGGCAGGGCATCGCCAACCCGATCGCCATGATCTGGTCTGGTGCGCTGATGCTGAAGTTCCTCGGTTCCGAGGAGGCTCACGACGCCATCATGGCGGCGATTGAAGGCGTGCTGGCGCAGGGGCCGTTGACGCCGGATCTGGGCGGCAAGGCGACGACGGCGCAGCTGGGGGAGGCGGTGGCGAGGGCGGTGGCGGCCTAGCGAAGCACGGCTAGATCATCAAGAGAATGAGGAACAGCAACGGCGCGCTCACCAGCATGGCGCGAGCGAGATGCAGCCTGGCCCGGAGGCCGAATACGTACTGCCGCTTGGGCATGTGGCGGTCCAGAAGCAGCGTTGCGGCAAGCAGGGATCTTGAAAAGTACCCGGCTGCAGGTGCATTCGTGTACTTCCGGTATGACGGGTCAACGCGATCGACCTCCGCAGCGACCCGATCGATTACGACGATGTACACGCCCAAGTACACAACCACCGCGAAGAATGCCAGATTCAGATCCATGCGAGTCTCCCACTCACTTGCGTAGCCAGACACATTTGCCAGAGCCGCACGCCATACATGGCAGCGGTAAAAAGTACGGCCTTCAGGTAGTACATGAAGACGAACGTGCGGACTGATTTGAGCTTCATGTGTCTTTTCAGTCCGGTATCGGCGCCAGATCGCCACACGCGCTGACCGCACCAGCACCGCATGACCCGAAGTGCTCCGTGTGGGGACGGCAGTCGCAGCCTAGCGCGAAGCACGGCCCATCTGGATCCCCGACAGGCAGGCCGTCCTGCCCGGTCCGAACGAGTAGGTCACGCGGGACTGGCCGATCACCGTTGCAAGGGAGTAGCTGCCGGCGGGCTGGTCCATCAGGGGAACCCCGGCTGCCTGCAGGGTGGAATAGCGCGCGTGCAACGCAGAAAGCGGCACGCAGGCGCCGGTCAGGTTGAGCGTGAAATAGGTGGTCCGGTCGTGACCCATCGCCGTGACGGTGCCATTGACGCCGCTGAGCGCTTTGCCGATCCGTATCCGTCCCATTGATGGATCTGACGCGGCTTTCAGGGTATCGGAGAAATCGGCGTTGTCCTGTGGCAGCGCGACGGCGAGCGCTTCGGTGAACGTCCACAGGGCGCGCTGATCGTCCGCCGACGCGACAGGGGGCGATGCCCGCGCAATGCCGGGAAGGGCAATCAGGGCAAAGGCGATTCCTGCAATGGCGATTCCGTGCATCGTGGTCTGCTCTTCCTGAGTCGTGGGCGGTGCGGCGTCGTGTTGTGCCTGCGGTGGTGTCGCTGCGGGCGCGGCTCGCACGGGAAACTACAACTTTCCTGATGTACGTCCAACGCCCTGCCTGCGCACGATAACCCCGACTGGTGCCGAAGAGTGCCAGCCGGGATTGCAGTCCCGTTTTGCGAAATACGGATTAGGCTCTGTTTTGCCCACGTGGGCACGGCGGAGACTGCATGGCCCTGCCGATTTCATGGCAGGCGATGTGTGGGGATTTCTCCACTGAATCCGCCGGTTTTTTCCGTAGTTTCCCGGTGACTGCAACCCGCATCGCCTGCCACCTCGCAATCCCGCAGGTGGCATCACCCGATGGGAGGCCACCGATGTTGCAGAAGACCCTGGACCATTACCTGAGCCGGCCGGCGCTCAGCGTGCCGCCGCTGGACGAATCCGCCCGGCAGAACCTCGCCTCGGCCCAACGCAGCCTGCAGGGGCTGGCGGCCGTGCTGGACGTGCTGGAAGCGGATCACCTCGTTTACAGGGCGGGCCCGAGCGAACCTCCCCTCGCGCCGCAACTGGTGGATGGCCTGTTGATGGCCGGGCGCCAGCTGATCGCTTCCGCCCAGGCCGCGCTGGATCGCCCATGAGCGGCCACGAAGAGGCGTCCGCCGCCACGCCGCAGGCCATTGCCGACCGCTTGCAGGCCTGCCTGCAGGACAGCGACGGCGATCCAAAGGTCTTCATCGACGCGCTGGCGGCCGTTGCCGAGAACCATGGCCTGGTGACCCTGGCAGCCGAGTGCGGCGGCGTGTCCGCCACGACGCTGCGCCGCCAGCTGTGCGGGCATTACCCGACGTCCTTATCGACCGTGATGCGGGTGCTGCGCGTGCTGGGCATCCCCCTGCAGGTGCAGGCGAGGTAGGCGGCGTCAGCGACGTCATGCGCCGCGTTCAGCGTGCGTGAAAGTGTGACGGAAAGCACGCCTTCACGACTGTCTAAATCGCTTAACAGGTCCCCCGGTATGCTCCATGCACCCGCGCGCCGCCGTAGGCGCGCGAACGACCGATCAGGAGGATCCGTTGTCTCAATCACGCTCTCTCGCGCTGCTGGCGCTCTCGCTGGGCCTGGCCCTTACCGCGTGCGAACCCGCCCAGCCGACAACGCCGGCAGGAACAGAGCCGGCTACCCCGGCACCGGCCACTACCGCAGCAACCACCGCTCCCGCAGCGCCCGCTGATGCTGCTACGCAGTGCCCCCATGCCGACTTCAACACCTTCCTGGCGCATTTCGGCAACGACATCGCCCTGCAGGAGAAGTCGGTCGCCGACCCGCTGGTCACCGAATCCATCGATGCCAACGCCCAGCCCGAACCGGCCAAGGTAACCCGGCAGGTCCCGCTGGCGGAGGTGGAGTGGCCGGTGATTCCGGACCCGGCGACGCTGTCGCGTCTGGGCCGCGAACTGCAGATCACCCCGCAGGCCGACGGCAGCGTGCAGGTACGCCTGCGCACGCCGAACACCAGCGACCAGCAGATCTACACCTTCGCGCAGAAGCCGTGCTGGCAGCTGCAGAGCGTGGACGATCAATCGATCTGATCCCACTGGCGACAGGGCCTGCTGACAGGCCCTGTTGCCGCTTCACGGAGCACGACGCATGACGTCAAAGTTTGTCGCCCCTGCCTTGATGTTGCTGTTGGCCGCCTGCAGCGATCCGGCGGCGGAACCGTCCACCCCGGCCGCACCGGCGGCGGCGGCCACCCCGGCTGCAGGCGCCACCGCGGCCCCCCCGGCGACACCGGCAGCGGCTTCCACGACCCCCTCCACCCAGCAGGACGACACAGGAATGCACATCGAATGCCAGGGAACCCGCCTGACCGTGGCGGGGCTGCCTGACCAGGGCAATGACGCCCCGCCGCAGACGCGGCTGGATATCGAAAAGGACGGCCAGCGCCGCACCTTGGACAAGCCGGCCGAGATGACCGACTACACCGCCGTGGGCCTGGCCTGCGTGCAGGACAAGGAGAACACGCCGTATTTCGTCGTGCAGTACGGCGAGCTGCCGTTTGGTTGCCAGTTCTGCGAATGGTTCTACCTGTATGACGCCGACGGCAAGCAGCTGACCCACAGCAATCCGCCGCTGCACGGACAGGCGCCGTCGCAGGAACCCAACAACGACGAGTACGAGCAGTGGCTGGCCAAGCTCGGCGTGACCCACCCGGAGGTGACCTACTTCAAACCCTGAAAGCGATAGGAAGCACGCTGCACTGTTTCACCTGGAGCAACACCCCTTAAGGAAATTCCCTTTTTCATAGAATGGATCGCACCGCTATGCCTGACATCTACCAGAACATGATCCAGCCCCGCGGGGCCGGATACCGCAGTGACCAGATAAAACCCTATAGCCATTACCGCGAGCCTATCGATCAGACCGATGGCCGCTTGCATGGTGAATCGCGCCGTTGGGGCGATGCGACGCCGGAAGTACAGTCACGCGTGATCGACACGCTGATTGAATCTTCCCGCGAAGCCGGGCTTTCCCCGCGCGAAACCGCGCATGTACTGGCCATCGCCCGCGTTGAATCCGGCTTCAATCCGGATGCCGCCGCCGGCACCACGTCCGCCTCCGGACTGGGCCAGTTCATCGATGGCACCGGCAACGCTTACCAGTTGAACAACGGCAACCGCTTCGATGTGGAAGCGCAGTCCGATGCGCTGGTGCGGCACTTCATCGACAACCGCCAGCTGGCCCAGCGTCGCGGCCAGGGCGAGGAGTACATCTACAAGTACCACCACGATGGCCCGACCCGCGATTACGGCGGCCTGGGGCTGTCGGAAAGCAAGGTGATGCCGCGCCTCGCCGAGTACGAGCAGTTCGTCAACGAGCGCCTGGCGCAGTCGCAGTCGCAGGGCCAGACGCAGGCGCAGGCGCAGGCTCAAAGCCAGGCGTCGCCGACGCAGACGCTCGGGGCGGCAGCAGCGGTGGCCGGTGGCGCGGGAGCAGGCGTTGCGGCCGTGCAGGCGGCTGCCGCGCAGCAGCAGTCGGGTTCGTTCCAGCACACCATGCAGGTGATGTTGCCGCCGCAGAACGGGGTCAAGCCGCACATCACCGGGCATTATGGTGAAGAGCGCGGTGCCAAGGACCACGGTGGTACCGACTTCAACTATGTCGGCGGCCAGACCGGGATCAACCGGCAACATCCGACCATCAATGCGCCGATTTCGGGCAAGGTCACCTTCGCCGGTGGCAGCTACGGGACGGTCAAGATCCTCGATGCGCAGGGCAATTCGCACGAGATCCTGCACATGAAGGACGTGCAGGTGAAGGAGGGGCAGCAGATCCAAGCCGGCCAGCCGATCGGCACCATGGGCGGACGCGGCCCGAACGGGGCCGACCAGTACGCCCAGCACGTGCATTACCAGCTGCGCGATCCGGCCGGGAAGCTGCAGAGTCCCGAAGCGTTCTGGGACCAGCGCCGGGTGCAGGAGGGTGCGACGGCGCCGGTGCAGGGCCGTGTAGATGACGCGTCGTCGGTGCTGCGCCACGGTGCACGCAACGAGGATGTGGCCAAGCTGCAGCAGGAACTGAATCGCCAGGGTGTGCGCGATGCCAATGGCAATCGCCTGGCCGAAGACGGCCGCTTCGGTGACCACACCCGCGAGGCGGTGACCGCCTACCAGCAGGCCAATGGGCTGAAGGCCGACGGCATCGCCGGCCCACAGACGCTGGGCCGGTTGGGCGAAGGCCGGCAGGCTGAGCACGGGCATTCGCATGAGGCCCCGGTACGTGGACCGCAACTGGGCGAAGCCGGGCATGCGGATACCCCGTTGCATGCGGCGATCCGCGGGCAGCTGCCTTCCGTGGTATCCAACGACATGGCTGCGCACATCACCCACATGGCCAAGCAGGCGGGCATCGACAGCCCGGACAAGCTGCAGGGCGTCGCGGTGCAGGATGGCAAGGCGTTCGTGATGGGCACCACGCCGGGCTTCCGCGCGATGGTGGACATGAGCCAGCCGGCGCCTGCCGCCGAGCAGACCAGTGCCACGCTGCTGGGCGAGCGCTTGAGCGCCCAGGTGCAGCAGGGCCAGGAAGAACAGCAGCGCGCCGCGGTGGCGATGCGCTGAGGTTCTGGTGGTCATCCGGCAGGTGGCGGCCGCTGGTCGTCACCTGCCGGGACGTAAAGCGTGACGACCAACGGTCGTCACCCACCGGTCGTCAACCGCCGGGGCAGGGCTGACCCACCGCGTTCTGTCATTCCGCCGGCGGCTGTGGCTTTTCCATCGCGGCGACGACCTGTTCGAGTGCATCAAGCTTCTCGCGCGTGCGCAGGAGCACGGCGCGCTGTACGTCGAATTCCTCGCGGGTGACCAGGTCCAGTTTGGACAGGCCGGCCTGCAGGGCACTCTTGAAGGTGGACTGCAGCTCTTCGCGCGATTGGCGCAGGCCCGGCGGCACCAGGTCGCTGAGGCGGCGGGCGAGGTCATCCAGCTGGTTGAGGTCGATCATGGGGGCTCCTGGGACGGCCGCGTGGCCGCCACGGCAAGCCGGCGCCACGTGCATTACGAATGAGGGATGCCAAGGATACTCTCGCCACTGCAGGCGCACAGGCGCTATCCTCGCGGCCGAGTACAGGAGGATCCACGATGAAGATGGTCATGGCGGTGATCAAGCCGTTCAAGCTCGATGACGTGCGCGAAGCGCTGGCCGAGCGCGGGGTCACCGGGATCACGGTGACCGAGGTGAAAGGCTTCGGGCGGCAGAAAGGCCACACCGAGCTGTACCGTGGCGCCGAATACGTGGTGGACTTCCTGCCCAAGGTGAAGCTGGAAGTCGCAGTGACCGACGATCAGGTTGAGAGCGTGGTCGAATCGATCGTCAACGCGGCCGGCACCGGCAAGATCGGCGACGGCAAGGTCTTCGTGTACGAACTGGGCAGCGTGGTGCGCATCCGCACCGGCGAACTGGATGCAGATGCCCTCTAAAGCCAGGTGAGCGGTAGCGCCGGGGCGTGTTCGGCGAGTGCAGCGGCAAAGGCGTGACGACCAACGGTCGTCACCCACCAAGGCAAGGGCCAGCGGCCGTCTCTACCCGGCCCGCTTTGCCCACGCGTAGAAGTGCTTCCAGCCCTGGCGGATGGCGGCCACCCAGCCGGGGTCGGCCACGCGCGCGGCCAGCGCGGCACTCGGCCGCTGGCCGGTCAGGCGCTGGCGCATCTTCACCAGGTTCTTCAGGTCGCTGCGGCTCAGCTGGCGGGTGATCGGATTGCGCCGCAGCCAGCGCGGCGTGCGCCAGGCCGAGGTGAAGTCCAGCAGCACCGGCACGCCCCCACTGACCACCACGTTGGTGCCGTGCAGGTCGTTGTGGGTGATGCCGGCGGCATGCAGCCGGTCCAGTGCCTGCTGCAGCTGTTCGAACACTTCCGTGCCCACCGCCTGCGCGGTGCTCAGGGTCTGCCCGGGAATGAACTCCATGCCCAGCGCGAGGCCGCCGATGGTGCCCAGCAACGCGGGGGCATGCTTCCAGCCGCTCAGGCGCTGCAGCATGTGGGCTTCGTGATGTACCAGCACGCGCGCCAGCAGCGACAGGGGGGTGCCGCGATAGCGGGTGTAGTCCTTCACCACGGCCGGCTGTCCATCCATGCAGGTGCGGTAGACGTCCGGCTCCAGGAAACGTTCGCCGCGCTTGAGCAGCAGCGGCATCGCGGCATCGTCGCCGCAGATCGGAGAGGGGGAAATAGAAGGGGTGTCCATGACGTTCTCTGACAGCCCGGTGGGTGGCGCAGAGCGTCAAGCGAACCGGTGGAAGGGGCATTAGCGAGTGCGCTAATTTTAGTACCCGCCAGTTTTCTATTAAATAATTGTGACGGCTTCGGCAGTGCAACAGTGCGTCATGCCATTTCGGACAATACCGTCTCACTTATTCGTTATGCGTTATTTATCAACGAGTTGAGGCGTGGATGGCTGTCGCTTCCAGCCAAACCCGAGATGAATGTGAATGTGGCAGCCGTATATGGCACGCTGCCAATACCCTGCGGTGCTTGACCGGCGCCGCCCAGCTGCCGACCATTGCGCGTTCCCCGCGCGCCTGGCCGGACCGCCCCTGTCGGCACGTCCCCGTCCCGTGCGTGACCGGCGCGGCTGTGTGCCCGCCCGTTCCCTGCCCACCTGCGTCCGGCCCCCGCCGGAGGAATCGTCAATGATCAAGATCGTGCTGGCCGTGCTGTTCATCGCCTGCGTGCTGTACATCCATTACCGCGGCAAGGTCCGCGCGCGCTGGTCGCGCCAGTTGTTGGACCATTCCAGCTTCATGGCCCCGATCAACGTGGTCATGTACCTGTTTTCCAAGGTGCCAACCACGCCGTTCCTGGATCCGGGCAAGGAGTTCCCGCAGCTGGAGCCGCTGCGGCAGAACTGGACCGTGATCCGCGACGAGGCGCTGGCGTTGCGCGATGCGCAGAAGATCGCCGCGTCGAGCAGCTTCAACGACGCCGGCTTCAATTCGTTCTTCCGCCGGGGCTGGAAGCGCTTCTACCTGCGCTGGTACGGCCCGTCGCATCCGTCGGCCAGGCAGTTCTGCCCGCAGACGGTGGCATTGATCGAATCGATCCCGGACGTACGCGCGGCGATGTTCGCCCAGCTTCCGCCGGGCAGCGAGCTGCGCCCGCACCGCGATCCGTTCGCCGGTTCGCTGCGCCTGCACCTGGGACTGAGCACGCCCAACGATGACCGCTGCTACATCGAAGTGGACGGGGTGAAGAAGAGCTGGCGCGATGGCGAATGGATGATGTTCGACGAGACCTACATCCACCACGCGCACAACGAGACCGAACAGGACCGGGTGATCCTGTTCTGCGATATCGCCCGCCCGCTGCGTTTCGGCCTGCCTGGCCTGTTCAACCGGGCGGTAGCGTCCACGCTGCTGGCCGGTGGGGCCTCGCCGAACCTGCCGGGTGACCCGACCGGTGGGGTGAACAAGGCATTTGGCGGCGTGTACAAGGTACGGCTGAAGGCCAAGGCGCTGCGTGCGCGAAGTGCGTTCGCCTACCACGCGATCAAGTGGGGCCTGGTGGTGGCGGTGATCGCGGGTATCTGGGCGCTGTAAGCGCACGGCCGCCGGGCATGGCCTGGCGCTTCCGGAAAACAAAAAACCCGCGCGGTCGCCAGCGCGGGTTTTTTGTTGGTGGATGCCGACCGTTGGTCGGCAGGCCCTTACTTCAGCGCAGCCTGCACGAACGGCGGCGTCACCAGCACGCCGGTGTGCAGCGCGGCGGTGTAGTACAGCGTATCGAAGCTCTTTGCCGCCGCGTCGGACTGGCGGAAATCGAACCCGCTCTCGCCCTTGCGCGCCAGGGTCACGCTCCACCAGCCGGTGGGGTAGCACGGCTGCGGGAACGGCAGGGTCTTGAACGAACCGAAGCCGGCCTTGCCCATCTCGGTGCGCATTTCGTTGATCAGTTCCAGCTGCATCAGCGGCGATTCGGACTGCTGCACCAGGATGCCGTCGTCCTTCAGGGCCTTGAAGCAGCTCTCGTAGAACGCCTTGTTGAACAGGCCTTCGCCGGGGCCGACCGGGTCGGTCGAATCGACGATCACCACGTCCACGCTGCCGGCCGGGCAGTTGGCCATGTAGGCCACGCCGTCGTCGAACATCAGTTCGGCACGCGGGTCATCGTTGGAATCGCACAGTTCCGGGAAGTGCTTGCGCGCCATCACCGTGACCTGCTCGTCGATATCGCACTGGGTCACGCTCTCCACGTTCTTGTGCTTGAGCACCTCGCGCAGGGTGCCGCAGTCACCGCCGCCGATGATCACCACGCGCTTGGGGGCGGCATGGGTGAACAGCACCGGGTGGCTGATCATCTCGTGGTAGAAGAAGTTGTCCTTGCTGGTCAGCATGATGGCCCCATCGATGGTCATCAGGTTGCCCCAGTCGGTGGTCTGGAAGATTTCGATCTTCTGGAACGGCGACTGCACTTCGTCCAGCTTGCCGGTGATGCGGTAGCCGATGGCCGAGCCAGTGCGCTCGAAGTGTTCGATATACCAGTTGCTGTTGTCAGTCATGGAGGAGCAATCCTTTTCGGAGGATGGGACGCCGGGCTGGCGGAAGCGGGGCCGCGTGGCGGTACGCCCGTTCAGGTCCAGGGCAGCGACCACGGGCGCGGGCGCGCATGATAACGAACCCTTCGTCGATCAGGGGTTATCATGCACCCCCTTTTTTACCAACCAGGCCGACTTCCATGACCGATTGGTCCCTCGACCAAGCCCGCAAGACCTACTCGATCCCGCATTGGGCGGACGGTTACTTCGACGTGGATCAGGCCGGGCACATGGTGGTGAGGCCGACCGGGGCCGATGGCCCGGTGGTTTCGCTGCCCGATGTGGTCGATGCGGCGCGCGCCAACGGGGCCAAGCTGCCCCTGCTGGTGCGCTTCCCGGACATCCTGGGCCAGCGCCTGGGCAAGCTGCAGGCCGCCTTCGCGCAGGCCCAGGCCGACTGGGAGTACCCGGGCGGCTACACCGCCGTGTACCCGATCAAGGTCAACCAGCACCGTGGCGTGGCCGGCACCCTGGCCAGCCACCACGGCGAAGGCTTCGGCCTGGAAGCGGGCAGCAAGCCGGAACTGATGGCCGTGCTGGCGCTTTCGCGCCCGGGCGGGCTGATCGTCTGCAACGGCTACAAGGACCGTGAGTACATCCGGCTGGCGCTGATCGGCCGCAAACTGGGCCTGCAGACCTACATCGTCATCGAGAAGCCGTCCGAGCTGAAGCTGGTGCTGGAAGAATCCAAGGCGCTGGACGTGAAGCCGGGCCTGGGCGTGCGCATGCGGCTGGCCTCGCTGGGTGCGGGCAAGTGGCAGAACAGCGGCGGCGACAAGGCCAAGTTCGGCCTGTCCCCGCGCCAGCTGCTGGACCTGTGGAAGTCGCTGCGTGACACCGAGTACGCAGACTGCCTGAGCCTGCTGCACTTCCACATGGGCTCGCAGATTTCCAACGTGCGCGACATCGCCAACGGCATGCGCGAAGCCACCCGCTACTACGTGGAGATGTCGCAGCTTGGCGCGAAGATCACCCACGTCGACGTGGGCGGTGGCCTGGGCGTGGACTACGAAGGCACCCGTTCGCGCAGCTTCTGCTCGATCAATTACGGGCTGAACTCCTATGCCAGCAGCATCGTGCAGCCGCTGGCCGATGCCTGCAAGGAACATGGCCTGAAGCCGCCGCGCATCGTCACCGAGTGTGGCCGCGCGATGACCGCCCACCATGCGGTGCTGATCGCCAACGTGTCCGAAGTGGAACAGGCGATGGAAGGCCGCGTGCCGGACCAGCATGACGACGAGCCGGCATCGATCCGCCACCTGCGCGAGATCCATTCCGAACTGGGCCAGCGCCCGGCGATCGAGCTGTTCCAGGAAGCGCAGCATTTCCATGCCGAAGGCCTGTCCAGCTATGCGCTGGGCCAGATCGACCTGCCGCAGCGGGCGCGCATCGATGACCTGTTCTACGCCATCGCCCATGCAGTGCGTGCACGCCTGAGCTTCGACGAGAAGAGCCATCGGCCGGTGCTGGATGAGCTCAACGAGCGGCTGGTGGACAAGTACTTCGTCAACTTCAGCGTGTTCGAATCGATCCCGGACGTGTGGGCGATCGACCAGGTGTTCCCGATCGTGCCGATCGAGCGCCTGGACGAGCAGCCGGACCGTCGCGGCATCATCGCCGACATGACCTGCGACTCGGACGGCATGGTGGAAACCTATGTCGGCAACGAGAGCCTGGACAGTTCGCTGCCGCTGCACGCGCTGCGTTCCGGTGAAAGCTACCGGATCGGGTTCTTCATGGTCGGTGCGTACCAGGAGATCCTGGGCGACATCCACAACCTGTTCGGCGATACCGATGCGGTGGAAGTGCGTGCCGGCGCGGGGGGCTATGCGATCACCCAGCAGCGCCGCGGTGACACCACCGATGTGATGCTGGACTACGTGGGCTACAGCCTGGCCGAACTGCGCGCGACCTATGCCGAGCGCGTGGCCGCGGCAGGTCTTACGGTTGACCGTGCGCAGGAACTGTCCGACGCACTGGAAGCTGGTCTGACCGGTTACACGTACCTGTCCGACGAACCGCTGATGTAAGCGGGGACCCGGTAGTGACGGCCGCTGGCCGTCATTGGACGGTCACTGATTGACGGCCAGCGGCCGTCACTACCGGCGGTTCACCCCGCCGGCAGCCACAGTGTGGCGCGCAGCCCGGGCTGCGCGTTTTCCAGCTTCAGCTCGCCGCCGTGGCTGGCGGCGATGTCGCCGACGATCGCCAGGCCGAGCCCGCTGCTGCCTTCGCGCTGGTCCAGCCGCACGCCCCGTTGCAGCACGGTCTGCAGCTGGGATTCCTGCAGCCCCGGACCATCGTCGCGCACCTCGATGCGAAGCCGTTGCGCGTCCATCCAGGCGCCCACCTGCACCTGCTGCGTGGCCCACTTGCCGGCGTTGTCCAGCAGGTTGCCCAGCATTTCTTCCAGATCGGCGGCATCGCCGGCAAAGCGCAATGCCGGGTCGATGGCATCGCTGCTGAAGTGCACGCCGCGCCCTTGATGTACGCGACCCATCAGGCGGCACATCGACTGCACCACCGGTGCCACGTCCGCGCGCTGCCGGTGATCGACCGCCAGCCCTGCCGCAAGGTAGCGCTCGATGCTGGCCTGCATGTGCGCGCCCTGTGCGCGCACGGTCTGCTGCCAGTCGCCCCCCGGATGTTCCGCTTCAGCTGCCAGCACGCTCAGCGGTGTCTTCAGCGCGTGGGCCAGGTCCTGTGCGCTGGTGCGCGCGCGCGCCACCATGCGCTGGTGGTGGTCGAGCAGAGCGTTGAGTTCTTCAGCCAGCGGCGCGATCTCCGCGCTCAGGCCGCGTGCATCCACCCGCTGGACTTCGCCGCGGCGCACGCCCTCCACCTGCTGGCCCAACCGCCGCAACGGACGCAGGCCGAAGTGGATCTGGCTGGCCAGCACCGCCAGCCAGACCGCGACCAGCACCGCCAGGGCCAACGCGCTGCGCTGACGGAACTGCGCCACCTGGGCCTGCAGGTCACTGCGGTCAAGCGCCACCAGAACCTGCAGCGGCGCCTGCGCGCGGGGCAGGCGCACCTCGCGCGCCAGCACCCGCAGCGGCTGCTGCAGCGGCCCGATGATGTCAGCGGCGATGCCGGCGCTGCTGGCCGCCGGTGCGGCCAGGCTTTCATCCCACAACGAGCGCGACTGCAGCAGCGGGGTGCCGTCGGCCGCGCCGACCTGCCAGTAAGCACCGGAGAACACCCGCTGGAAGCGGGCTTCGTTGGGTTCCTGGCGCAGCACCACGCGCCCATCCGGGTTTACTTCGGCCTGCGCCAGCACGGTCAGCAGGTCCTGTTCCAGCGCCGCATCCAGGCTGTCACGCGCGGCGCGTTCGAACAGGTGTCCCAGCAGCGCGGTGGCCAGCGCCGTGACCAGCAGCAGGCCCAGCCCGCCCGCCAGCAGCAGCCGGTTGCGCAGCGAGGCGCGCTTCATCGCGATGTCCTCATGCCGGCGCCGTCAGCCGCCAGCCCTGGCCGCGCACGGTCTGGATCAGGTCGATGTCCAGCTTGCGCCGCACCCGTCCGAGCAGCACGTCCAATGCATTGGAGTCCGGATCGAAGCCGCTGTCGAACACGTGCTCGCCCAGCCGCTCGCGGCCGATCACCGTATCCACGTGGTGGATGAAGTAGCCGAGCAGGCGGAACTCCTGCGGGCTCAGCGCCAGTTCGCTGCCGTGCAGGCTGAAACGGCCTGCGTTGACATCCAGCTGCAGCGGTCCGCACTGCAGGCGCGGACTGGCATGGCCGGTGCTGCGGCGTATCAGCGCACGCAGGCGCAGCACCAGTTCGTCGGGCTGGAAGGGCTTGGTCAGGTAGTCGTCCGCGCCTGCATCGAAACCGGCCAGTTTGTCGTGCCAGCGTCCGCGTGCGGTCAGCACCAGCACCGGGAAGGTGCGGCCATTGGCGCGCCATCGTTCGATGATGCTCAGCCCGTCCAGGCCCGGCAGGCCGAGATCGACGATGGCGGCCTGCAGGTCTTCCACCTGGCCATGTTCTTCGGCCGCGCGGCCATCGGCGAATGCATCCACCACGAAACCCGCCTGCTCCAGCAGGGGCTGCAGGCGCTGCGCCAGGTCGTGGTCATCTTCGGCCAGCAGGATCCGCATCAGTCGTCCAGTTCGGTCTTCAGCAGCTTGCCGTTGCGCGCATCATAGTCCAGCTCCACCACCACGCCGTCGGCGCGCAGGATCTCGACTTCGTACACGGCATCGTCCAGTTCCACTTCCAGCAGCTTGCCGGGATGGCGGCGCATGGCATCGCGCACCACCGCTTCCAGCGGCACGTAGCGGCCCTGTTCCACCGCACGTCGTGCGGTCTGCTGGGCATGGTCGTCGCCCGCCGCCACCGGCAGGGCGGGCAGCAGCGCGAGCACGATCACGGCCAGGGTCTTCAACGGATACATGCGCCTATCAATAGCGCAGCGGACTAACCGTTGGCTAACAGCCCGGGCTAAGTGGCTGTTAGGTGCGCTGGGCAGACTGTGTTGGCCGGGCCCGCTGGGGTCCACCATTCCGGAGAACACCATGAACAAGCTGTCCCTGATCGCTGGCGCCACCGTTGCCGCCCTGCTGGGTACCACCGTGGCCGTCACCGCCCATGCCGCACCGCTGGGCCTGGCCCAGGTGGAACAGAAGCTGCGCGACGCCGGTTACAGCCGCATCCATGAGATCGAGAAGGACGACGGGCTGTGGGAAGCCGACGTGACCCGCGACGATGGCCGCTTCCGCGAGGTCTATGTCGACCCGAAGACCGGCGAGATCTTCGACGAGTTCGATGGCCGCACCCAGCTGACCATCGACCAGCTGCTGGCCAAGGCCAAGGAGCAGGGCCTGAAGGACATCCATTCGGTGGAACGTGACGGTGCGACGTGGCAGCTGGAAGCACGCAACGCGCGTAACCAGAAGGTTGACGTGCGCCTGAGCGGGCACGATGGCCGCATCCTGGACAGCGAGCGCGACGGCTGGCTGGATTGATCCACGCGCCATCAAACCCGGACCGGTAGCGCCGGGCCATGCTCGGCGAGCGCAGCGGCGCATCCGGAGGCGGACAGGCCGGTCGTTGCGCCGCCGGGCGCGGCTGCTTACCAGCCGAACGGCGGCGGGCGGCCCCAGTAGCCGGGGCCAGGGCCGTAGCCCCCACCGAATCCGCCGCCATACGGACCGTCCCAGGGGCCAAAGAAGCCCGGCCCCTTGCCTTCGCTGACGTGGATGTTGACGTTGACCCCGCGGGTCTTGCCTTCATCGGTGGTGTAGTTCTTGCTCAGGTTCAGCGTGGCCGCGTTGTAGTGGCTGTTGCCGTAGCCTTCGGAATAGCCGATACCGGTGCTGACGCTGCCGGAGACGCGCAGCTTGTCATCGGTGACCTCGGCGATGCCGTTATCGCTGCCGGCGCGTGCGCGCGGACCGCTCTTGTCGCCGTAGTAAGTGCCCGGGGCATCCTGCTGGAAGCTGGGATCATTGAGGTAGCGCAGCGGTTCGCTGGGCACGGTCAGGTTCAGGCCGGTGGACGACTGCGGGCCGGTGGCGCCTGCAGCACTCTGCGCCAACGCGACCGAGGGGGCGCAGGCCAGGCACAGCAGGATCAGGGGGCGGATCATGGCACGACGCTCCAGCAGCGGACGGGGCAGGGCACGCGGGCCCTCATGGCGACGCTAGCAGCTGCTGCTTGAATGATGCCTGTCGTGACGCGTCGACGGTAGTGACGGCCACTGGCCGTACGCTCTTGCTGGCACCGCTGCGCTCGCCGCGCATGGTTCGTCGCTACCGGCATCGCCCGACTTCGCCGGGGCGTGCGTTGGCGATCAGCGCTCCAGCCGCTCGAAACCGAACAGCGCCTGCAGAGGGTGGCGTCGGCGTTCGATGGTGGCGCGCAGCAGGCCGGCGCCGATCATCGAATAGGTGATGCCGTTGCCCCCGTAGGCCATCGCGAACTGCACCCGAGGTCCCCACTGCGCATGCGCGCCGAAGAACGGCAGGCCATCGGCGGTTTCGGCGAAAGTTCCGGCCCAGGCAAACGCAGGGATCGGGTCCAGCGCCGGGAACCAGTGCCTCAGTCCCTTCATGAGCTTCTTCGATTTGCCATCGACGCGGCGGTCGCGGCGTGCCGGGACATCCACCGCATCGTCCAGCCCACCCAGCAGCAGCCGGCCATCGCCGGTGCTGCGCAGGTACAGGTAGGGGCGCGCGCTTTCCCAGACCATCGTCGTGGCCAGTGCGCCAAGTTCGTCGGAATGCAGCGGATCGGTGATCAGCGCATAGCTGCTGCGGTTGCGCGCCACGCGCTTGTCCAGCCACTGCTGGTTGGCGTAGCCCTGGGCCAGCACCACGTGCTTGGCGCGGATCTGGATGCCGTCTTCGGTGCGTGCGGTGACCCCGCGCGCGGTGGGTTCAAGCGCATGCAGCACGGTGCGATCGTGCACGTGGCCGCCGCGCCGCTTGACCCGCTCCAACAGCCGGTAAGTGAGGCAGTAGGGATCCACGCGCGCGGCCTGGCGGGTCAGCAGCGCAGCGTCGCCGTCCATCCCCATGCGTTCGCGCAGGGCACCGCGGTCCAGCCAGCGTGCGTCCAGCCCATGCTTGCGGCGTGCCGCGCCTTCTTCGCGCAGTACCGGCACATGGCGCGGCTTGCTGGCCAGGTACACGCTGTCCATCTGCTTGAAATCCACCCCGCGCAGGCCGGCGGTGACCTCGCGCAGCTGTGGCAGCGCCTGCGCACAGGCGTGGTAGGCCAGCGCCGCATCGTCTTCGCCATACTGGCGGGCCAGGTCGATCAGGTGGGTGTCGATCTCATACTGCAGCAGCGCGGTGCTTGCCGCCGTGCTGCCCCAGCCGATGTCGCGCTGTTCGATCAACGCCACTTCGTGGCCGTGTGCGGACAGCTCATCGGCGATCAGGGCGCCGGTGATGCCGCCGCCGACGACCAGCACATCGCAGTGCAGGTCGGCTTCAAGCGGAGGGAAAGCCTGGATCAGTCCATTGCGGATGGACCAGTACGGATACCCGCTCTTCAGGTCCATGGACTCAGGCCGTCGGCTTGCCGGTGTGGGGGGTATCGATCAGTTTGGACAGATCGAAGCCCTGCTGGCGCGCGGTCGCCAGATAATGATCGCGAACGGTCTTGTCCAGGTGCGGCGTACGTGACAACAGCCAGAGATAATCGCGGTCCGGGCTGCCGACCAGCGACACGCTGTAATCGGGGGCGATCTGGATCACCCAGTAGTCGCCCTTGGTGAACGGCAACCAGCGCAGGCCCTTGGGCAGGAAGCTGACCGCGAGTCGCGCGCTGTCGTTGTCCACGACGCTGGCCTCGCCGATGGCTTCTTCGATCTCGCCTTCCATCCGGCAGCGGTTGTGCACGCGGATGTTGCCGTTGTCCTGCAGGCTGTAGTTCGCCGATACATCGGTGCAGGCTTCGGGTTCGTGGCGCATCGGCAGGCGGGCGATCTCGTACCAGGTGCCAAGGTAGCGCGGCAGCTTGAGGTCGGGGACGGTCTTGAGGTCGTTGGGGGTGGTCATGGGGCTCTCGTCCCGGAGGCGGTAGGCCACCTTGCCGCGCCCGCCGCCATGGCAAGGTGAAGCCGCCTTGCCATGGCGTAAGCGCAACACTGCGTAGCGGCCCGTGGGTTTATCGGGCCGCTATGCGGGTCCATGCTGATGAACAGTGCCAAGGAGTGATGCCGATGTACCAGGTGATCCTGTTGAAATCCGAATCCAGCTTCGCGCGTGCCCGATGGGAGCAGGTCGAGGAGGTGGTCGACCACGAGGGCGTGGCCTACACGCTGCGTGCCGGCCCCCGCCAGCCGCTGCCCACCGACCACGCCTGGGACCCGATCGTGGTGTATGCCCCGGAAGAGATCCCCGAGGAAGAGTTCCAGGAGTGGTACGCCGCCCAGCAGCCGCAGGTGGAGGAGCTGCGCCTGAAGTACTGATCCGATTCCCACGCGACACGTCGTATAGTCCGCGCAGGCGCGGTGGTCCGCGCATGCCGGTAACGCGTTTTGTCTCTTTCCAGCCTGATCTCCAAGCGCGGTGCCGTCGTCGGCCTGCTGATGTTCCTGCTCCTGGTCGCGGCCCCGGCGCTGGCGCAGGCCCCGCCCGAGCTGACCCCTGAGGCCCAGGTAACCCGGGCCGAGGCCACGCTGAAGTCCGCGCGGGCCTCGCTTGAGGACGCCGAAACGCCCGATACGCTGGCCACCCTCAGCGAGCGCGCGAAGGCGGCCAAGGACGATGCGGACGCCGCCGCCAAGGCGCTGCAGCCCCAGCTGGACCAGCTCAACGAACAGCTGGCACCGCTGGGTGAGGTAGCCGAGGGCAGCACCGAGGCCCGCGAGATCGCCGTGCAGCGGGCCAGCCTGACCCGGCAACGCAACAAGCTGGACGGCACGATCAAACGTGCCGAGCTGGCAGTGGTCAACGCCAACCAGCTGGCCGCCGACATCGAAAAACTGCGCGCCAGCCAGTTCAGCGAAGAGCTCGGCCGCAAGGTGGCTTCGCCGCTGTCGCCGGCCTTGTGGAGCCAGGTCGCCGCGACCGCGCCGGCCGATACCACGCGGGTGCTGGCGCTGTACCGGCTGGGCACCAACGCGGTACGCGATGCGTTGAAGCGCGAGGGCTGGGCCCTGCCGCTGCTGGGTCTTGGGGTGGCGCTGCTGCTGTTCTTCCCCGTGCGGCTGTGGCTGCGCGCGCTGGGACGGCGTTATGCGGCCGCCGAAAACGCGCCGCAGGGCCGCCTGCGCCGGACCGGCCTTGCGGTCTGGCTGCTGCTGGTGGGCACGGCGATGCCGGGACTGGCGGCCTGGGCGTTGATCGCGTCCTTGGATGCGGTAGGCGCCATTCCGCCGCGCCTGCAGACGCTCTCCAACTACTTCGTGGGCGCCACCTGCTTTTCTGCGTTCATCGTCGCGCTGAGCGCCTGCCTGCTGGCGCCCAAGCGCCCGTCGTGGCGCCTGCTGGACCTGGATGACACCGCAGCGCGCAACCTGCGCAAGTACGCGTGGAGCGCCGCTGCGGTGAGCTGGATCAGCATCATGCTGGCGGCGGTGGATCGCGCGGCACGCACCAGCGAGATCAACACCATCGCGCTGGACGGGGTGATCGCCCTGGTCTACCTGTGCCTGATCATGGCGATGCTGGTGACCTTGTCCCGCCTGCACCGGCGGCAGACCGCCGAAGCGGCCGAGCGCGCTGAAGCGCAGGCCGCCGATTCGCGCGCGCGTGGGCCGGCCCAGCGCAGTGGCTGGATCGTGTTGACCCGCGTGGCGGGCAACGTGGTGGTGGCCGCGGCGATCATCGCCTCGCTGTTCGGTTACCTCAATTTCGCCAAGTTCGTGACCTCGCAGCTGGTCTGGGGCGGCATCGTCGCGCTGACCACCAGCCTGCTGCTCAAGTTCGCCGACGACCTGTGCACCTGGATGCTGCATCCGGACAGCCGCATCGGCCGCACCGTGGTACTGACCACCGGCCTGAGCGCGGCGCAGGTGGAACAGGCCGGCGTGCTGCTGTCGGCCTTCAGCCGCATCGCGCTGGTGCTGATGGCACTGCTCATCTTCACCGCTCCGTTCGGCAATGTCGGGTCGGTGTTGAGCAGCATGCAGGCGCTGTCGGATGGGTTCGAGATCGGGAGTATCAAACTGCAGCCGGGCAAGGTTCTGCTGGCCATCGCGGTCCTGCTGGCCGGGCTTGCATTGATGCAGGCCCTGCAGCGTTGGCTGGTGGATACCTACCTGCCGAAGACCGAGCTGGATTCTGGCGCACAGAACTCGATCAGCACCGTGGCACGTTACCTGGGGATCATCCTTGCCGTGTTGTGGTCGCTGACCGCCCTGGGGATCGGCTTCGGCCAGCTGGCGCTGGTGGTCAGCGCGCTGTCGGTGGGCATTGGTTTCGGCCTGCAGGCGATCACCCAGAACTTCGTCTCCGGCCTGATCCTGCTGGCCGAGCGGCCGGTGAAGATCGGTGACTGGGTGAAGATCGGCGACCAGGAAGGCGACATCCGCCGCATCAACGTGCGCTCCACGGAGATCACCGTCGGGGACAAGTCGACGTTGATCGTGCCGAACTCGGAGCTGATCACCAAGACCGTGCGCAACATGACCATGGGCAGTGCACAGGGCCGGATCCAGATCCAGTTCACGCTGCCGTTGAACGCGGACGTTGCGGCGGTGAAGCAGGTGCTGCTGGATGCCTACACGGCGCATTCCAGCGTGCTTTCCGACCCGGCGCCATCGGTGTTCATCGATTCGATCGCCGGCGGCCAGGTGGCGATCAACAGCTTCGCCTACGTCTCCAGCCCGCGGCAGGTCTACGGCGCGCGCAGCGACCTGTTCTTCAGCCTGCTGCAGGAACTGGCATCCAGGGGCATCGCGCTGTCGGCACCGACGGACATCCACCTGGTGCGGGATCCTGACGGGGCAGTTTGAGCCTGCGGCTCTTGCTGGAGCGGAAGCAACGGCAAGAGCAACGGCAACGGCAACAGCCTGCAGGGCTGTGTGTGGGTGGGGCGGGGTGGGTTGGCGGGGGACGGCAGAAACTGCGTCCATGCGGGCCTCGTTTCGCGCCATCCATGGCGCTCAACGCCCCCGCC
>NZ_DAMBRS010000002.1:240851-384309 GCF_032054965.1 Stenotrophomonas chelatiphaga | reverse complement strand
TCATGTAACCCTCGGAGGTTGGATCAGCTGTCCAACTCCCGGGGGTCACTTCACCATGGGGGCTCGTTTCCGCCCGTCCGGGGCTCCAACGGTCCTGCGCCGCAGCTCCCCGTGCCTCCGGACAGCCTCTTGGCATCCGGCGGCCCGGGAAGTAGAGACAGGGAAACATCAACGCACAAAAAAAACGCGGCGCTGGGCGCCGCGTTTTTTCGTGTTCTGCCGGTCAGCGGATCAGCTGGCCTTGGCGACGGCCTTCTTGGCAACGGCCTTCTTTGCCGGGGCCTTGGCCACGGTCTTCTTGGCGACCGGAGCGGCGGCGCCGACGGCGGCCTTGCTCACGGTGTGCGAACGGGCGTTGCCGTAGCTGGCGTTGTAGCGCTTGCCCTTGGCGGTCTTGCGGTCACCCTTACCCATGTCTTGAACTCCTGGCTATGTTGATTCTGATTACCCCGTGCTGACACGGGTTTGGCGGGGCCGTCTTGCTGGACGCCCCCGCGCACGATCGGAAAGCCTACCACGACGACCTCAATGCGCGCAGCTGGCGTCGTGTACGTGGCCGTGGTTGAGGCGCAGGTTGACCAGGTGGGCCACGCCCACCAGCAGCCCACCGAGGGTCATCACCACCGCATGCGGCACCGGATCGTGGTGAAGCGGGTCGTACAGCACGCCCGTCCACAATGCGACCAGACCGGGAATCAGGAAGGCCAGCGCACGCAGCGCACCGTGACGCCGATAACCCCAGACCAGGCTGAACAACCCCAGCAGGGTGACGAACACCACCAGCGCCTGCTCCACGCCATCGCCCAGCCACACCGACAGGCCCAGCGAGGGCGCAGCGGCCAAAGCCACGGGGATGACCGCGCAGTGCACCGCGCACAGCAGCGAACCGGTGGCACCGAAGCGGTCAATCAGATGGCGCAGGCGTGGGATAAGAGGCATGACTTCCAGCAGGGTCGGCGAAGCGTTATGGAATAATATAACATCCCTCCTGTACCCGCACGGCCTGTTTCGCCCAGCGACTCTCTCCCGCTGTCCGCCATGGGATTCGTGCGCCCCCTTGTTGATACGTTATAACAATTCATTGGAAGCCCCATGACTGCTCTGCGTACCCGGCCCCGTCCGCACACCCTCACCCTGGCCCTGGCGGCTGCCCTGCTGCCTGCGATGGCGATGGCCGCCGACGCCCCGGCCGACCGACACCTGACCGAACTGTCCGAAGTGAAGGTCACCGCCTCGCCGCTGCAGGGCGATGCCGAATCGCTGGCGCGGCCGGTCGAGGTACTCGCCGGGGAACGCCTGGATGAAGCCAAGGCGGGCACCTTGGGCGACACGGTGGCCAAGCTGCCGGGCGTGCAGAGCTCGTACTTCGGCCCCGGCGTCGGCCGCCCGATCATCCGCGGACAGGAAGGCCCGCGCGTGGCCGTTCTGTCCAACGGCGTGGGCAACATGGATGCGTCCACCGTCAGTGCCGACCATGCCACCAGCATCGAACCGTTCCTGGCCGACCAGATCGAAGTGCTGAAGGGACCGGCCACCCTGCTGTTCGGCAGCGGTGCGATCGGCGGCGCGGTCAACGTGGTCGATGGGCGCATCGCCAGCGAACTGCCGGAGCGCCCGCTGAGCGGTCGCGCCGAGGTGCGCGGCAACAGTGTCAACGACGAACGCAGCGGCATGTTCCGGCTGGACGGCGTCAACGGCAACTGGGTGCTGCACGTGGATGGCCTGGTGCGCAACGGCGATGATTACCGCATCCCCGGCTACGCGGTGGTCGATGCGCTCGAAGAGCACGACCATGCGCACGCTGGCGGCGATGCCGATGAACCGCGTCGCGGGACCCTGGACAACAGCTCCATCCGCACCCGCGCCGGCGGTGTCGGTGCCACCTGGCTCGGCGATGGTGGCTTCTTCGGCCTGTCGGCCGGCACCTACCGCACCAACTACGGCATTCCCAACGGCGCGCACGTGCATGCCGACGGCGATGACCATGACCATGACCACGACCATGACCACGGCGGCGAGGAGGAAGGCGGCGACGAGCACGACGTGCGCATCGACATGGTGCAGAACCGCTTCGACTTCAAAGGCGGCATCTACAACCCGACCTCGTTCCTGAAGAACGTCACCCTGCGCGCCGGCTACACCGACTACGAGCACACCGAACTGGAAGCCGGCACCCCGGCAACCCGCTTCACCAACCAGGGCATCGAAGGCCGGTTGGAAGCGGTGCAGAACGAGATCGCCGGCTGGAACGGTGCCTTCGGCCTGCAGTTCGGCAACAGCGATTTCGGCGCCAAGGGCGAAGAAGCGTTCGTGCCGGATACCACGACCGAAAACCTTGGCCTGTTCGTGCTGCAGGAAAAGCAGTTCGGCCCGTTCAAGCTGGAACTCGGCGCGCGCCATGACCAGGTCAAGCTGGATCCGACCGGTGATTACCAGCGCCGCAAGTTCGATGCCACCAATCTGTCTGCCGCCGGCATCTGGACGCTGAATGATGCAGTGGACCTGCGCTTTGGCGTGGACAGCTCCGAGCGTGCACCGACCAATGAAGAGCTGTACGCGGCCGGTGCACACATCGCCACGCGTTCGATCGAACTGGGCGATGCGCAGTTGAAGACCGAGCGCGGCCAGCGCATCGAACTGGGCATCCACACGCACAGCGAGCGCCTGGATTTCTCCGCGTCGGTGTACCAGACCAAGTTCAAGGACTTCATCTACCTGGCTGACACCGGCGTGGTGGAAGACCTGCCGGTGCGCTTGTGGGCGCAGCAGGACGCCACCTTCAAGGGCGCCGAAGCCGAGGCGTTGCTGCACCTGTTCGAAGGCAATGCCGGTGACTGGGACCTGCGCGTGTTCGGTGACTACGTCAAGGCCGAGCTGGATGGCAGTGGCAGCCGCAGCGTGGACATCGCCGTGCCGCATGGCGACCACAACCACAATTACACCGTGGACCTGGCCAACGGTGGCTACCTGCCGCGCATTTCGCCGGCACGCGTGGGCGCCGACCTGCGCTGGGCCAAGGACGGCTGGCGCGCATCGGTCGGTGCGGTGCGTTACAGCAGTCAGAAGGACACCGCGCAGAACGAAGAACCGACCAACGGCTACACGCTGGTGGATGCGCACGTGGCGTATCGCTGGGACCGCAGTGACAGCAACAGCTACGAAGTATTCGTGGACGGCAGCAACCTGACCAACCGCGAAGTACGTCCGCACACCTCGCTTCTGCGCGACTACGCCCCGCTGCCGGGCCGTGCCGTGGCGTTCGGCATCCGCGCGTACTTCTGACGGCTGCCCGGCTGACCGGCTGGCCGGCCCACGGCCAGCCGTAGTGGGTGGCCCCACCCATGGTGGGTGACCTACCCCTGGTGGGTGACCTACCCCTGGTGGGTGACCTACCCCTGGTGGGTGACGACCGTTGGTCGTCACTTTCCGCCACGTGGACAGGCGCCCGGCGCGCCTGCCACCACGACCCGCACGGCAACTCTTCACCACCTCATCACCAATGCGACTGCGGACTGACACCGGAGTGGCATAGCGCAATCGACCACTGGCCGAACGGACATTTGTGTCCGAAAATGGCGCATGACCTCTCTACGTGCCGACGCGGCCGCCCGCCGCGCCCTGATCCTCGATGCGGCCGACCACGTGTTCGGCAACCATGGCGTGACCGCCCCGCTGGATCTGGTGGTGGAGCGCGCACAGGTGGGACGGGCGACGCTTTACCGCAACTTCCCCGACCGCAGCGCGCTCATCGAAGCCCTGCTGCAGCGGACCGTCGACCGTATCGCGCGCCAGGTAGCCGAACTGGGCACGCGTGACGACGCACTGTTCGTGCTGCTGGACGGCATGGCCCGCCGCATCATCGATTCGCCTGCGCTGGCCGACTACTGGCGCGCGGTGCATCCGGATGACCCCACCGTACGCGGCGCGCGCGAACGCGTGCGCACCCTGATGGAGGCCCCCATCCAGCGCGCCATCGCCGCGGGGCTGTGCCGGCCGGACCTGACCTCCACGGATATTTCACTGATCTCGGGCATGCTGGGTGCGGCCCTGCGCGGCAAGAACCGCGAAGAGCGCAGCGCACTGGCGGGCCGCGCGTTGCAGCTGCTGCGCGCAGGCCTGCAGGGAACCGGCGCCACGGAGGCCTGATGTCGCAGTACCTCAAGCCCATCCCGGACTGGGAGGAACACGAAAAGCCCACCCTCCCCGGCTCGGCGTCGATGCCCTGGCATCCGCCGCACCGGCGTGCGGCCTATGCGCTGGTGTCGGTGCTGGTCGCCATCACCGGCGGCCTCGGCACCGCGCTGGTCACCGCCAACCTGCCCTTCCTGCAGGGACAGCTCGGGCTGACCCCGGTGCAGGGCACCTGGCTGGTGGCGTCCTACGTGATGGTCAACGTCACCGCCAACCTGCTCGCCTTCAAGTTCCGCCAGCAGTACGGCATCCGCCTGTTCGCCGAAATCGGTCTGGGGTTGTACGCCGCACTGGCCCTGTTGCACCTGGCCGTCGGCAGTTTCGAAACCACCGTGCTGCTGCGTGCGGCCAGCGGTTTTGCCGGCGCGGCCTGCTCCACGTTGGGCACGCTGTACATGCTGCAGTCGTTGCCGCGCCGCTACACCGGCAACCTGCTGGTGATCGGCGTGGGCCTGTCCCAGCTGGCGGTGCCGCTGGCCTGGGTGGTTTCGCCGAGCCTGGTGGGTACCGGCCAATGGCATCTGCTGTACTTCTTCGAAGCCGGACTGGCGCTGTGTGCGTTCGCGGCCGTGGTGCTGCTGAAGCTGCCACCGGGCGTGCAGATCAAAGCGTTCGAACCGCTGGATTTCCTCACCTTCGCGCTGCTGGCACCGGCCGTTGGACTGCTGGTGGTGGTGCTGGCGCAAGGCTACGTGCGCTGGTGGACCGACACCCCGTGGCTGGGATGGGCACTGGTCGCCTCGATCACCCTGGCCACGGCGGCCTTCGTGATTGAACACTACCGGCGCAATCCGCTGCTGCAGGTGCGCTGGCTGGCCAGCCTGCCGGTGCTGCACTTCATCGTCGGCGCCTTCCTGCTGCGCTTCCTCACCACCGAACAGTCGTACGGCGTGGTCGGGCTGATGCGCACGCTCGGCATGGGCCCGGACCAGATGCGGCCGCTGTTCGCGGTTATCTTGGCCGGGGTGGTCACCGGCATCGCCGCCAGCTCGCTGACCTTCGGGCCGAAGCGGCTGATCCCGCAGGTGCTGATGGCGATCCTGCTGCTGGGCAGCGCCGCCCTGCTCGACCAGCACCGCACCAGCCTGGACCGGCCTCACGATTTCTACGTCAGCCAGTTCCTGGCCTCGGTCGGCTCGGGCATGTTCATGGGGCCGCTGATCATGCTCGGCATCACCGCCGTGCTGAAGCAGGGCGTGGACCACATGATCACCTTCCTGGTCACCCTGTCGATCACCCAGACGCTGGGCGGGCTGGCCGGTTCGGCCGTACTGGGCACGGTGCAGCTGCATCGCGAGCAGCTGTATTCCAGTGCACTGGTCAGCCAGCTGGACCCGGCCGATCCGGTGGTCGCGCAGCGGCTGCGCCTGCAGCAACAGCTCTATGCCGCGCAGATCACCGATTCGGTACAGCGCAGCGCGCAGGGCACCGCGCAGCTGGCGCAGATCGCGCGCCGCGAAGCCAACGTGCGCGGCTTCAACGATGTATTCACGCTCAGCGGCTGGCTGGCGCTGGGCTTCCTGGGCTGGCTGCTGTCGCTGCAGGTGTGGATCGCCGCGATGAAGCGATGGCGCAAGCGCCGTCCCTCCCCTTCCTCCCCCGCGGCGCCCGATGCGGCTGCCGCACCGCGTTGAGTAGACCCCATGTCCCAGCAACCTCCCCGTGATGACGACGCCCCCGACAACGTCAATCCGGCGCCTCCCACCGATGCCGCACCCGCTCCTGCGCCGCCTCCGCCGGCGGCCGCCCCGGTGACGCCGACGGGCGCGCCGAAGTACCTCAAGCCCAGCAACCGGGCGGTGGTGATCATGGTGGTGCTGGCCCTGGTGGGCATCGCGCTGATCCTGCGCGGCTGGCAGCTGTGGCCGTTCACCAGCGCCATCGCCAGCACCGACAACGCCTATGTGCGTGGGCAGATCACCGTGCTGGCGCCGCAGGTCAATGGCTATGTCACCGACGTGCTGGTCAAGGATTTCCAGCACGTCAAACAGGGCGATGTACTGCTGCGCATCGACGATCGCATCTACCACCAGCGCGTGGCGCAGGCCGAGGCCGCGCTGGACAGCGCGAAGGCCGCGCTCGCCAATTCTGACCAGTCGCAGGCGCAGAACCGCGCGCAGATCGCTTCGGCCAAGGCCACGCTGTCGGCCGGGCAGTCCGAACTGCAGCGTTCGCGTGCCGAGCTGGCGCGCTACGAGCAGCTGGCCGAACAGCGGCTGGTGGCGTTGAACGACCGCGACAAGTTCCGCACCAGCCAGGCCTCCGCGCAGGCCGGCGTGCAGCAGTCGCAGGCCCAGATCCAGATTGCCGAGGAAACCCTGGTCTCCACCCGGGTGGCGCGCAAAGGGCTGGAAGCCCAGGTGGAAAGTGCGCAGGCGGCGCTGGAACTGGCGCGCATCGACCTGGCCAACACGGTGGTGCACGCCCCGCGCGACGGCCAGGTCAGCGAAGCCAGCGCGCGCGTCGGCCAGTACGTGACGGCCGGTTCGCAGTTGCTGTTCCTGGTGCCCGATGCGCTGTGGGTGGTGGCCAACTTCAAGGAAGGCCAGACCTGGCAGATGCGCATCGGCCAGCCGGCCACTTTCGCGGTGGATGCATTCCAGGGCGAAGTACTGCGCGGCCACGTGGAGGAGATCGCCCCGGCCACCGGTTCGGAGTTCAGCGTGCTGCGGCCGGACAATGCCAGCGGCAACTTCACCAAGGTGGTGCAGCGGTTGCCGGTACGGATTGCGATCGATGCCGATCAACCGCTGGCGGCGCGGCTGCGGCCGGGGATGTCGGTGGTGGCCAAGGTGGATACGTCGGTTGAGCCTGCCTCCGCGCCGCGCGAGCGGTGAGTGGGTCGAACGGGTGAGACCCCCTCGCGGGTGGCTGTTTTCTGCATCCGGCGCTGGGTCGGGCGGTGGGGCTGGTCGGGGGACGGCAGAAGCCGCTCCTGCGGGCCTCGTTTCGCGCCATCCATGGCGCTCAACGCCCCCGCCCAGCCCCACCGCCCGACCCCTGACAGGTTACGGTGGCCGCCAGCCGCGTAATGAAAATAAAAAATAAAGGCAGGGGTCAGGGTCCTTTCGCGCAGCGAAAGGACCCTGACCCCGTTTTTCTTCCACCCTTCCCACCCCGCATCCGCCGACCATGGGTCAGCGCTACAAGGGCACCCGTGCCGCCATGGACCTGTCGAAGGAGGGGCGGGGTGGCTGTGCAGGACCGTCTTTTCGCATGGATGCGAAAAGCGAGCCTCCATGGACGGATTTACGGCGTGTCCTGCACAGCCACCCCGCCCCGCCAACACGCAGCCCTGCAGCTGTTGCCGTTGCTGTTGCCGTTGCCGTTGACTGAAACTCAGCCCGCGCAGCGGGCGCAGAGTCCGTGTACTTCCAGCGTCTGCGCCTGCGGCTGGAACCCCAGTTCCTTGGCGCGCTTTTCCAGCTGGCTGACGATCTCGCGGTCTTCCAGTTCCACCGCGCTGTGGCAGCTGTTGCAGATCAGGAACGGCACCGAATGCGCCGCGCTGCTGGGATGGTGGCAGGCCACGAAGGCGTTCACCGATTCCAGCTTGTGCACGAACCCGTTGGCCATCAGGAAGTCCAGCGCGCGATACACCGTCGGCGGGGCGTCGGCGCCCACGCCCTTGCCGCTGCGTACCCATTCCAGCAGCTCATACGCCTTGACCGGCTTGCCGGCCTCGGCGATCAGCCGCAGCACGTTGGCGCGGATGGGCGTGAGCCGCAGCCCGCGCTCGCGGCACACGCGCTCGACCACCCCCACGAAGTCCGACGCGTCGTGGACGTGGTGGTGCGGGGCCGTGCAGGCGTGCTTGGCGGACATGCGGATTCTCCAGTTCGGGCGGATTTCAGGCCGCTGCCACTACCTTGGTAATGGCAACATCGATGCGTTTCAAGGCCTCATCGCGACCGGCAAGGTACACCGTCTGCGAAATGTCCGGGCTCACCTGGGTACCGGTGATGGCCACGCGCAGCGGCTGGGCGACCTTGCCCATGCCGATCTCCAGCGCCGCGGCGGCATCATGCAGCGCCACCCCCACGCTTTCAGCGGTCCACGCCGGCAATGCCGCCAGCAGCTCGCGCGCCTTGCCCAGCGGCAGTTCGGCGCCGGCCTTCAGGTGCTTGGCCACGGCCGCGTCGTCGTAGCTTTCCAGCGGCTGGTACCAGACCACCGCCTTCTCGGCCATTTCCTTCAGCGTCTGCACGCGCTCGCGCAGGGCGACCACGACATCTTCCGCCGACGGGCCAGCGTTCAGGTCCAGGCCCAGCTTCTCCAGCTGGTATACCAGCGCCGGCGCGATGGACGCAGCGGCTTCGGTCTTCAGGAAATGCTGGTTGACCCAGCCCAGCTTGGCCATGTCCAGGCGGGCCGCCTTGGAATTGCAGTTGGTCACGTCGAACAGGTCGATCAGCTCCTGGCGGCTGAAGATCTCCTGGTCACCGTGCGACCAGCCCAACCGGGCCAGGTAGCTCAGCAGCGCCTCCGGCAGGTAGCCGGCGTCCTTGTACTGCATCACGTCGGCCGCGCCGGTGCGCTTGGACAGCTTGGCGCCCTGCTCGTCCAGGATCATCGGCATGTGGCCGAACTTCGGCACCGGTGCGCCGATGCCCAGGTACAGGTTGATCTGGCGCGGGGTGTTGTTGATGTGGTCATCGCCGCGGATCACCTCGGTGATGCCCATGTCCCAGTCGTCCACCACCACGGCGAAGTTGTAGGTCGGGTAGCCGTCCGGGCGGAAGATCACCATGTCATCGAGCTCGCTGTTGGCGATCTCGATGGGACCCTTGATCAGGTCATCGAACACCACCGTACCGTCCAGCGGGTTCTTGAAGCGGATCACCCGGTTCGGGTCATCGCGATAAGGCAGGTTCTGCTCGCGCGCGGCACCGTTGTAACGCGGCTTTTCCTGCTTTGCCATGGCCGCCTCGCGCATCGCATCGAGCTCTTCGCGGGTCTCGTAGGCGTAGTAGGCCTTGCCGTCGGCGACCAGCTGTTCGGCCACTTCCAGGTAGCGGGCCACGCGCTGGGTCTGGTAGATCGGACCTTCGTCGTAGTCCAGTCCCAACCACTCCATCGCCTCCAGGATCGCGTCGATGGCGCCCTGCGTGCTGCGCTCGCGGTCGGTGTCTTCGATGCGCAGCACGAACTCGCCGCCACGGTGACGGGCCTCCAGCCAGCAGTACAGCGCCGTGCGGGCGCCGCCGATGTGCAGGTAGCCGGTAGGACTGGGGGCAAAGCGGGTGCGGCAGGTCATGGGACGCTCGGGGAACGAATATCCGCCGATTTTAGCAAAAGGGGGCGGAGGGGATGACGTCGCGCGCCCCCCGCCCCTTCACGCCCGTGCGGCGCCGTCTACGACTTACTCCCCGCCGTCGCCATCCAGCGCCTTGCGCGGGAACCGGGCGTCGCGGGTGGCGGCGTTGTAGACGAACGAGGCCACGATCGCGGCGGCCTGCTTCAGGTCCTCCGGTTCGGCGTGGTCCCAGGTGTCCAGGTGGCTGTGGTGGACGTTGCTGAAGTAGTCCAGCTTGTCCTGGATGAACTGGAAGCCCGGCAGGCCAACGCGGTCGAAGCTGATGTGGTCGGTGGAGCCGGTGTTGCGGGTGGCCACGGTGGTCGCGCCGACGTCGTTGAACGGCTTCAGCCAGGCCTCGAACACCGGCATTGCCGCCAGGTTCTCCTGGGCATGGATGCCGCGGAAACGACCCGAGCCATTGTCCATGTTGAAGTACACCGAGAACTTATCGTAATCGCGGCGCTTGACCAGGGCGCCGGTGGGCTCGCGCAGCGACGCCGGCAGCGCCTTCTGCGCCGCATCGGTGGGTTCGGGGAACTGTGCGAAGTGCTTGGCCACGTAGGCCTGCGAGCCGATCAGCCCCTGTTCCTCACCGCTCCACAGCGCGACCCGGATGGTGCGCTTGGGCTTGGCACCCACCGCCTTGAGGATGCGCATGGCTTCCATCATCACCGCCACGCCGGCGGCATTGTCGGCTGCGCCGGTGCCGGTATGCCAGGAATCCATGTGCGCGCCGAGCATCACCACTTCATCGGCCTTGCCGCTGCCGCGGATCTCGGCCAGCGTGTTGTAGCCGGGCTGGTTGCCGTCATCGGTGAATCGCGCGGCCACGTCCACGCGCAGCTTCACCGGCTGCTTGGCCGCCAGTGCGCGCACCAGCGGATTGAAGTGTTCGGAGATCATCGCCAGCTCCGGGATGCCGGCTGATTCGCCGGCCCTTCGCGAACCGCCGCCGGCCACCCGGATGATGCCGTTGTCCCAGCCGCTGATGCTGATCGCCGCCAATGCGCCCTCTTCCACGAAGAAGGCATTGACCGCCTTGGCCAGCGCCTGCCGCTCGGTGTACTCCTTGACCCGCTTTTCCTTGTCGGCCGCCGCGTTCTTCGGCACCGTGAACGCCTGCAGGCCCTCCAGCGAGGTGGCATCGTGGCGATGCGAATCCGGCTCGGTGCCACGCTTGTACTCACGCGCTTCGCCCAGCAGCAGGATCTTGCCGCGCAGCTTGCCCTTGTACTTTTCCAGGTCGGCCAGCTTCTTGATGTCCACCTGCACCAGCTCGCCCTCCACCGGGCCATTGGTGCCGGGGGTCCAGGCCTTGGGCAGCGCGTGCAGCGGCTGCATGCGATCGCCCTGGGTACCGCTGCCCAGCATCAGCACCGATGCCGAAGTGAACTCCCAGCCGCGCCCGAAGTCCTCGAACGCTTCATCGTGCACGTTGACCAGGCCCCATTCGTTGAACTTGCCGCGCGTCCACGCGTTGGCCTGGGCCATCGCCGGCGAATTGGTCAGCCGGGGGCCGATGCTTTCGGTGAGATGGCTGAAGGTATCCATCACCTGCGAGCGATGGAACGCTTCCTGGCGGATCTTGCTGACCATGTCCAGGTCGACCGGCTCGGCGCGCTGCGCCCATGCCGGATTGCTCAACGCCAGCGCGATTGCCAGCACACCCCACTTCCCCATCGTCCAGCCTCCGGCTCGCGCCGTCACAGATCAATCCCCGAGTGTAGGGCGAAGGGCCGCGCACGACAGATGCCTAAGGTCACACAATGCAACGGCGCCACATTCCGATCGGGAATGTGGCGCCCTGGCATGCATGCCGGAGCATGCCGGAGCAGGTCAGCCCAGGGTGCGCGGCTGGCCGTCGGTGGGCAGCGCGGGCGGCGTACCCATGCCCAGCGCGTACCAGTCCACCCGGCGGGTCACCCACATCACCAGCGCGAGGATCCCGAACAGCAGCAGCGAGCCCATCAGCAGTGCGTTGTTCTCCGACACCAGCAGGCCGTACAGCGCCCCGTACAGCACCGTCAGCATCAGCGCGAAGCCCGCGCCGCGCTTCCAGTGGCCCAGCACGTTGGCCAGGTACACCGCCTGCAGGCCGATGCAGGCCAGCGCCGATACCAGGTAGGCCTGCCAGAAGGCGATGTGCTCGGACAGGCTGATCAGCAGCAGGAAGAAGATCGCCAGCGCCAGGCCGACCATCAGGTACTGCAGCGGATGGATGCGCAGCTGGCGGATCAGTTCGAACAACAGGAAGCCGACGAAGGTGAGCAGCACGAACAGCACGCCGTACTTGGACGCACGATCGGCCTGGGTATACACGTCCACCGGATCCACCAGCGAGACCTGCACCGCCTGCGTGGACGGATCCCCGGCGCGCAGCTGGCGCTGGGCATCGGAGGCCAGCGAGGACACCGCCCAGCGTGCTTCGAAGCCCTGCGCGTCGACGCGGCGCTCGTTGGGCAGGAAGGCGCCGGCGAAGGAAGGATGCGGCCAGCGCGACCGCAGGGCGATCTGGTTGTCATCACCGACCGGCACCACCGCCAGCGAGCGGCTGCCATCCACCTGCAGGTCCAGCTCGATCCGGCTGGCGGCCAGCACGCCCCCACGGGCATCGGCGAATCCGCCGAGGTCGGCATGCAGTCCGCGGCCCAGTTCATCGGCCACGCCGACGCCCGGCTGCAGCCGCAACGGTGCGCCGTTGACGCGCAGGTCGGGCGTCCCCACCAGCCCGCGTACATCACTCAGGCCGATCGCCAGGTACGGCGTGCCGTAGCTGCGCCCTTCCTTTACCGGATAGTCATCGGCGGCGAACGCCGCGGTGATGTTGCCCTGCCAGCTGTAGACCGGCACCTTGAACAGGCCGACCGAGCGCTGGTCCGGCAGCAGCCGTCCGTCCACGCTCAGCTGCTGCGGCATCTGCAGCCAGTGGCCCTGCGTGGTCTGCACTTCGGTACTGGTCTTGCCGGCTTTGTCGACAACCGCCACGGTGGTGCGCTCGATCCACGGCACCACCCGCACCGGGCCGACCAGCTGCTGGGTGCCGGCACGGCTTTCGGCCACCCGGCGGAATGCTTCTTCGCGGTACTCGCTGCGGTCGGTGATGACGCCGCGGATCAGCATCAGTGGAACCAGCAACAGCAGGATCAGCCCGCCGACAATGGCGAAGCGCAGGAACAGGTGCAGGGATTTCATGGTCCATCCTCGTTGGAGAGGCCTGCAGGATGGACACCCCGGATGTGCGGGGTTTGAGGCGAGTTTGAAGCGAATGTGAAGTGGCCGCTAGCGCGGCAGCCACAGCACCGCGCGGGTACCGCCGGACGCACCCGCTTCCACGCGGGCGTGCCCACCGTGCAGGCGTGCCACCTCACCAACGAACGGCAGGCCCAGGCCGGAGCTTCGTGCGCCGGTGGCCGGGCGTGCCAGCGAATAGAAGCGTTCGAACACGCGCCCGCGCGCGAACTCCGGAATGCCGGTGCCCTGGTCGATCACCTGCAGCGCGATGCCGGCGCCCTCCGCGCTGGCGACCAGCTGGATGCGGCTGCCGGCCGGCGAAAAATCGATTGCGTTGTCCAGCAGGTTGCCCAGCGCCTGGCGCAGCAGGTAGCCATCGCCCTGCAGCGTCATCGTGCCGGCGGGCTGCACCTGCAGCTGTACGCCGGCGGCCTGCGCGCGCAGCTGCACGTCCTGCTCCACCGCGGCGAACAATGTGGCCACCGACAACGTGTCACGCGACTGCAGCCAGCCGTGCTGCTCCACCTCGGCCAGCGCCAGCAGCTTGTCGATGGTCTGGGTCAGCCGCTGCTGCTGGTCGACGATGCTGCGCGCGAAGCGCTCGCGGTCTTCGGCCGGCATCGGCTCCTGCAACAGCTCGGCCGCGCCGCGGATCGCCGCCAGCGGGCTCTTCATTTCATGGGTCAGCGACTGCACGTACTGCTCCACGTAGGCCTTGCCTTCCAGCTTGCGGCGCATGGTTTCCAGCGCGCGGCCAAGGTCGCCGATCTCATCGCGCCGCGGCTTCGGCGGGGCCACCGGCTCACCGGCACTGACCGCCTGCGCATAGCGGTTGAGCCGCCGCACACCGGTCATCAGCCACGCCGTCATCAGGATGCCGATCAGCGCCGACAGGCCGATCAGCCACGCACCGCGCAGCATGATCTGGCGCTGGCTGGCGGTTATGAAAGGATCGATGCTGCGGTTGGGCTGGGACAGCGACAACACGCCGATCAGGGTGCGGCCATCGGCCGGGTCGTACACCGGCGCCGCCACGTGCATCACCGTGTGGGTGGCATCGCCGGGCACTTCGGGGCTGGAGCGCGCGCCGTACTCGCCGCGCAGGGTGCGATGGACATCGTTCCAGCGCGAGTTGTCGCGGCCGACGTCACGGCCCAGCGAGTCGTACAGCACGATGCCCTTGGCATCGGTGATGGTCACCCGGTAGTCCAGCGCGCGCTTGGGGAAGCGCCAGACCATCGCCTTCGGGTCGCGGCGTTGCGCACGGGCCAGGCTGGCGGTGAAGCCACCACGGGCCAGCGTGCCGGCCTTGAGCTCCGGCGCGGCCAGTTCGGCCAGCACGTTCGCTGCATCCACCAGGGTGGATTCCATCGCCTGGCGTACCCCCGGCTTCACTTCCTCCACGAACACACGCATCACGAAGAAGGCGGCCAGCCCGACGATCAGGAAGAAGCCCAGGAACAGTTTCAGCCCCAGCCGCATGCTCAGGCCTCCAGCGCATAGCCGACACCGCGATGGGTGCGGATCGGGTCATCGGTGGCACCGGCACCGCGCAGCTTCGCGCGCAGTGTCTTGATATGGGTGTCCACGGTGCGGTCGGCGCTGTCGGCGCTGGCGTCCCAGCCGCGATCCATCAACTGGGCACGGCTGAGGATGGCGCCGGGGCGATGCAGCAGGGCAGCCAGCAGCGCATATTCGTAGCGCGTCAGGTCGAGCAGCTGTTCGCCATAGCGGATGCGGTGGCCCTGCCGATCGATATGGAATCTACCCTGCTGCTGCCAGCGGCCATCGGACGTGGTCCCGGCCACGCCGCTGCGGCGCAGACGGGCCCGCACGCGCGCCACCAGTTCGCGCGGCGAGAACGGCTTGGTGACGTAATCATCGGCGCCCAGTTCCAGCCCCATCACCCGGTCGACCTCGTCGTTGCGCGCGGTCAGGAAGATCACCGGCAGCTGCCCCACGGCGCCCGGCAGCGCGCGCAGGCGACGGCAGACCTCGAAGCCGCCCAGGTCGGGCAGGCCCACATCGAGCATCACCAGATCGAACGCGCCGTCCTGCAGCTGCTGCAGGGCCTGCCCGCCGAGCAGGCAATGGGTGGCCGCGAAGCCTTCGCTGCGCAGCGCATACAGCACGGTTTCAGCGATGGCGGCCTCGTCTTCGACCACCAGCACGCGGGCAACAGGTTCTGTCATGGGCGGCAGCATAGCCGCTGCGATAGCCGCTGCGCCTGCCGACCCGTACACTGCGCCCCATGAACTACCGCCACGCCTTCCATGCCGGCAACCATGCCGATGTCCTCAAGCACATCGTGCAGCTGGCCCTGATCGACAGCTTCAAGCGCAAGGACAGCCCGTTCTTCGTGCTGGACACCCATGCCGGCCGCGGCCGCTACCTGCTGGCCAGCGAAGAGAGCCGCAAGACCCTGGAAGCCGAAGATGGGGTCATGAAGCTGATGTCCCAGCCCAAGCTGCCCGAAGTGGTTGAGCGCTACCTCAAGGCCGTGCAGGCCGACAACCCGGTCGGGGCGATGATCACCTACCCCGGCTCGCCGCTGCTGACCGCCCAGGCGATGCGCCCGCAGGACCGCCTGGCCGCCTGTGAGCTGCAGCCCGAAGAAGCCGCCGCGCTGAAGAAGCTGTTCGCCGGTGATGCCCGGGTCGGCGTGTATGAAGGCGACGGCTACGAAAAAATACGGGCGCTGGTCCCACCGAAGGCAAACGGTGCCAAGATCGGCCGCGGCCTGGTGTTGATCGATCCGCCTTACGAGGGCCAGGACGCCGAGTACATCCGCATCCTTGCTGCCCTGAAGGAAACCTTCGAGCGCTGGCCGCAGGCCACCTGCGCGGTCTGGTTCCCGATCAAGCAGCGCCGCACCATCCTGCATTTCCTGCGCAAGGCCACCGCCCTGCCCTACAAATCGGCGATGACCATCGAGCTGCTGGTGCGTCCGGATGAGTCGCCCCTGCGCCTCAATGGCAGCGGGATGCTGATCCTCAACGCCCCGTTCCAGTTCGACCGGGTGATCGGCCCGGCCCTGCCCGCGCTCAAGCAGCACCTGGGCGAGCCCGGCGCCAGCACCCGCCTGGACTGGTTGAAGACCGCCGAATAAGGCCCCCGTGGCCGCTGCGTCCCGTGAACCTTCCGTTCACGGAATGCAGCCATGGGGATGCCACAATCGCTGGACCACCAAGGAACTACCCGGTATGGCCACTCGCAACCGCATGCCGCCCTGGCACGAGATCTTCAAGGCCCCCAGTGGCCATGAACTGCTGATCCGTCCCATCCGGCCCGAAGACGGCCCGCCGTTGCAGGCGGCCTTCAGCCTGTTCGGCCCGGAAGAGATCCGCGACCGCTTTCTGCAGGCGGTGACTGAACTGTCGCCGGAAACAACCCAGCGGCTGACCCATCCGAATCCGAAGACCGAGATCACCCTGGTCGCCGCCGAGTCGCTGCCGGCCGGCGAAGCGGTGGTCGGTGCCGTCGCGCGTGCCTCGATCATCCAGGGTACCCGCGAAGCGGAGTACGCGATCCTGATCAGCCGCTTCCTGATCGGCCAGGGCCTTGGCCGGCAGCTGATGCGCAAGCTGGTGAAGTGGGCACGCGGCAAGTACCTGGATCGCCTGTACGGCGACATCGCCGAAGAAAATGAACCGATGAAGCAGCTGGCAGACTCGCTGGGCTTCAAGCCCGTGCCGCATCCGCAGGGTACGCCCGGGCTGGTGCGCATGGTGCTGGAACTGGATAACTGAGCGGATGCGCCGGGCGCTGCCCGGCGATGCTTGCCTGGCCGCTGCGCTCGCCGAGCATGGCTCGGCGCTACCCGCTCCGGGCGTGGTGCCGCGCCCGCCTCGCTTGACGGATTGTTGTCCGGGCCTGCACAGGCGGCTCTGGTAGAATCGTCGGCCAATGTCGCGCTCTCCTTATCCCCTTCCGCCGCTGCCCCGTCCCGGCCAGCTCCGCGCCTGGTGGCGCGCTCCCAGCTCGCCCACCGCGCTGGCCTGGTACCTCGCCCGTGCGGCGCAGGCACACGATGGCCCGGTGCTGGTCGTCGCGCCGGACAACCACGGTGCCAACCAGATCGAATCCGATCTGCGCACCCTGCTTGGCGATGATCCGTCGCTGCCGGTGGTGGCGTTCCCGGACTGGGAAACCCTGCCCTACGATCGCTTCAGTCCGCATCCGGACATCATTTCCCAACGCCTTTCCGCCCTGCATCGCCTGCCCGGGCTGAAGCGTGGGCTGGTGGTGGTGCCGGTGCAGACGCTGATGCAGCAGCTGGCGCCGAAACAGTATGTGATCGGTGGCAGTTTCGATCTGGAAGTCGGCCAGCGCCTGGACCTGGATGCGGAAAAGCGGCGACTGGAAAGCGCCGGCTACCGCAACGTGCCACAGGTGATGGACCCGGGTGATTTCGCCGTGCGCGGCGGCCTGCTGGATGTGTACCCGATGGGTGCCAGCGAACCACTGCGCGTGGAGCTGCTGGACCAGGACATCGATACCATCCGCGCCTTCGATCCGGAAACCCAGCGTTCACTGGAGAAGGTACAGGCCGTGCACATGCTGCCCGGTCGCGAAGTCCCGATGGACGACGCCAGCATCTCGCGGGTGATGGACGCGCTGCGCGAACGCTTCGATGTCGACACGCGCCGCAGTTCGCTTTACCAGGACCTGAAATCGCGGCTGGCACCGGCGGGCATCGAGTACTACCTGCCCTTGTTCTTCGACCACACCGCCACGCTGTTCGATTACTTTTCCGCCGACGTGCTGCCGGTGATCGCCGCCGGCGTCGGCGAAGCCGCTGCGGCGTTCTGGGCGCAGACCGGCCAGCGCTACGAACAGCGCCGACACGACGTCGAACGGCCGCTGCTGCCGCCGGGCCAGCTGTACCTGTCGCCGGAACTGCTGCGCGAGCGCCTCAACGACCTGCCCCGCGTGGAAGTCTGGCCGCCCGGGCATGCGCGCATCGAACAGGCCCACGCGCTGGGAGACACCGCGTTGCCGCCGCTGCCGGTCGCTGCGCGCGATGCCGCCGCAGGCCAGGCGCTGGCCACGTTCATCGAGCAGTATCCCGGCCGCGTGCTGATCGCCGCCGATACCGCCGGTCGCCGTGAGGCGCTGCTGGAAGTCCTGCAGGCCGCCTCCCTGCGCCCACCCGTGGTGGCCGACCTGCCGACGTTCCTGGCCGGCAGCGAGCGCTTCGCGATCACCGTGGCGCCGCTGGAAGACGGCTTCGCGCTGGACGATCCGCGCATCGCGGTGCTGACCGAACGCCAGTTGTTCCCCGAACGCGCAGCGCACCAGCGGCGCTCGCGCCGTGCCGGTCGCGAGCCCGAGGCGATCATCCGCGACCTCGGCGAACTGACCGAAGGCGCGCCGATCGTCCATGAAGACCATGGCGTAGGCCGTTACCGCGGCCTGATCGCGATGGATGTCGGCGGCATGCCCGGCGAGTTCCTTGAAATCGAATACGCCAAGGGTGACCGGCTGTACGTGCCGGTGGCCCAGTTGCACCTGATCAGCCGCTACTCCGGCGCATCGGCGGAAACCGCTCCGCTGCATTCGCTGGGTGGCGAGCAGTGGACCAAGGCCAAGCGCAAGGCCGCCGAAAAAGTCCGCGACGTGGCCGCCGAACTGCTGGAAATCCAGGCGCGCCGTCGCGCCCGCGCCGGGCTGGCGCTGGACGTGGACCGGGCGATGTACGAACCGTTCGCCGCCGGTTTCCCGTTCGAGGAAACCCAGGACCAGCTGGCGGCGATCGATGCGACCCTGCGCGACCTTGCCAGCAGCCAGCCGATGGACCGCGTGGTCTGTGGTGACGTCGGCTTCGGCAAGACCGAAGTGGCCGTCCGCGCGGCGTTCGCCGCGGCCAGTGCCGGCAAGCAGGTTGCCGTGCTGGTGCCGACCACGCTGCTGGCCGAACAGCATTACCGCAACTTCCGCGACCGCTTCGCCGATTACCCGATGAAGGTGGAAGTGCTGTCGCGCTTCAAGTCCACCAAGGAGATCAAGGCCGAGCTGGAAAAGGTCGCCGATGGCACCATCGACGTCATCATCGGCACCCACCGGCTGCTGCAGCCGGACGTGAAGTTCAAGGACCTCGGCCTGGTCGTGGTCGATGAGGAACAGCGTTTCGGCGTGCGCCAGAAGGAAGCGCTGAAGGCGATGCGCGCCAACGTGCACCTGCTGACCCTGACCGCGACGCCGATTCCGCGCACGCTCAACATGGCCATGGCCGGGCTGCGCGACCTGTCGATCATCGCCACCCCGCCGCCGAACCGGCTGGCGGTGCAGACCTTCATCAGCCAGTGGGACGATGCCCTGCTGCGCGAAGCCTTCCAGCGCGAACTGGCGCGCGGCGGCCAGCTCTACTTCCTGCACAACGACGTGGAAAGCATCGGCCGCATGCAGCGCGAGCTGTCCGAGCTGGTCCCCGAAGCCCGCATCGGCATCGCCCACGGACAGATGCCCGAGCGCGAGCTGGAACGGGTGATGCTGGAGTTCCAGAAGCAGCGCTTCAACGTGCTGCTGTCGACCACGATCATCGAATCGGGCATCGACATCCCCAACGCCAACACCATCATCATCAACCGCGCCGACCGCTTCGGCCTGGCCCAGCTGCACCAGCTGCGTGGCCGCGTGGGACGTTCGCACCATCGTGCCTACGCGTATCTGGTGGTACCGGACCGCCGCTCGATCACCCCGGATGCGGAGAAGCGCCTGGAAGCCATCGCCTCGATGGATGAACTGGGCGCGGGCTTCACCCTGGCCACCCACGATCTGGAAATCCGCGGCGCCGGCGAACTGCTGGGCGAAGACCAGAGCGGGCAGATGGCCGAAGTGGGCTTCAGCCTGTACACCGAACTGCTGGAACGTGCCGTGCGCAGCATCCGGCTGGGCAAACTGCCCGACCTGGATGCCGGCGAGGAAGCCCGCGGGGCCGAAGTGGAGCTGCACGTGCCCTCGTTGATCCCCAACGACTACCTGCCCGACGTGCACACCCGCCTGACGCTGTACAAGCGCATTTCCAGCGCGCGCGACAGTGCGTCCCTGCGCGAGCTGCAGGTGGAGATGATCGACCGCTTCGGCCTGCTGCCGGACGCGGCCAAGCATCTGTTCGCGATCGCCGAACTGAAGCTGCAGGCCAACGAGCTGGGCATCCGCAAGGTCGACCTCGGCGAGGCCGGTGGCCGCATCGTGTTCGAGGCCAAGCCGAACATCGATCCGATGTCGGTCATCCAGCTGATCCAGAAGCAGTCGAACCTGTACAGCATGGACGGCCCGGACAAGCTGCGCATCAAACACCCGCTGCCGCTGCCTGAGGACCGTTTCAATGCGGCGCGTGCGTTGCTGACGACGCTGGCGCCGGGCTGACCGCTGCGCTCGCCGACCCTGGGTCGGCGCTACCACGGGGCAAAAGAAAAACCCGGCTGGCGCCGGGTTTTTCAGTACTCACCAGCTGCGGGCAATCACCAGATCACGACGCGCTTGTCGTCGGCACGCACCATTGGCTGGCCGGCCTTGCACTCGAACGCGGCCGCGAAGGACGGCATGTTCGACGGCGCACCGTTGGCACGGAAGTTCGCCGGGGCATGCGGGTCGGTGTTCAGGCGCACGCGCAGCTCACCATCGGTGAAGTTGCGGCGCCACACGGTGGCCCAGTTCATGAAGAAGCGCTGGTCCTGCGTGTAGCCATCCACCGGCACGTTCTTCGACGGGTCTTCCTTCAGCGCCATCTGCAGCGCGTCGTAGGCCACGGTCAACCCACCCAGGTCGCCGATGTTCTCGCCCAGGGTCAGCTTGCCCTTCACGTTGACGCCCGGCACTGCCTCGTAGCCATCGAACTGCGCCACCAGCTGGTCGGTGCGCTGGGTGAAGGCACTGCGGTCCGCGTCGGTCCACCAGTTGTCGAAGTTGCCGTTGGCGGCGAACTGGCTGCCCGAGTCGTCGTAGCCGTGCATCATCTCGTGGCCGATCACCGCACCGATGCCGCCGTAGTTCAGCGCCGGATCGGCCTTGGCATCGAAGAACGGCGCCTGCAGGATCGCCGCCGGGAACACGATCTCGTTCTTGGTGGCGTTGTAGTACGCATTGACGGTCTGCGGGGTCATGCCCCACTCGGTCTTGTCCACCGGCTTGCCGATCTTGTCCAGCATGTAGCGGTAGTTGTACGCACGCGCGGCCTGCATGTTGCCCAGGAAGCTGTCGCCATTGGTCTGCAGGCCCGACCAGTCACGCCACTTGTCCGGGTAGCCGATCTTCGGGGTGAAGCTGGCCCACTTCTCCAGCGCCTTCTTGCGGGTGTCTTCGCCCATCCACTCCAGCTTCTCCAGGCGGGACTTGAGCGCTTCGGACAGGTTCTCCACCAGGTGCTGCATCTGCTCCTTGCTTTCAGCCGGGAACACCGCGTCCACGTACAGCTGGCCGAGCGCTTCACCCATGCCGTTGTTGACCGAATCCAGCACACGCTTCCAGCGCGGCTGCATCTCCTGCTGGCCGCGCAGGGTCTTGCCATAGAAATCGAAGTTGGCCTTTTCCACGTTGCTGCTCAGGTACGGCGCGGCATCGTCGATGGTGTGGAAGCGCAGGTAGGCCTGCCAGGTGGCGGCCGGGACATCGGCCAGCATCTTGTCCACTTCGGTGAAGAACTGCGGCTGGGCCAGCGAGAACTTCTGCGCGGCCGGCACCTTCAGCGTGTCGAACAGCGCGGTCCAGCTGAAGTTCGGCGTCAGCTTGTCCGCATCTGCCGCGCTGACCGGGTTGTAGCGCTTGGATGGATCACGCATTTCGATCCGCGAAAGCGAGGCGTTGGCCAGGCGGGTTTCGAAGGCCAGCACGGCCTTGGCCTGGTCGGCCGCCTGCGCAGCGTCGACACCGGACAGGGTCAGCACCTGGGCAATGTAAGCGACGTAGGCATCGCGGATCTTGGCCTGCGATGCATCGAAGTAGTAGCCCTTTTCCGGCAGGCCCAGGCCACCCTGGCCGACGTAGGCGATGACGTTGGCCGAGTCCTTGTAATCGGCGTTGGCGAACAGCGAGAACAGCACGCCCTGGCCCTGCGCCTGGCTGTCGCGCAGGTACTGGGTGATGGCGGCGGTGTCGGCCAGCGCGGCGATCTTGTCCAGCTGCGGCTGCAGCGGCGCCAGCCCGGCGGCATCGATCTTCGCTTCGTCGCTGCCGGTCTTCCAGATGTCACCGATCTTGGCTTCCACGCTGCCGGCCTTGGCCTCGCTGGCAGCAGCCTGCTGGACCAGCGCGTGCTGCACTTCCAGCGAGCGCTCGCGCAGGATCTCGAAGCTGCCCCAGGTGGTCTGGTCGCCCGGCACCGGGTTGGCACTGAGCCACTTCTGGTTGACGAATGCATTGAGGTCGGTACAGGCCGAGATGGCGGTATCCAGGTCGGCGCTGTTGAGCGAAATCAGCGGCGTCTTGATCAGCGACTGGTCGAAGGCCGGCTTGGCGGCATCGGCGCTGGCCGCCGGCGCGGTTTCAGTCTTGCCGCAGGCCGCCAGCGAGGCGGCGATGGCAACGGTCAGGCCCAACGGGGCCAGGGTGCGCAACTTCATGGGACTCTCCGACAGGTAATCCCCGAGGGTAGCCCGGACGCAGGGCGCAGGGGACCGCCAAAGGTCACGCCGCGCGCGCGATCCCCACACGTGTGACACTGCGGGTGTCCCTCCCGATCAACTGGCCAGCGTGTTCATATGACAACAGCGGATAGACCCCAGGACCGCCGCGTGATCGACGATATCCGCGACCACGGCTGGCATTGCCTGCACGTGCTGCCCGGACCGGATGGCGAGGCCGGCTTCTCCTACTCGATCGGCTTCCAGGCGACCTACAACGCGCCGGAAGTGATGGTGTTCGGCCTGCAGCGGTCCAAGGCCCAGGCGCTGCTCAGCGAATGCGCGCAGCTGCTGGCCGGCGGCCACCAGATCCATACCGACGTGGAGGATGCCGATGTGCTCGACGGCGGCTACAAGGTGATCTTCCGACCGGTGCGTACGGACTGCCATGACGATTACCTGGGCACGGCGGTGCGCCATTACGGCGAACAGCCCCTGCATGCCGTGGTGATGTTCCTGCCGGACAAAGCACACCGCTTCGCCTGGCACCCCGGTTACGACGATGCGCCATCCGATGAAGCGCTGGCCATCGTGCTGACCAGCGCCCCGTAGTACCGACCCTGGTCGGCAGCCGCTTCGGCGTTACTTCGCCTTGCCCTGGTTGGCCACCGCTTCGGCAGCCTTGCGCGCCGCTTCCGGGTCGCCCAGGTAGCGGAACGACTGCACGGTCAGGTCATCGTTGAGCTCGAACAGCAACGGGATGCCGGTCGGGATGTTCAGTTCGAGGATCTGCTCGCGCGAGACGTTGTTGAGGTACTTGTACAGCGCGCGCAGCGAATTGCCATGCGCGGTGACCAGCACGGTCTTGCCGTCCTTCAACTGCGGGGCGATCGAATCGAACCAGTACGGCAGCACGCGGTCCAGCGTGGTAGCAAGTGATTCGGTACCCGGCAGCGCGTTGCGGTCCAGCGTGGCATAGCGACGGTCGTGGATCGGGTGGCCCGGATCCTCGATGTCCATCGCCGGCGGCGGGATGTCGTAGGAACGGCGCCAGATCTTGACCTGGTCCTCGCCGTGCTTGGCCGCGGTTTCCGCTTTGTCCAGGCCCTGCAGGCCGCCGTAATGGCGTTCGTTCAAGCGCCAGCTCTTGCTGACCGGCAGCCAGTCCTGGTCCATTTCGGCCAGCGCACCCTGCAGGGTGTGGATGGCGCGCTTGAGCACCGAGGTGTGCGCCACATCGAACTGCAGGCCTTCTTCGCGCATCAGGCGACCGGCGGCAGCCGCTTCCTGGCGCCCCTTGTCGGTGAGCTCCACGTCGACCCAACCGGTGAAGCGGTTGTCCAGGTTCCACTGGCTCTGGCCGTGGCGCAACAGTACGAGTTTACGAGTCACTGCAGGGTCTCCAACATCGGGAAGGCAGGCGGTCATTGTAGCGGCGAAGGAACGCCGGATGCCGGCTCAGTGGTGGACGTGGCCGTGGTGGCCGTGCCGGTCCCGTTCGTGGTCGTGCGCGGGCCCGTGGTCGTGTGCCGCCGGCGCCGGCCCCACCGCACAGGCATCGCCACAATGCTCTGCCTCCAGTTGCAGGGTCACATGGTCGATGTCGTGGCGCTCATGCAGGGCATCGGCCAGCGCGCGCCGCACCTGGTTCGCGTCGGCCCCGTCGCGCAGCACCACGTGGGCGCTCAGCGCCGGCGTGCTGGAGGCCAGCGCCCACACGTGCAGGTCATGCACGTCCACCACCGCCGTGTGGCTGCACAGGCTGCTGCGCACGTCGGCCAGCACGATGCCTCTCGGCACGCCCTCCAGCAGCACGTTGATCGCCTCGCGCATCAGCACCCAGGTGCGCGGCAGCACCCACAGGCCGATCAGCACGGCCAGGATCGGATCGATCACCTTCCAGCCGGTCCAGCGGATCAGCAGCGCACCGATGATCACCGCCACCGATCCCAGCATGTCCGCCCAGACCTCCAGGTAGGCACCTTTCACGTTCAGGCTTTCGCCACTGCCGGCCTTCAGCAGGCGCATCGATACCAGGTTCACCGCCAGGCCCACCGCGGCGATCACCAGCATGCCGGTGGATGCGATCTCCTGCGGCTGGCGGAACCGGGCGACGGCCTCCCACAGGATGTAGCCAGCCACCACGAACAGCATGCCGCCGTTGAACATCGCGCCGAGTGCTTCCAGCCGTGCGTAGCCGTAGGTGCGGCGCGCATCCGGCGGGCGCCGGCTCAGCCGCACCGCGACCAGCGCGATCATCAGCGCCAGGGTGTCGGTGGCCATGTGCGCGGCATCGGACAGCAGCGCCAGGCTGTTGGTGACGAACGCGCCGACGATTTCCACCAGCAGGAACGCGGCGGTCAGCCCCAGTGCCCACCATAGCGGCTTTTCGTGGCGGATTTCTGCGGGAAGATGGTTGTGGTCGTGGCCCATCGGGGTCTCCTGTGTGGTGCCCGCAGGCTACGCCGCGCGTGCGGGGGATACCATCACACCGGTTATAACATCGCCTTCGTCGCGCTCAGCTGCAGCGCCACGGTTGCCGCCGACAGCAGGGTGGTCAAGCTCGATCCGGGTTGATCCGCATCCCCCGATCGAGGGGTCGACAGCGTCGATGCGGTCAAATAGCATCTGCTCGCAATTGCATACGGTTCTCATTCATCTTTCGGATGCCGACGCCTTCTCCTTTCTCTCCGCCGGTCAGCGTGGCGGCCAAGCGCGCAGCGCGGGGCGGCGGCCACGGCGTGCTGTGGCTGCGTGGCGGGCTGGCCCTGCTCGCCGGCTATGCGGTCGCTGCGGCATGGGCGGCGGCGTTGGCACGCCTGCTGCCCGGGGCGGCCGCTGACACCGCGTTGGTCGCCACGATGCTCTCCTTCGTGGTCTACACCGGGGCGGCGATCTGGTCGTTCGCCGCGCGCAGCAGCGCACGCGCCGCATTCGGGCTGCTGATCGCGGGAGCGCTCGGGCTGACCATCGCCTGGCTGCTGCGCGGAGGCGCGGCATGAGCCTGGGCGGACTCCGCCAATCGCAATCGGTGCTGCACACCTGGTCCGGCCTGCTGGTCGGCTGGGTGCTGTTCCTGATCTTCATCGCCGGCACCGCCGCCTATTGGCGCGTTGAACTCACGCGCTGGATGCAACCCGAAGCGGGGCTGCCCGCCACCGCGCCGGTTGCGCTGGAGCAGGCGCAGCGCTTCCTGGCGCGCACCGCACCGGATGCCCAGCGCTGGTCCATCGAACTACCCGGCCATCGCAGCAGCGCCACCACCGTCAGCTGGCAGCCGCAGGACGCACCTGAGCGCCGGCGTGGCCAGCGCAACCCTTACCAGGCCACGCTGGATGCCGACGGCAATCCGGTCCAGGTCCGCGAAACCCGCGGTGGCGATTTCTTCTATCGGCTGCATTTCGACCTGCACTACGTCCCGGTGCTGTGGGCACGCTGGTTCGTCTGCTTCTGCACGATGTTCATGCTGGTGGCGATCGTCAGCGGCGTGATCACCCACAAGAAGATCTTCACCGACTTCTTCAGCCTGCGCCGCGGCAAGGGACAACGCAGCTGGCTGGACGGCCACAACGCGTTGGCCGTACTGTCCCTGCCCTTCCACCTGATGATCACCTATACCGGCCTGATCACCTTGATGACGCTGTACATGCCGTGGGCGGTGGACGCCAATTTCAGCGGCGGTCGCGATGCCTTCTTCGCCGAGCTGTTCCCGCGTGCGCAGAAGGTGCAGCCCAGCCACGTCATCGCCGCCCCGCCGGAGCTGAAGCAGGTGCTGCGCCGCGCGGAACTGCAGTGGCGCGATGGCCGCGCCGGCTCGATGCAGGTGGACAACCCTGCGGATGCGGCGATGCGCATCACGGTGCGCCGCCAATCGGGTGATCGCATCGCCGATGCCGACCAGCCGCTCACCTTCGACGCGAGTGGCCGCCTGGTCGACCAGCCCGGCGCGCGCTCGGCCGCCGTTGTCACCCGCGACGGCATGATCGGCCTGCATGCGGGGCGGTTCGCGCCGGTGGCGATGCGCTGGCTGTTCTTCCTGTCCGGCATCGCCGGCACGCTGATGGTCGCCACCGGCCTGGTGCTGTGGACGGTCAAGCGGCGCGCGCAACTGCCCGATCCGGCACGTCCGCACCTCGGTTTCCGTATCGTCGAACGCCTCAACATCGGCTTCGTGGCCGGCCTGCCCGTGGCGATGCTGGCCTTCCTGTGGGGCAACCGGCTGCTGCCACTGGACATCGGCAACCGCAGCGATGCCGAAGTCCGGGTGTTCTTCTGTGCCTGGGCGGCCTGCCTGGTGCACGCGATGCTGCGCCTGCCACGCCGCGGCTGGGTGGAACAGCTGTCGCTTGCCGGCGTGCTCGCGCTGGGGCTTCCGCTCTACAACCTCATCGCCTGGAACGGCGGTATGTTCAGCGCAGCGGCCGACGGTGACGGCGCCAAGGCGGGCATCGACATCGGTCTGCTGCTGATCGGCGGCGGCCTGCTGTGGAGCGCACGCAAGGTCCATCGCTTCGTCCCCGGCGCGCGCAGGCCGCGCACGCAGCGCACTTCATCGACCGCCGGAGCCAACCCGTGATCGTGCTCGCCCTGCTGCTGGCCATCGCTGCCTTCGCCTGCCTGGCGCTGGCGATGGAACGCCACCACCGCGATGTCACCGGGCATGCGCCTGCCGTGGCGCGTCGGCGCCTTCTGCGCCTGCTGGGATGTGCTGGGCTTGTCGCCAGCCTGACGGCCAGCATCGGCGCCTGGGGCGTGGCGTGGGGCGTGGTCGGCTGGTGCGGCGTGCTCGCCGCCGCCGCCGGGGCAGTGCTGCTCTGGCTCAGTTTCCGCAGCCCGGCCATGCCGGCACGCCCGTCTTCCCGTTCCTGATACCGAGATCCCGCTGATGAAAATGCTGTCCTCCGGCGCCCCGCGCCGGTACGCCCTTGCCGTGTCGATGGCCGTCGCCTGGCTGCTGGCTGCGCCACTGGCCTGCGCACAGGCAAACGCCACTGCGGCCACCAACGGCGCCACCGATGCCACCGACCTGGACCGGGTGCTGGTCACCCAGCGCACCGAGGGCTATCAGGTGTATGGCACCAACACCGCCACCAAGCTGCCGCTGACCCTGCGTGAGACGCCACAGTCGCTCACCGTCTTCACCCGCCAGCGCATCGAAGACTTCAACCTGATCACCATCGCCGAGGTGCTGCAGCAGACCCCCGGCGTCACCGTGCAGTCCTACGACAGCAACCGCACGCTGTTCAACGCACGCGGCTTCACCATCAACAACTTCATGTTCGATGGCATTCCCACCAACTACACCACCGGTGCCGGCGGCAACTCCATTCTCAGCGATACCTCGGTATACGAACGGATCGAGATCGTGCGCGGCGCCAGTGGGCTGGTCACCGGTTCGGGCAATCCGTCGGCCACGGTCAACATGGTGCGCAAGCGTCCGACCGATACCTTCCAGGCCACCACCAGCCTGAGTGCCGGTTCGTGGGACTACAAGCGCGCCGAGCTGGATGTATCCGGCCCGCTGACGAAGGGCGGCCGCGTGCGCGGCCGACTGGTCGGCGCCTACACCGACAAGGAAAGCTGGGTGCGCTTCCAGAACGACACCTCTCCCAGCCTGTATGGCGTGGTCGAGGCCGACCTGACCGACAGCACCCGCCTGCGCGCCGGCATCGACTACCTGAAGACCGGATCAGACGGTGGCGCGTGGAGCGCATCACCGCTGTTCTTCCGCGATGGCACGCGCGCGAAGCTGCCGCGCTCCTACAGCGCTGCGGCGCGCTGGAACGAGTGGAACCGGGAGAGCACCAACTACTTCGCCACGCTGGAACAGCAGATGGGGGCGGGCTGGAGCGGCCGCATCGCCTACAACCACCGTGCCACCGATACCGATTCGCTGCTGCTGGCCGGGTCGAACAGCTACAACGCCGCGCGTGGCACCGGCTTTGCCGATCCCATCACCGGCCTGGGCCTGGCGGTGTCGGATACCTATTCGGTGTCGGAAACCCGCGAAGACGCCTTCGACCTCTACGCCTCGGGCCCGTTCCAGCTGTTCGGCCGCCAGCATGAGCTGGTACTCGGCGTGAACCACTACGATCGCGACCTGGATACCATCCGCGCCGGCATCACCTCGCGTCCGTACAGCACCACCGCCTTCCCCAGCATCTTCACGTGGGACGGCAACATCGGCAAGCCAACCACCTTCAATGCCGGCATCCCCTCCAGCATCACCAACACCACCGAAACCGGCTACTACGCCGCCGTGCGCCTGAACCCGATCGACCCGTTGAAGGTCATCGCCGGCGTGCGCTACTCCGACTATGAAACCACCACCGACGGCTACAACGTGGATGGGGTGTTCACCGGCCAGACCGCACGCACCACCGCGCACGTCGCCACCCCGTACGTGGGCGTCATCCATGACCTCAGCTCGAGCATCAGCGCCTTCGCCAGCTATTCGGATGTGTTCCAGGCCACCGCGCGGCGCGACATCGACAACCGGTTGCTGGACCCGACCACCGGCGGCAACTACGAATACGGCCTGAAGGGCGAGTTCTTCGGCGGCCGTTTGTACGCCGCGCTCAATGGTTTCTACATGGAGCAGGACAACGTATCGGAGATCGATCCGGCGGCCGGTGACATCAGGTTGCCCGATGGCAGCACGCCGTACATTGCGCGCGCGGGCATCAGGACCCAGGGCGGCGAGTTCGAAGTCTCCGGATCCCTCAGCGAGCGCTGGAACATGACCGGCGGCTACACCTACGCCTACAGCAGCAATCCGGATGGAAGCCGCTTCGCCTCCACCAGCCCGATGCACCTGGCGCGCTTCAACACCACGTACCGCCTGGGCGACTGGACCGTTGGCGGTGGCTTCACCGTGCAGAGCGATATTTCCCAGGCCCAGCCGATTCCCACCGGCCGTTTCAACGCCAATGGCACGCCGATCACCGCCGAGGGCCAGGTCCGCCAGGGGGGCTATGTGCTGTTCGACCTGATGGGCCGCTATCGCATCAACGACAACGTCAGCGTCGGGGTGACCGTCACCAACCTGCTGGACAAGGTCTATTACCGCAACGTCGGTTTCTTCAACTCAGGTTACTGGGGCGAGCCGCGGCGGGTGTTGTTCAACGTCCGCGCGAAGTTCTGACCGGGCGCGTAGGATCACGGTCGGGGCCACGGTGCCCCGCCCGTCTCCTTCCGGACCCACTGCCATGATCCACCGCTCCCTGCCCTTCCTGCTGCTGGTCGGCCTGCTGGCCAGCAGCGCATCCGGTGCACGCGATGTGCCCGCTCCGGCCGCCCACGTCGATGCCGACGGCCCCTACGTGGTGCGTGACGGCGAGACGTTGCAGGCGCGCTGGATCTGCGATGACAAGGTGGTCAGCCATGAGCAGACGGCCCGCCGCATCGCGCCGGTCTGTGGCTATCCGCATCCCGTGGACATCGCCCCCGCGGCAGTCCCGCCGATGGACGTGCTGCCCGCCGCGCCGCGCATCGTCGTGCTGTCCGACATCCACGGCCAGTACGACCTGCTGGTACGGTTGCTGCGCGCCAACGGCATCATCGATGCACAGGACCGCTGGGCTCGGGGCACCGATACGCTGGTCGTGGCAGGCGATGTGTTCGATCGCGGGCCGAAGGTGACCGAAGCGTTCTGGCTGCTGTACGGCCTGCAGCAACAGGCCAGCGCCGCCGGCGGCGCGGTGCACTTCGTACTGGGCAACCACGAAACAATGGTGCTGTACGACGACCTGCGTTACGTCAATCCGAAGTACCTGCGCAGTGCGCAGCTGCTCGGTCGCAGCTACCCGCAGCTGTACGGTCCGGACTCGGTGATAGGCCAATGGCTGCGCACCCGGCCGGTGCTGCTGCGCATCGGCGACACCCTGTTCCTGCACGGCGGCATCTCACCGGACGCGCTCGCGCTGGCACTGGACCCGGCGGCCACCAACGCGGCCTACCGCGCATCGCTGGGCACCCCGCGCGACCAGGTGAAAGCCGACCCGGCCACCGCGCCCCTGTATGACGGCAAGACCAGCCCGATCTGGTACCGAGGCTACTTCGACGGCCGGCTGGATACCGATGGCGTGCAGGCGGTGCTCGATCGCCTCGGGCTGAAACGCATCGTGGTCGGCCACACCTCGATGCCGCACGTCAGCAGCTTCCATGGCGACCGCGTCATCGCGGTGGACAGCAGCATCAAGAACGGCGAGAACGGCGAACTGCTGTTCATCGAAGAAGGCCGGCTGAGCCGTGGCCTGCTGGATGGCACCCGTGTAGCGCTGGCAGCGGGTGTGACAGGACGGGACGACTGAGTCATCCCATCCGGCGCGGCTGGCCCGTTCAGCCCTCTTCGCGGCGGATCCGCGAATGCCGCCAGCCGCCATGGCTGGCGAACCGCCCGCTGTCACCGGTCAACGCGAAACGCGCCGCGCCGTCGACGGCCCGGATGAGAGGCGCATCACACGTACTCGGCAACGGTTCCGGCGGCGGTTACAGGCGGAAGCGTGCCCCCACCGTGTAGGTGCGCTCGGGTGAGGCGAAGTCGCGCGGGAAGGCAGGACTGCCGAAGTAGTTGCGGGTCGAACCGCCGAGCAGGTTGGTCGCTTCGGCGAACACGGTGATGTGCTCGTTGATGTCGTAGTTCAGCGCCACGTCCAGCCAGTCCTCGTCGCCCTGGCGGATCTCGCTGGGCTGGTCGCCGGAGCTGTTGAAGCTGGTCGCGTAATCGGTGCGCCGGTTCCACGCCAGCCGCGCGGAGAAGCGCTCGTACTGGTACATCAGCACCGCGTTGAACGCGTGCTTGGATACGTTGGTCAGCGGCTGCAGTTGACCCGTCGGCGATTCGGCTTCCGCACTGATGCGGGTGTAGTTGAGCTGGGTGCCGAAGCCGGACAACCAGCCCGGCAGGAAGTCGTAGAACTGGCTGTAGCCCACCTCGAATCCCTTCAGGGTACCTTCGCCGGTATTGCGCGGGCGGGTGATCGAATACGTGGTGCCAGCGATCACTTCGTCATCGGCGTAGCTCTGCACGTAGCCGTCCAGCCTGCGATGAAACACCGCGGCCGACAGCAGCGAGCCGGGCTGGAAATACCACTCCAGCGACGCATCAAGATTCTTCGATTCCACCGCCTGCAGGTCCGGATTACCGCCGTTTCCACGCGCCGGCAGGCTGTCGGTCGACTCATACAGGCTCAGCTGCGGATTGAGGTCGGCGAAGTTCGGTCGGGCGATGGTCTGGCTAGCGGACAGCCGCAGGATCAGGTCTTCGCGCAACGAGACGTTGGCGCTGGCATTGGGCAGGAACCTGGTCTGCGATGTCTCGATCTGGCTGGGCACGTCCACCCCATCGACGCTGCGCGTGCCACTGAGCTCGGACTCCAGCCGTGTGGCGCGCACGCCGATGCGGCCATCCACCGGGATGCTGCCCAGCGTGGTACCCCAGTTGAGCTGCAGGTAGGCGGCGTAGTTGTCTTCGCGGTTGTCGAAGAACAGCGAGGCCAGCTCCGGCGGTGCATCCGGTGACTGGCCCATGACCTGGCGCAGCTGCGCGGTCTGCTGCAGCAGGTAGGCCGCGTTGGCGACGGCCCAGCGGTCGGTGGAGAACGCGCGCGCACCATCGAGCATCCCGCCCGGTGATACCGCGGCCAGCCCGGGGACATCGCTGGCAAGCACGCGGCGGCCGCTGATGTTGTCCATCGCTCCCGGACCGCCGCCATGGTTGGACGCGGTGCGACGGCTCAGCCGCAGGCCGGCATCGAGTGAACTGAACGGACCGGCGTCGAACTGGAACGTGCTGTCGCCGCGCCACGCCCACTCCTCGCCCTTCTGCTCATCCCAGCTGTCGTAGTACTGGCTGAGGTACCAGTTGGCCGGGTTGGTCACATCGTAGGCCGAACCATCGGCCTGGGTGACCCAGGTATCGGGCACGCCACCGGCATCGCGCATGTGCATCAACGGCGCGTCCATGCCCATGTCCAGGGTCATGGCACGGTGCTTGTTGGTGCTCCACGTATACGCCAGTTCGGTGGACAGGCTGACGGTGTCGTTGTGCCACTTGCCGCCCAACGCGGCCTGGAAGGTATCGGAGGTCTGCTTGTGGGCCTGCGTGCTGGACAGCGTGTACAGGTCGCGCGCCACGAAACCGTCCATCACGTTGCTGCCTGGGCGCAGGCTGACAGCGTCCACGTTTTCCGGGTTCACCAGGCCGGGGAACGGCATCCAGTAGTTGACGTTGTTGCGGCCCTCGTAATTGACGTAGAACGTATCGAGGTACACCTCGCTGTTGTCCGTGGGCGCCCATTGGAAGGTGAAGTTGGCCGAGCGGCGCTTGTGCGTGTTGTTGGCCACCAGCCCGCCGGCGTTGTACGGCACGAAGATCTCCTGCGAGGGATCAGCCGGATTGGCGACACGGTCGTAGGTGCCATGGAAACTGTTGCTTTCCTGGTAGGGGCGCTGCTGCAACGAGGTGCTGCCCAGCACGCCCATCCGCCCGTGCCCGCTGTCCCAGTTGTGCGCGGCGGTCAGGCTTCCATTGGGCTTGCTTTCACCGGCCTGGTCGCCCTGCACGGCGCTGATGCTGCCGGCCAGCGTGGTGTCCTTGTCCAGGTCGAAGGGCTTGCGCAGGTGCACGTCGATGGTGCCACCGATGCCCCCTTCCAGGAACTTCGCGCTGCCGGTCTTGTACACGTCCACGCTCTGCAGCAGGTCGGCGGGGATATCCTGCAGGGCAATGCCGCGTCCGCTGGCAGTGAACACATTGCGGCCATCGAAGGTGGTCACCACGTCCGGCAGCCCGCGCACCAGCACCGTGCCGACTTCCGCGCCGCCGCGCGCCACCTGCACGCCGGTGACCCGCTGCAGTGCGGCGGCCACGCTGTTGTCAGGCAGCTTTCCGATGTCTTCGGCGACCACCGAATCACTGATTTCCGCCTTCGCCTGTTTGGCATCCACCGAGCCGGTCGCGCTGCCGCGCACGCCACGCACCTGCACTGAATCCAGTTCCTGGGTGGCCGCTGGCGCGGCCGGCGCTGGCGCTGGCGCCGGTGAAGGATCCTGTGCCTGGGCCACGCCCACCATGCCGGCGATCATCGAAGGAAGCAGCGCGCGGCGCAGCAGGAGGGAGGCAGCAACGCGGCGGCGCGGGCGGATCGACGTGGCAGGCTGGAGCATGCAGGGGGTGGTCCTTTGGAGACGCGCCGCCAGACGAAGGCATGCACCTGCCCAGCCCGCAGCCGAGCGGCGCACAGGTCAATCCAGGGGGAGCACGCGCAACGCGGCGGCGCTGGCAGAGGGTGCGAATTGTGTGCCGATCACGACAGATCGGTCGTGCGCATTAGAGCAATCGAAAACTTAATTTTCCGTTCTGCACGGGTGATCGAATTGTTCGGCGCGACCGGCCGTTGCTTTCAGCTCCAGCGCATTGCGTGCACAAAAGCGCCGGCACGCGGCCGCAGGATGTACGCTTGGACGATGTCATCCATCGCAGGGCAGCACATGAATTTCGGCAGCGACAACCAGTCCGGCGTCTCGCCACGCATCCTCGACGCGCTGGTGGCGGCGTCCTCGGGAACCGCCGCGCCGTACGGCAACGACACATGGACACAACAGGCCGAACAGTCCATCGCGCGCGTGTTCGACCACGACGTCAAGGCCTTCTTCGTGGCCACCGGTACCGCCGCCAACTGCCTGGCGCTGTCCGCACTGGCGCAGCCGTGGAATGCCATCCTGTGCCACGCTCAGGCGCACCTGATCAGCGATGAATCCACTGCACCGGAATTCTTCACCGGGGGTGCGCGCCTGCTGCCGATCGCCACCGACAGCGGCAAGATCACCCCAGCGGCGCTGCGTGCTACGCTCAAGCGGCTGCCCGATGCGCGGCCGCACAGTGTCAAGCCGTCGGCATTGTCGCTGGCACAGGCCACCGAAAACGGCCTGGTCTACACGCCCGCCGAACTGAAGGCGCTGTCCGAGGTGGCCCATGCGCATGGCCTGCACGTGCACATGGACGGCGCGCGCTTCGCCAACGCGGTGGCGGCGCTGGGCTGCACGCCTGCCGAAATGACCGTGCATGCCGGCATCGACGTGCTGTCCTTCGGCGCCTCCAAGGACGGCGCGCTGGCCGCCGAGGCGGTGGTCTTCTTCAAGCCGGCGCTCGCCGAAGGTTTCGACTACCGGCGCAAGCGCGCGGGCCAGCTGGTGTCCAAGGGACGCTTGTTCGGCGCCCAGTTCAACGCATGGCTGCAGGACGACCACTGGCTGGAACTCGCCGGCCAGGCCAACCACGCCGCGCAGGTGCTGGCCGCCACCCTGCAGGCACACGCGGACATCCGCCTGGCCTGGCCGGTGCAGGCCAACGAAGTGTTCGTGGTGATGCCCAAGGCGCTGCTGGAGCGCCTGCTCGCTGCCGGCGTGCAGTGTTACGACTGGTACCCGGACAGCCTGCCTGCGTCGATGCCACTGGGCGCTGATGAGGTGCCGGTGCGCTTCGTCACGGCGTGGTCGACCAGCGACCAGCAGCTGGATGAGTTCGCCGCGGTGCTGGGCCGCTGAGGCCAGCCACGACGCCGGAGGTGGCGGAGCGGACGATCCGGGATCGCCGCGCCGTCAGTCCGGCGCGTACCAGAACGGAATCCGGAACTCGCGACGTCGCTCCCGTCCTTTGGCCGTGCTCTGCGCATTCCACACCAGGCGCAGGTCGTGGCGTCCGGGCGTGAGTCCCTGCAGCGGCAGATAGCCGACCAGCCCGCGCATTTCCAGGTCGCGTCGCTCCATCGGCACGAAGGCATCCAGCGCGACCGGCGCGCCGTCGAGGGTGATCGTCCACAGCCGCGCCAGGCAGGCCACGGCGGTGCGCGCGGCCTGCTCGCCTTCGGCCACGTTGGCGCCCGTGGGCAAGGTATCGGTACACAGGCGGCGTGCCACCGAATTGTCGCGCTGTGGCTGGTGCGGGATGAACAGCCGCAGCTGTGACTCGCTGACCTGGTCGGCGGGGATCATCGGGTAGCGCAGCAGCCGATCATGTTCGGAGCGCAGGGATTCGTAGTGCGCGCTGGCCATGCCATGGTCCACGGCCTCGTCGGTGACGACGGTATAGCGGTTGAACAGGGCGAAGCGGGTCGAGTTGAAGGTCTGCACCCCGCCGATCACCATCGCCAGCATCACCGCGCCGAAGTAGACCACGTAGAAATTGCGCGCGTAGAGATTGCTCTGCAGGGTCAGCTGCACCGGAAGCAGCAGGCGCAACGGCAGCACGAAGCCCATGCCGCGCAGCACCACGCGCACCGCGCGCTCCAGCCCTTCGCTTGGAAGCCCGCGCGCACGCCGGCGCAGCACCGCGCGTTCCAGCACCAGCGGCAGCACGCTGGTCACCGTGAACAGAACGTAGGCCACGCCCAGTACGGTGAGGGCGACCTGGTCCGGAGCCCCCAGCAGTGCGCCGACCACGCCGGCGATCGCCAGCAGGACGGCGGTCAGCAGCCCGGTCCAGACCATCGTCAAGGCGAACAGCAGCGTGGTCGAAAACAGCACCGACGCCAGCCGATCGGCACCGGCGATGGACTGCTCCAGGGTGGACACCATGCGCTGGTAGTGGTCGCGGGACACCCCGCCCAGCAGCGGAATGCGGTCCCAGCGGATGCCCTGCGGGAAGTGGGTCTTCAATCCGATCAGGCCGACCCAGTAGCCGCGGATCGCCAGATGAGCGATCAAGGCGATGGCCACCACGTAGCACAGGCCGACGGCGATGCTGAAGCCAAACCACAGCGCGTGCGCATGGATGCCTTCGGTATGCACGGTGTTGGTCGCCCACGCATCGAAGATGCGCCCGGGCACGGCGAGCAGGGTGAAGGCAAGCAGGCCGGAGATGAAAAGCTCCAGTTCGTCGGTACGGTCACGGACGCGGGAGAGGCGCTCGCTGCCATCGACCATGGCTTGCGGCAGCGGCGTTGCAGGCGCTTGCGATTCGTTCACGGCGGGTCATCCTTGGCAGTCGCCGGAATATGCCACAAACGCAGGAAGGCGGCCGAAGCCGCCCTCCTGATGCGCCCACTGCCGGGCGAGCCGGCAGGGCCTACGGTTACCTGTACTCGCGCTCGCAGCGGCGTTCGACCACGCGGTCACCGGTCTTCTGCTGGTGGCGACCCTGGATGTTGCGGCCTGCCGCACCACCGGCTACCGCACCGGCCACGGTAGCCAGCTTCTTGCCGTTGCCGCCGCCGACCTGATTGCCGAGCAGGCCACCGACCACCGCGCCGGTGGCAGTACCGGCGATACGGTTGGAGTCCTTGCTGTTGCGCTGCACTTCCACGTTGCGGCACACCACGCGGCTGCCATCGTCGAAGCGGCGGCCTTCATCGCGCGGGCCGTAGGACTGTGCGGACACGGCCGAGGAGGCGGCCAACAAGGCGCCAGCACAGAGCAGGGGGATGGACATCTTCATCGGGGACTCCTTGGCGTTCCGGGTGTATGTCGCCAGTCTTCCCGCGACGATGGCAAACCCGGGTGAATTCGCGTGGAGATACCGTGCAGGTCGCCTGTCCCGTTCAGCCAGCGGTGTGCTGACCAGACGGCCGTCCGGCGTGCTGGCCGGGGTCCAGCAACGCATTCGCGCGTCGCACCAGCTCGGCGGCGGCGAACGGCTTGGCCAGCACTTCCATGCCCGGTTCCAGGTGCCCGGCGCCCACCGCCGCGCTAGCGGCGTAGCCGGTGATGAACAGCACCGGCAAGCCAGGCCGGCACTGTCGCCCGGCGTCGGCCACCTGCCTGCCATTCAACGGGCCGGTCAGCCCCACATCGGTCACCAGCAGGTCGATCACTTCCACCGACCGCAGCACATCCAGCGCGGGAGGGCCTTCGGAGGCTTCGATCACCCGGTACCCCGCCGACACCAGCACCTCGCTGACCAGCACGCGCACCGCGGTTTCGTCTTCGACCAGCAGCACCGTGCGCATCGGGCCGCGCAGGACGTCGCTGTCCAGCGCCACCGGCGGCGTAGCGTCCGCTGCCTGCATGCCTTCGACCAGCCGCGGCAGATACAGGTGCATCGTGGTGCCCTCGCCCGGCCGGGACTCCACCTGCACCTGGCCGCCGGACTGACGGGTGAATCCGTAGATCATCGACAGGCCCAGACCGGTTCCCTGGCCGATCGGCTTGGTGGTGAAGAACGGCTCGAACACCTTCGCTACCACGTCGGCTTCCATGCCGGTGCCGGTGTCGCGCACCGACAGCCGCACATACGGCCCCGGCGGCAGCTCCAGTGCCACCGCCTCGCTGCCCGCCAGCTCTACCACGTCGCTGCTGATATCCAGCGCACCCCCGCCCGGCATCGCATCGCGCGCGTTGATGCACAGGTTCAACAGCGCGTTCTCCAGCTGCGGCCCATCGACCTGCACGGCGGCACTGCCATCGGCGAAGTGGGTGCCGATGGTGATCGACGGCCCCAGCGAGCGCGAGATGATCTCCATCATCCCCAGCACCATCTGCTCCACGACCACCCCGGTAGGGGCCAGGGTCTGCCGGCGCGAGAACGCGAGCAGGCGCTGGGTCAAAGCCGCGGCGCGGTCGGCACCGGAACGCGCCATCTCCACGTAGCGGCCCAGGTCGTCGATGCGCCCCTGCGCAACCCGCATCTCCAGCAGTTCCAGCCCCATCGACACCGACGTCAGCAGGTTGTTGAAGTCGTGCGCGATGCCGCCGGTAAGCTGGCCCACCGCCTCCATTTTCTGGCTCTGCCGCAGCTTCTCTTCGGTCATCAACAGTTCGGCGCTGCGTTCGCGCACGCGCTCTTCCAGGGTGACCGTCAGCTGCTGCAGCCGCTCTTCGGCCTCGCGTTTTTCGGTGACGTCCGTTGCCGTGCCGAACCACTCGCTGACGCGGCCTTCGGCATCGAACATCGGCACCACCCGCATCAGCACCCAGCGGTGGGTGCCGTTGCGCGGCGGCGTGCGGTGCTGGATCTCGAACGGCTTCCTGTGCGCATCCGCCTCGGCGATGGCCGCGTCCAACGCGGCGCGGTCATCGGGATGCACGAACGCTTCGCGCCAGTTCCAGTCCGGCGCGAGCAATTGCGCGGTGTCGCCCTGGCGCAGGATCTGCCGGCGCTCGGCCCAGTCCGCAGACAACGAATACAGCACCTGCGACGAGGCCCCGACCAGCGCGCCCAGCCGCCGCTCGCTGGCGGCCAGCGCATCGATGGCCGCACGCTCCAGGGTGCGGTCGCGCAGCACGATGACGAAGCCGATCGCGGTACCCTCCTCGTCGCGCAGCAGGGTCAGCGCGCCCTGCGCCCAGAAGGTTTCGCCGGACTTGCGCAGGAACGGGCGCTCACCCGACAGCCCGCCTTCGGCCAGTGCCACCCGCATGCCGTGCTGGAACCGGCCTGCCACGCGGTCCTTTTCGATATAGAAGCGCTCCGGGGTCTGCCCCAGCATCTCCGCTTCGGTCCAGCCCAGCGTGTGCCGCGCCCCTTCGTTCCACAGGGTGATGCGGCCTTCAAGGTCCATGGCGAAGATGGCGTAGTCCATCGCGCTGTCCATGATCTGCCGGTGCCGCGCTTCGCTGCGCCGGAGGCTGCGCTGCAACGCCACCTGCGAGGTGACATCCAGGCCCTGCACGAACACGCCGACCGACTGCCCGGCCGCGTCCTTGACCGGCTGGAACACGATATCCAGCTTGCGCGGCTCGACCACGCTGCCATCGGTGCTCACCGGATCGTAGGTTACTTCCGTGCCGATATAGGTTTCGCCGCTGAGGTACACCTGGTCCAGCAGCGGCAGGTAGCCCTGGTCGATGACTTCCGGGATCGCATCGGCCAACCGCTCGCCTATCACCGGCCGATGCCCGACCATTTCGGCATAGCGCGGGTTGGCCAGCTCCACCCGATGCTCCGGGCCACTCAGGAAGGCCATGAACATCGGTGATTTCTCGAACAGCGCGATCAGTCGCTCGTTCTCGCGCGCCAGCCGCTGCTGCGCCACGACCACCTCGGTGACTTCGCGGGTCACGCAGAACACGCCGCCCACGCTGCCATCATCCCGGTGGATCGGCGAGAACGAGAACGTCCACCAGGTGTCCTCCTCGGCCCCGTACCGGTTCATCCGCACCGGCATGTCCTCGAAACGCGATCCTTCACCGGCCAAGGCCTGTTCGACCGGCCCCTTCACCGCGCCCCAGGCGTCTGCCCACAGCGTGCGCAGTGGCGCCCCCATTGCCTGCTCCCGACGCGGGCCGAGGATCGGGCGGTAGGCATCGTTGAACAGGAACACCAGCTCATCGCCCCACGCCAGGTACATGCTTTCCGGGCTGGCCAGCATCAGGCTGGTGGCACTGCGCAATGCCGATGGCCAGCCGTCCGGATGCCCCAGCGGCGTGGCCTGCCAGTCAACGCTGCGGATGCAATCGGCAGCAGCCCCGTCGGTGAACGGGAAACCGCGTTGGGCCTTGCCCGGGTAGATGGAAGTCGACAAAACTGCAGACGCCAGGACCAGGAAAGCGGGCAATCTAATGCAGAACGGGCAGCAACAGTGTCAACGCGCATCCTCGCGGTGCACCGGATGAGCATTAAGTTCACCCTGCAGGGCAGCGCCATCGTCGATATCCCTTCGCTCTACGCCGAACTCAACCGCGTATTCATGGCAGACGAAGACTGGGCGCTTGGCAACAGCCTGGATGCGCTGGATGACCTGCTGTACGGCGGCTATGGCGCATTGCAGGGCCAGCAGGCCGTCACCGTGGTCTGGCAGGACATGGAAACCAGCCGCGCCGCGCTCGGTGTGGCCGCGACGACCGCCTGGCTGCAGCACAAGCTGGACCAGCCGGGAACGTTCAACACCGCCCCCCTGCAGGCACAGCTTCTCGCGCTGCAGCAGGGCCACGGGCAGACCTACTTCGACATCGTGCTGGAGATCTTCGCCAGCCACCCCGACATCCGCCTGCAGCCTGCATGACCGTGGCAGCACGCCATGCGCGACGGACTTTCCCCATGAACATCGTTGTGGAATGCTGCAGGCAACATCTCAGGAAGAGCACACGCCATGATCCACTGGTCATGCAACCGATGCGGCACCTCGGTGCCACAGGACTGCGCCCTCTGCATCCACTGCGGTTTCGATCCCTCCGTGCCACCCGAGCAACGAGGCCACTACCCGCCAGCGGAATGCCTTCGCTGCCAATCGCCGATGCAGTTCGGCGGCACCCTGCAACTGCACGAAGGCACCCGCCTGTGGCCCGTCCTGATGGGCAACATCGGCGAACTGCTGGTCGACCGCAGACGCTTTGAAACGTTCCTGTGCAGCGGCTGCGGCAAGGTCGAATTCTTCATGCCCCCCGACCCGTAGGCCGTGATGGTGCCACGCCATGCGAGCCATGGCGTGGCAGCGCCGAGCCCTTCTCGGCGGATGCTTCAGGTGGCGACCACGCTCGCCACTACGGCGCGGACTTTCCCGGCAACAGATAGCGCAGCCCCAGCGTGAAGCCACGCGGGGCGATGCTCAGGTGGTCCTCGTCGTTCAACACGTCCAGCCGCATCACCAGCGAGGGATAGTGCCGGCCGCGCAGCGTGCGTTCCATGCGCCGCGCGTCTTCCACCATGTCATCGTCCTGCAGGTAGCGCGGATCGCCGACCCGCTTCGCCTCGTACTCGCCGATGTAGAAATACACCTTGGCCGGCATGTCCTTCAGGGTCACCGCCGACGCCTTTTCCATGCGCTCCATCACGTGCTGGTCGAACCAGTAGGACGGGCTGCCCAGCACATAGCCGGAGAACAGCGACGGCTCGCTCAGCAGGATCTGCGTGCCCAGCAGTGCACCGTAGGAATGCCCCAGGAACAGGCGCTGCGTTTCATCGGTGCGGAAGCGCTGGGCCACGTACGGCAGCACCTGGTCGCGCAGGTAAGCGGCGTGCGCCGCCCCGCCGCCATGCTCGGCATCCTCCGGCGCACCCTCCGCACCGTTGGCGGTGGGCGTGTAGTCGCGGCGGCGGCTGGGCATGCCTTCTTCGCCCACCGCATAGGACACGCCGACCAGGATGAACTCCTGCACCGAACTGCCCAGCCGGCGCCCTACCTGGCGCAGTACCGGGAAGGCATAGTCTGCATCGGTGACATACAGCACCGGATAGCGGCGCGCCGGCTCCTTTTCATACGACGCCGGCAGCTGCACGAATACCTGGTAATCACGCCCGGAGACCGGATCCGGCACCTCCCATACCTGGCTGCCGATGATCTCGTACGGCGCGCCATTACCGCGTTGGGCAGCTGCCCGCTCGCCCGCGCTGGCGCAGCCCACCACCAGCATCGCAAACACACCGGACCACAACAGGCGCATCATTCCAGTTCTCCTATACGTTCAAGCACCGGCGCGGACGCCATGTCGTTGGGGTTGGTGCCCGGCGCCCCCTGTGGCACGTCCATGCCGCGGCTGCGGTAGAACTCCACCCAGTACGGCGATATTTCTCCGGTCTGCAGGTTCTTGAAGTTCATCGGCTGGGTGGCGAATACCTGCTGCGCACGGAACGCGCGCTCGATGAAATCCGAGCAGTAGTAACTGTCCTCATCCTGCACGTAGGTGAAGTTGTAGGGCTTGCCGAGCAGCGTGCGCGCCTTGGCGATGGCCGCCGGAATGGCCGCGCGTTGTTCGCGCTTGAGCCGGTACAGCACCACGTGGCGGTGCTTGGCCCGGGCCTCATCGAGGAAGCTGTCCAGGGTCTGCTCGCGCGATCCCTTGTCATCGGCGTGCAGCACGACCGCGCCGCCGGATTCGCGTGCGATCAGCGCGACGTGGTCATAGCTCACCGCACCGGGCTTGCCGGTCGCATCGTTGATCGCACCACTCAGGCCGGTCGTGGCGGCGGTGACAAACAGCAGGTCACCGTTCTGCGGCTGGGGCGGCCTGGCCTGCGCCGGCAGCAGCGGCGCAAGCAACAAGGCAAGGCATAGCAGGTAGGTTCGCATCGACAATCACACCGCAGGACAAGGCGGCGATGATGCCATGCCGCTCCCGCCTGCCGCAGCAACGAGGCGTCCGATCAGTCCTTCGGATACACCGCCAGCACCTCGCAGCCCGGGCGCGCGAATCGCGGCGTGTCCGAGCGCAGGTCCCCGGCCATCACGCCGACCATGACGATGCGATCGCCCGGGTTGCCGCAGATCAATCCATTCTGGAAGCCGGACTGGAAATCGACCGACTGCGCGCCGGCCAGGATGCTGCAGCTGCCCCCCAGTTCTACCCGATAGTAGCGATTGCCACCGTTGCGGCGCGGGTTGGTTTCCACCACTACGCCTTGCGGGTCCTCGTTCCAGCTGCGTACGTGGCGGGTAGCGAAACAGAAGTCCGCCGAGCCCTGGACGGTGTGCCGCGGGCTGCTTTCACCGCTTCTGCCGGCAGCCTTGCCGGTGACCTCCACCCCCGGCAGCGTGGACGCGAACTGGCGGCTGCTAGCGCGCGCTGTTTCGGCAAATTCGCGGTCGTCGATCACGCTCACCGCACTGATCCCGCAGATGCGGCCATCCACCACCAGGTTCTCGCTCGGACGGCCGCAGGTCCAACCGGCGGGGGCTTCCAGACGGACCTGGCTGGCCTCGTTGATGCCGGGGCAACCGGCGCCGCTGAAATCAATCCGGTAGGCCACGCCATTGCCTCCGCGAACGGCGATCGCCTCCGGACCGGCCTGCTCGACCTTACGCACGTCGCGGGCATCCAGGCAATGCGCAGCCGGCGGGCTGCGCCCGGGCGGCGCGGCGGCGGCAGGTCCGGCCTGGGCAACAGTGGGCAGCAGGCAGGCCAACGCCAGCGGTGCGATTCGTAAGCTGTTGATCACGATGCCGTCCTTGCATGGGGATGGCCCGAATCTAGCATGCCGCACCCCGCCACCACATTGCCGCAGGATTACCCGCCGCGCGCCCTGCACGCAGCCGGCACGGCCGCTTGCCGATGATGGGGTCCCCCACCCGTCTGCCCTGCCATGGCCAAGCCGTCCGGCTCCCGTCTCGTCGTCTACGCCGCACTCGCCGGCAACCTCGCCATCGCCATCGCCAAGTTCATCGCCGCCGGCCTGTCCGGCAGTTCGGCGATGGCCAGCGAAGGCGTGCATTCGCTGGTCGACACCATCAACGAACTGCTGTTGCTGTACGGCCTCAACCGCGCAGAGCGCAAGCCCGACGCAGCGCATCCGTTCGGGCATGGGCGCGAGCTGTACTTCTGGAGCTTCATCGTCGCCCTGCTGGTGTTCGCCGCCGGTGCCATCGTGTCCGGCTATCAGGGCGTGCAGCACATCCTGCACCCGGAGCCGGCCACCAACCATCTGGTGAGTTACATCGTGCTCGGCGTCTCGATGCTGTTCGAAGGTGCCTCGTGGTGGATCGCGCTGCGCGAATTCCGCGCCACCAAGGGCAGCATGGGCTACTTCGAAGCATTCCGGCGCAGCAAGGATCCCACCACTTTCACCGTATTGCTGGAAGACAGCGCCGCATTGCTCGGGCTGGGTTTTGCGATGATCGGCCTGATCGCCGCGCAGCTGCTGGACATGCCCGTGCTGGATGGCGTGGCCTCGCTGTGCATCGCCGCCGTGCTGGCCGCGACCGCGTTCCTGCTGGCCCGCGAAACCAAGGGCCTGCTGGTCGGCGAGCCCGCGGATGCGCATGTGGCGCAACGCATCCTGGAGGTGGCCAATGCCGATCCGGACGTACGCCGTGCCAACGGCCTGAGCACCATGCAGATGGGCCCCAACCAGGTGGTGGCCATGCTGAGCGCGGAGTTCGAGGACGACCGCAGGACCCCGCAGATCGAGGAGTGCATCACCCGCATCGAGCAGGCAGTGAAACGCGAGTATCCCGAGCTGACGGCCTTGTTCATCAAACCTCAGACGCCGGAGGTCTACCGCGCGCGTCGGGCGGCCATGCTGGCGGGGCCGGTGGCGGAGGGCTGACAGCCGCCTACCCGGCGCTTCCTGATGGTGACCACTGGGTCAGCGCGCCAGCCGCTCTTTGCCGGGCGAGCCGAAGAACACGCGTGCGCAGGCCATCCCTGCCACGCCGCCACACGCGGCCCCCGTAACAATCGTGTCGGTAAGGTCAACGACGACGAACCAGACCAGCGACTGAGCGAACCCGATCGCAGAACAGGTCCACAGCGCGCGCCAACCGGCCAGCCACGGCGCGATCGCCCCTACCGCTGCTGCGCTGGCCAGGGCGGGAACAGCACCAACGAGATAGGACAACAATGACAGAGGCACCAACAGCACGAAGTGCTTCAGTTCGCCGTCGATGACCAGCGCGCCCAGCGCGAAAGGCAGCAGGCCAATGGGTGGGCCGAGAATGCCGAACACGGCCATCGCGCGCAGCTGGTCCCAGACACAATCCCAGATCGCGATACGGACCTCTCCGTCCGATCTGGCGAACCGCACGACACGAAAAACGGTGGCCAGCAGGGGCAGAGCGAGCAGAGCCAGGAGATGGCCAGGGTGCATCGGTGCGGCGCGCTCGGGAAACGGGGACCGGCGCACTTATACCGTCTGCGAAGATCGCCGACAACGGCACCCTGTGCCAGCGGCCCCGACTCCGGCTGCCTCCCCTACAATGGTCATCCGCGGCCACCCCGTGCCCGCACCCGCCTCAAGATGGACCCCGCGTGACCCAGAAGCAGCCCGAACACCCCCCCCTGATGAAGCACGATGGGTGCAGCGGGATCATATGCAAGCAAACCCTTGTGCAGCAATGACCATTTCGCTTCACGAGCGACAACTGCATCTAAATCGCAACATCGTCGCAACATATAAAATGAGCGGATGCTGAACGACATCAACGACACGATGTCGCTCTAAGCGACATCGGGATCAGTGCCTGTTAGTCTGACTCCGTCATCGCGGGGAGCAACAATCCGTGCCATGGTGTGAGTAGGCGACTACTCGAGGGCGAACAGCCCAAAACACTCCGAGCGACGCGTCAGCGGCCGGCAACGGTCGGGACCATCGGGAAGGGTCAGGTGGCTGCGGCAACGGCTCGCAGCCATAGATTGGAGGAGGGTAGTAACTGGCGTTTCCCCACACTCGATGTAGCAACGGAGCCTCTCCAATCCCGGGGAGGTGCATCGAGGATACCAACATGGTTTCACCTGTTGACAGGAAAGATGACAAGCGCCAGCTGCTGCTGAAATGGTTCAAACGGGTTTTTTGTGGTCCGTGGTTGTTCCGTCTCTTGATGATCGTGTGGAAGTTGTATGATCACTTTGATCGCTAAGCGCGGCGCAGGACATTCGGACTCTAAGACCTATCAGTAGCACCCTCCTTTTTATCTACACATGCAGGAAGAGAGGAAATGCTCCACAAGGCTTTAAAGACGGTCCGCGAGGTTCACCGAATGCAACAAGGTGAGCTAGCGGAGCGCTTGGGCATATCACGCTCTCACCTTTCTGAGATCGAGTCAGGTAAGAAAGCCGCGTCAGTCGAGCTTCTACACAAGTTTGCAGAAGTATTCGATGTGCCACCTTCAACGTTCCTAAGCTTCGCCGAAGCAATCGAGGGCCCCTCGGAGCGCCGACAAAGGAACGCCAAGAGGCTGATGAAAGTTCTGGAATGGACCCTGGACACCGACCATGACGCTTCCCCGAAAAAGCGCGAATCGCTATGACATTAGTTCTTCGGCGCTGTATCGGCTGCCGACGCTAAAGGCACTCGCGAGATTTCTCGAATGGAAGGGCTCTCCGAGTGCCCTTCGCGCCCTGTGCAAACGTCCGGATAACTTCAGCGAGTTCGACCAAGCTCACCCAAGGACGGGGAAGATGCGCCTGATTCAAGCCCCGAATGGGGTCGTCAAACCGCTTCAGAAGCGGCTTAACGTGCTGCTCAAACAAGTCCGCGTGCCAGACTATCTTCACTCAGGAATCCCCAAGCGATCTCACCTCTCCAACTCCGAGCAGCACATGCTAGCGGCGGGGGCAACCGTAACGGTTGATGTTTCCGATTTCTATCCCAGCATCACACGTCAACGTGTCTTCAGGCTTTTCAGGAATGTCTTCCAATGCCCAGGAGATGTTGCGGATGCGATGGCTGACTTAGTCTGCTACCAAGGGAAGTTGGCAACTGGATCCCCGGCCAGTGTGCTCGTCTCTTTTTGGGCCTGTCGCGACATGTTTGACCTAATCGCCCAGCGTGTGGCCAATCAGGGGGGCACATTTACGCTTTATGTGGACGATGTCGCCATCACTGGAAACACAATCGGGCACGGCGATATCCAGTGGCTGGATCGTTTGCTGAGAAGGTTCGGCTTTAGCTCGAAAGTTGAGAAGGCAAAACTATTTCGGAAGACCCGCGCCAAGGTCGTCACGGGCCGGGCATTTCGGCATGGCATCAGTCGAGCCCCTAACAAGAAGCACAAGGAGATGCATGAGGCTCGGGCTGAGGTTGAGAGCGGCCAGGCAACCATCAAGGCCAAACGTGGACTAGTAGGTCAGCTCGAAAATATAGGAAATCTCGATCAAGAACGCGGAACAAGGTTGAAGGCGGAGGCCAAGAAGCTTCGAAGCGCGCTACCTCCGCCAAGGCGTCGACGTCGAGCCGCTGCCCGTCCAGTCAAGACCGGGCCGGAGATTGCAACGTGAGTGACCAGCGCATCGTCCGAACTCCCTGTCCACGATGCGGTGGAGAGCGATCTTGTGATCTTTTGCATGACCTGTCAGAAGAGAGCGAAGACCATACGCATCCGGAGCATCCAATGTGGGGAGGCGCAAGCCATCAACTTCTCCGATGTCGTGGATGCGAGACAGTTTTCTACAAGATTGAGAGCTGGCACTCAGAAGACTGGGACGTAAAGTTTGATCCGGAATCCGGTCAGGATGAGATGTTCTACCCGAAGACGGTGTCCGTCTATCCGCCGCCAGAGCCCAAGTCTGAAAAGCCCGACTGGACTTGGGATCTGCATCGAAAGGACAGCGTGCTCTCGCAAGTTGTCCATGAAATGTATGTTGCCAAGGCCGCCAATCTGAATGTCCTCACAGCTATTGGGATGCGAATCGCCTTTGACAGGGCGACGTTCTTGCTCGGGGTCGACGAGAGCTTAGATCTCAACAGAAAGATAGAAAAGCTCGTAGATGATGGGCGTTTAGGAAAGATAGAGGCCGAACACATGCAGGTGGCCGTAAACGCTGGTAACGCTGCCGCCCACCGTGGTTGGAGTCCGAACGATGAGGACCTTGCGGTCCTTCTCCATGTCCTTGAGCAGTTTCTAAGAAGAAGCTTCTTTGACGCACCAATAGGTCAAATAGGGGCAGCAATCCCTCCGCGGCCCAAGAAGAAGAAGGGAACTTAAGGCACACCTATCCAGTGATGTTCATTTTTGTGAATGAGCTCACGGATGTGCGACTTGCCGAAGCACCAATACCTGCTTGGATGGAGATCTCTTTCACCACGCCAAGGAGCGTTATGCCATCCCCTCAACTTCGAATCGCGTCCAAGCTTCTCGGCCACCTGCTGTGGCAAGGGCCTACGCGAGAGCTGACGGAGCGCATGGAGGACGTTCAGCACGCCTGGGATGTCGCCGGCGCACTCTTGCAGCTCTCGCGGGATGTAGAGCCATCCGTCGATGACGGGGCAAGCGGCCCTGCCGCTCCCGCCCTCCGGCCTAGCCTAGCTGATCGTCCTAGTATCGCGGTCGGGCGATCTATCGTCGATCGCAGCGCGCTGCCCGTCATGCCAAGCTCTGTGGAGCTATGGCGTGCCAGCCGAATGAACAAGAAGCCTACGCCACCAGAAGCAGGTCAACGCAAGGGTCCTACCTTCCACTGACTTAGCCGGTCCGCTCTCTGGTCAAGGATAGCCCCGCATCTGCGGGGCTTCTTGCGTTTCTCAGCGGCCCAAACGGGGCCGCCGGCCTGGAGCGACTCCCTCAGCAACTGGCTGCGAGGCCCCTTCACCGGATGGCAGCAAGCCGTCTTCCATGGACCAGTCAACCAACAGTTCCGAACAGCGATGCTCCAGAGCATCTGTCCGCCGCAGCACCTCCGCCTCACATCGCGCCCTGACTTCCTCCGTTGCGCCCGCCCTGACCTGCTTGAGCTCCGTCGTTCGTTTGTCCAATGTCGCCAGCCGACGGCCCCGGCGCGCCTCCCAGTCATGTGCCGACCAATCCCCGGCAGGGCGCGGACAATCGGCATTGAACTGCTCCCATGCCTGCTCGGCCATGTGGAACAAACGCTCCGCCCGGGTCACCGCTGCCACGCGCTTTGCGAAAGCAGTCAAGCCTCGGCGCAGCTGCTGCAGGCGGTCAATCACCGCACGCAGGTGGCCTCTGATCTCCGGCCCATCCACCAGCGACGAGAGCCCGGACACCCAGTGGTTGACTACTCGCTCAGTCTTGGGGAGACGAAGGACAGGGCTCAAGGCGAGCACATCGCGCAGCTCCAAGACAGCTTCATCGACCAGCTCCCCCACAGACGCCACAGGCGGCTCGCCGTCCAGCGAGGGACGTGCCCCCAGCCCCAACGCGCTCGCCCGAACACCGGAGACGCCCTCAATCTGTAGGCCCGTCCCCACGCGGTAGGAGGCAGTGGAGCGGCGACGCTCTGAGCTGGCTTGCTCCGCGCTGTGGCCGGACGGCGTGGCAACCGCACGCCCTTCCCGCCTTGCCTGTTTGATGGTGGCCTCAAACTGGGCTTCGCTGTCTTCAGCAATCTGCTCATTGGCCGCCGCGCGGTCTGTGTTCACACCCCTGCGCTCGAGAGCACTGGCATTCTTTCCCACGTGCTGAGTGGGGGGCCGCGTCAGCGCGATGGCCTCGACCAGGTCGCCCCTAAGCATCGCATCTTCTGCTTGCACCTCCAGACGCCGGTGATCAATGCGAGCGTCTATGGCTGCCATGGCCAGATGCGCATTGGTGAGCTCGGCCACGGTCGCCCTCACCCACTCAATCTCTCCGCGCCCGCTTGACCCACCGTCAAACTCCCGCGTTTTCTCTCCGAGGCCTTCGGGTGTCATGCGCCGGGTTGTGGCCAGGATGTGGGCGTGGTGGTTCAACCCGTCCCGTGTGCCAGGCGAATGGATACTGGCCTGCAGCGCGAATCCATAGCGGCCCACGAGGGCCTCTGCGATCGCAGCGGTCAACTCAGACCGCTGTGACTCGTCAAGCTCGTGTGGCAATGCCAGCTCGAACTCCCGGGCCACGGTGGAGTTCTTACGATTCTCAGCGACCTCGGCCGCTGGCCAGAGCTCGCTGGGCACGAAAGCCCAGTCGGGCGAGCCGTCAGGGGCCAAGCAGATGGTTTCCACCACGCCTCCACGATGACGGTAGTCGTGGCGGCGGCCGGTGAGGTGGTCGACCAGCAGCAAGCCAGCGCGATACGCGGCGGCTGCGACCGATGAGTCGCCGCGTGCGCGGCTGAAGGTTTTGACACGGGAGTGGTAAATGGCCATACAGGCTCCGTTTGGGATTCCCACTCTTTATGCCTCGGCTTTCTGCTTTCGCAAGCGCGCGCGCTTGGGGTCCAAGGGGCGAAGCCCTTTGCGCACGCAATGTCGAAGACATTGCCTAAGTGCGCTCTTGCTTCTTTCTTCAATGCTCTGTTTTCCAGAGTCGCAATGCGTATGCGACCTGCAAATTTTTAGATATCCAAAAGCTTGACGAGGCGCTTTTTCCTGATTGACTCAATGCCAGGACGAGAGGAGGAAGACATGACCACTACAAGCCATTACCACGACCGCATCACCCGAGCTACGGAACGACTGGCCCAACTGCAAGCGAAAGAGCTCTTAGCCAACCAACGAAGTGCAGCGAAAGCGCAGGAAACCGTAAGACGGGAAGAGTTGAAACGACGGCACCGCGTGGCGGACCTGGTGTTCCTAGCAGGCGCACACTCACTGGATGACAGTGAACTCTTGGACGCACTGAGCAAGCACATGCAACGACGCTCAACACAGGACCATTGAATACCAGCGAAGCAACGCCCGAGCCAAAATAACTGCACCTTTACAGCGAAACGAGCTCTCGCAGGTTCTTCAAAATCTGCTGCGCAGCAGCTTCAGCAGACGTGCCCCAAGCCTGGGAAAGGTGTTGAACGACCTCGGCGCACTGCGCCGGCATCAACGCCCGACCGCGCGATTTTGCAAAGGGACCGTCTGTCTCCGTAAGGACACGTTCTGGCGGCATCAACTTCACAAGCTCACGGCCCTTCGCTCCGCTGACCATTGCGCTTCCGACGGAGAACCAACAGTCCATTTCTATTGCCCTAGCCAGTTCTTTCTTGCTCCCGGAAAACCAATGGAGTATCGCGACACCAAAACCTTTGTGCCTTTCCAAGCCATCCATGACCTCCGTCGCAGCGTTACGGCTGTGAAGAGTCAATATTCTTCCACCTTGATCAGCACACGAGCTGAGGACATGGTGAAACACCTCGACCTGCCGATCCCAGAAATCCCGACAGTCCGCGCCACCATCCAAGCCAACCTCACCAACATATCGAGCTTCCGGCAAAAGGCGGTCAAACAGCCCGAGCTCCCCAATGCGGTCCCTCGCCAACTGAGGATGAAGTCCCAACGCAGTCTTGATGCGCGGATAACGGCTTGCCAATGCTCGCGTTTGCAGCCAAGCGGAAGGCGTCGTAGTGACCGATAAAACATAGGCACCACTCGCCCCTGCCCGGTCGATCTCTACCCCAGGGTCGGGGTAGAGATCGAGATGGCAATGCATGTCTACAGACGGGACCGACATCAAAAATGGACTTGTGACCTGAGATAGTTCTCTACCTCAATCATGCCACGCCGCACAGCGTCGACGCGAGAATCGCGATCGGCCGCAGCGAGGGGCATCGGGCCAGTTTGTGACACCCATTTCGCCACGTCAGTCTTAGGAAGACGCCTGACGGCAAGCAGCATTGCCATCAGATCATCGGAGTCATTGCCATGGTCAAGAAAGTATTGGAGATCCTGACCCTCAGGCTGATAGTCCGTGTTGTCCTTCATGCCGGAACCATGATAAGCAGCACGACGGATTAGGCACGGGACACATCGGCCGCACTGAGTTCTTTTGCGCTTCCATTTCCCGCAGGACACAGTCCTGTCGACAATGGCGCTTAGGCGCACCTGATCTAGGCACGCCTTCATCATCTCCCCCTTGCTCTTCGAAGCGTATGGATTGTCAATATCGACGAGCAGCCCAACACGGTCCAGAACCCCCTGCATCAGATGCAAGTAATAGGGATGTGTTGTTCTGGTGCTAAGTGCGCCAATCCGCCTTGGAGTCAAAGGTGGGTTCAATGCGATCAATCCATTCTCGGGAACGAACAGAGTCCTACGATTTCCTGCAGGAACTGCCAATGAGGATGCCATCAGCACCCCCATCGCTAGGAAGTTGAAGCTACGGGTCCGCATCTGCACGTCGTGACTGGCATCCAAGCGTCCGCTTGGGCTCGCTTGAGCACCAAATCTGACAAGTTTAGGTCCCAGCTTTGGCAAGATTTCCCTTTGCCGCAGGGCGTCGTGCGTGTAGGCATGACTCACCAAAATGGGATTGCGACCCTGCTTTGCGAGGTCCAGCACTCCAATAGCGCTGTCCAGCCCTCCAGAGAAAAGGCAGGCGCAATCGCAGGGTGCCGGGTCGATAATCAACCTACTCCTAACTTTAAAGACCGGCGGCCTCTCTCCACCCGCAACAATGTTGATTGCCCAAACGTCCCCACTAAGGAAGTTGAGTGCCTTAGTGAGAGCTGGGACCACGGGCGTCCACCGAGCAGGATCAGCGAGTGCCACAGTCAGTCGTATGTCACGCGCCCAACCATCAGCAGCGTCATCGCGATTGACGAACGTATCAGCCGCCGTGACTGCCATCGATAGCGACAGGAAATCGAATGCAACTGGATCAATGGCTGCCTTGAGACGAGTCAGCCGATTGTAGAGACCTAGGCCGATTGCAGCCATCCCTTCCTTGTTCGGAACACTTCCATAAAGATGGACTGGAATGACGTTAGGCTGGGGGTGCGGAAGCTGAGCCAGATCAGGGTGAACGTAGACGACAGTCATTGCTGGTAATCCTCCCATTCCTTCCAAACTTCCTTGATAGCTGCGAGTTGCACCGCCTGCATATCGTCCGTGGTCAGCGCCGCTATCTTTCCAGCAAGCAATGGCTTCATATGCTTGTCAGTGACCACCTCTACCAACTGCATCAGCTCCTTTTCAGCTCGCTCCACAGCGTCTGCGGTTGCGCCCTTCGTAAACGCTCTATCAGAGTCCAGCACGACCGCCTGGAAGATCGACAGAGCCGTATATGTAACCATCAGGTTGACCAAGATCTCATCCGTGATACTGGCGAAGTCGAAGGCCACCACGCCATCCAGACAGAGCGATAGAGCTTCGTTGAGCGCACTCCGGATCCGGTCAGCATCCCCATTCTCCGGCACCAACGCGTCCACCAACGCGTCGATGACCTCGCGCGTTGGCCTTCCTGCCATAGCGGCAAGGTTCACTGGTGCACTTGGAGAGTTCGTTCGAAGCTGATTCAGCGCTCCAAACAGGCCCGCGCCAGCCTGTGCGATTGAGCCGAACCGCCTTGGCCCCACAGCGGAGCCGCCCGTGGAAGAACGGGCGTAACTGCCAAGTGCCCTACTGAGCTGCTGGCCGTCGCCGCTTGAAACGAACTTTCCAAGATGAGTGCGGAAGGATCGGAAGCGATTCTCTTCTGGCTTGGGCCCGGGCCCTGCACCATCCACATCTGCCCACGGCGGAACAAGGGGGCTACGGTTGTTCGCGCCCTTGCTCGATGTTGAAGTCCCCATTTACGCTACTCCTTTAGCCCAAGCTCTACCATCCAAAAGGGCCTTCAGCCACGGCGACCTTTTGCCGGGAAGGCCCGCCAAGAACGCACCCAACTGCCGACCTGCGTCGACATCTGAGTCAGCCAACAGAACCGACCCATTCATAGCCTCCGGACGGCTAGTCCAGTCCGCGTGCCCACGCAAAGAGGCGAGAAGCTCTCTCATGACTGCGACATGCTCACCTGGAACAATGCCGGCAATCGCTATCCCAGCCGCAGGCGAAGCAATCGTCCTTACGTTCAAAAGCCGAACCACTGCATCTGCAGATGCCTGCGACATATCACCCGAGACGGACCGAAGAACAGCCGTTTCTTTGCTCAGATACACGAGCGGCCGCAAGTCCATCCCACTCAACGTCGGCTTAAGGCCAATCCAGTCATACAGGAAGGCGGCATTCTTCTTCCACTCATCCGGACAAGCGCCCTCGAATTTTTTCGGATCATCAGCGAGCTTCTCCAGCTTAGCAATCAAGTCAGGCTTTCCTTGAGCCGCCTCATTGATGAGCGCGTAAAGCTTCTTGACTGCTATCGGGTCGACGCAACGCTCGAAAAGGGCGAACTTTGCGACCATCGCTTCATCGACAGGCATCCCGCGCCGCTGCGCTATGCGCGCGCGCAAGCGAACAACGTTGAGAAGTCTTTTGACTATCCGCGGGTTGCCTTCAACGAACGTTGAGTTCGCCAATAGACCCGACATACGTTCCGCAATGTCAAAGCTCACCCTAATGACGTCATCGTCCCCCACCAGCTTTACAGCGTCCGCGACGGCCATGGGTGGCTCTTTCCAACTGGAACGCAGATTCTCCTCAAGGGCGCTTCGAAGATCGTCAACTTTCTTCGCATCGACCTTGCTGGCTTCCGCAAAGAGCATGAAAAGATAGGCGCGTATCTCTGTGACGCCAAGCCTGGGCACACGAACCGGGATCTGAATCAGCTTATCCAGATAGTCCGTGACATGACGTTCGTTGGCACCGTCAAAATGCTGGCTCACCGAGTGACGGACCATGTCTTCGTCCGCTGCCACCACAAACGCAGATTGCTCCATGAAAAGGAACAAGCGAAGTGCCTCAAGGGTATGGATGGTCTGTTCCGGCAGACAGCGGTCCAAGTTGTCCACAAAGACCACCAGTGTTTTCTTCAGACCCGCAAGCAACTTCTGGAACTCGTCTCGAAACGCATCAATATGCTCGGGGGGGCTCTCCACCTTTTTCGGATCGAGCAGCCCGCCAACCGCCTTGGCCCCGTCCGCCACATCCTGAGTGCCTTCAGCATCTGGGGTGCCAGCTATCAATTTACCGATACCCGCTACTGCTTTGGAGCCTGCCCCCAACAACGGCACTCCATGCAAGGCGGCGACAACTTCAACCCCCAACGCCAGGGTGCGCATCGTATTCACGCGCTTCAGAAAGCTCGTTGCGATGCCGATGAGACCTGCGTCTTGCTTCGCGGCCTCGTAAAGACGGCGAGCAATGACATCCATCAAAGCTGCCCGCGCATCGTCGTAGCCTTGATATAGCCAAGCATCGAAGCGGATGATGATGACATTGTCTTCCGCATCAGCCTTCAACTTCTCTTCAATCAGGTTCAGAAGGCTAGATTTGCCAGTCCCCCAAGTTCCAAACACCCCCACGGAAACGGGGCGCATGTTCGGATTGAGCAGAACCTCAGAGACAACCTCCGCCAGTTCCAGATAGTTGAGGTAGTCCCTCTTCGTTTCGATATCGGACCACATATGCTTCCCCTGATTCCATTCCGCTGTTAAAAGCCGAGCCGCTTCCCTGCGTAAGCGAGCGGTTGTCCTTATCACATTAGACTAACAAAAAAAATTTCGTTCATCAAAAATTAATAAATTAGAGAGGCTCGCCGGGTCGAGTTGATAGTTAATATTCTGCAAACAGTAAGGCTCGAAATCCTGCTACCAATCTTCTTCAAAGAAGGCCCGACGACGGTTTGGCGGTCCACTGCTGAAAAGGACGCCACCTTCTCACGGGCTAAGCGATAGCTCGCGATTCTCCACCTCTCTACCCACAACGATCAGGCTCAACGCATCACAAGTCGTTTGGCACAGCTCTCGGCTAGCGACCTGACGGCCCACCGCCAGCGGGAAGCCGAGGTAAAGGGAACGGAAAAAAGCGACGTGGAAATGGGGCTAAGTGGCGGGGTTGTTCTCGTGACTGAAGATCGGCCCTGGCCCGAGCTCCGCCGTCAACACCGCCTAGCCCGAAGCAAGTGTTCTAGCCAGTCAATCAATTCCAAGTATCCATTATAAATCAACACCTTAGATCGCAAAGGTCTGCATCTCGGCAGCCAGGGAGACCGTCACCTTGCTTTTTGTTAGATGTTTGGCCAAAATATCTATCAATCTGAATGAGTCTTGCTGCCATGACTGCTTCAAAGTCCGTCCGCCAGAAGATAGCCTCGCTGCCCCTCAATGAACCCTTCACCCCTGGCCTATTTGTGGGGCTGGGTTCGCGCGCGGCCGTTGACCAGACGCTCATGCGCCTAACCAAGGAAGGTGAAATTGAGCGCGTTGGCCGTGGAGTCTATGTGCGCCCGCGCCCAACCGAATTTGGCTTCAACGCCAAGCCAACGGCAGAACAGGTGGCGCGCGCCATTGCGAAAACTGAGAACGCGACCATTGAGATCCAAGGCGCTGAGGCTGCTCGCCGCTTTGGCTTTTCCACGCAGATGCCGACGCAGCCGGTGTATCTCACCTCGGGCTCGTCGCGCCACCTGCAGTTGGGCAGGCTCCGCCTGACCCTCAAGCATGTCTCACCGCGGAAACTTGCTCTGGCCGGCACCGAGGCCGGCCCTGCCATGTCTGCGCTGTGGTATCTGGGCAAGTCCGAGGTCAGTGAAAGAACCTTCGCCCAGTTGGCCGGTCAAATGCCGCCGAAGGCGTTCCGCATGTTGTCCGCCAACAAGGCCAAGATGCCATCTTGGATGTCGAACGCTCTGACCCGTTACGAGAACCGCGCCCATGTCTGACGCCCCCCGCAGTTACTTTGACCTACCGCCCGAAAAACAGCTTGAGCTAATCGCGGGTCTGACTGACAAGCTGGGCAGGTCAGAAACGGTTTTGGAAAAGGACATATGGGTGGTCAAGGTGCTCGAGGTGCTCTTTGCCATGCCCGCCGCCCGGGACAAGCCGATGGCATTCAAAGGTGGAACCTCGCTGTCCAAGGTCTACAACGTCATCCAGCGATTTTCGGAAGACATCGACGTCACCATCGATTTTCAGCATCTTGACGAAGATCTGGCCCAGCAAGTTGGCAAACGCAAGCTCTCCAACAACGAACGCGCAAAGTTGGACCTGACGCTGAAAGCGGCTCTGACCAAGCACCTTCAAGAAGTTGTGATTCCGGGCCTGAAAATGGCCTTGGAACCGCTTGGCGCCCATGTGGAGGGGGATCCCGACAATGCGGAAAAGGTCTGGGTTCGGTATCCGACCATCATGTCTCCCGACGGCTATCTGAAAGAGCGTGTGCTGTTGGAGTTCGGGGGACGAAATGCCACAGATCCCAGCGATGTCCAAGCGATCTACGCGGACGTGGCAGCACATGTGCCGGCGCTGGCGTTCCCTGTGGCCCAAGTCAATACGCTTTCTCCCGCAAGGACCTACTGGGAGAAAGCCACTTTGATCCACGTGGCATGCCGACGAACAACGCAAAAGGCCAGCCCGGAACGTGAATCACGTCACTGGTATGACTTGTCGTTGCTAGGTAAGCACCAAATCGGACTGGACGCTCGCGCCAACATACTTTTGTTGGATGAAGTTCTCAAAGTCAAACGGACGTTCTTCAACAGCGGCTATGCCAACTACGACCTGTGCGAGCAGGGCGAATTCAAGTTGGTGCCTGAAGGCGAAATCTTGGCTGCTCTTAGGGACGATTACCAGGCAATGCTGGCAGCAGGAATGTTCATAGCGTCACCGCCAACGTTTGATGAAGTATTGGCAGACATACATGATGAGCAAAACAAGATAAATGCGGCCATACAAGCCTATCGAACGGTTGCCGTGCCCGCACGTGAAGAAGACTCGGAAGAAGCGACCGAAACGTCGTGATGCAATGATGGCACTCGCATAGCCAGAGGCCAGGCTGCAGTCGCCTGCCCTATAAATGCGCTCATGCTCAACGCACTTACGCTCAATGGCGCTCGAGTGCACACCGAAGGCATGCTTCGCAGAGGCATGGCAAACTTGGCCATCTAGGGGCAGTCCAAGCCATGCAAACCGATCAACCAAAAGTCGCGGCGACCGTTCGGACGAAATTGGAAGCACTTGCAGCGCTGATGGCCATATCCCTGGTAGGGTGCGCCGCAGCAGGTTCGGTCGCACGCGCTCCCATTGAAGGCCCTGTGCGTCTGGGAGAGATGGCGGCAGTCGACGGGCCAAAGGTGCGCCCGGACCGGGTTATCGAAGACAGCCGTTGCCCGGCCGACGTTCAATGCATTCAGGCCGGCCGGCTGGTCGTCAGGGCGACGGTGCTCGGTGGCGGCTGGTCCAAGGAACTTGACCTCACGCTGGGGGTCCCGGTCCCTGTGGCTGATGGGATGTTGACGTTGGTGGACGCAACACCGGTGCCGGTCACCACGGCGACCGACCTGTCCGCCGCCCGATTCACCTTCAAGTTTCAGGGTGGCCGATAGCTTTGCGGCCTGACTTTCCAAGGAACTCAGCCCATGGACTACAGGGCCGAGAGGAAATCCTCGTTCGTTAGTCAGAATAGCTTTCAGCTCTTAGGCAAACACACCTTCAAGCTCAATCCAGACCGGCAATATCGAACGCCCGTTTAACTAGCGCTCAGCATAATAGCGGCTAATTTGTTGATTTTTTTAGCTTATATTTTTTAAACAGTATGGCTTTGTCGGCCAACCCGACTTCAGCACGCGCAAACCGAGCCAAACTGTCCTGGACGGCGCGCACGCTGGCCGGTTTGGCCTTCTTGTTTCGGACCTTCTTTTCAAGGTCTTTGATGTAGGCGGCGAAGCAATCGGCCAGGGTGACCCCTTTGAGCTCAAGCAGGTGCTCGCTGCGGGCCTCCTGCCGAGACGGGTGCTCCCCGGTTTCCCGAACCACGGCCAGCTTCTGCCGGGCCAGCTCGTAGGCCTGCTCGGGCCCCATGTCGGCCACATTCCCCAGCGATAACCGCCGAACCCCTGACGGCCCTCGAACCACGACCTCATACGTCGTCCGGGTGGTGCCTACGTAGAAGCCGAAGCCGGTCGGCGCTCCCTGGTTGCCATCCAGGACCCGATACGGCTTCCCTACTTCCGCTGCCTGGCGTGGGGAGATGATGGTCCGGCCCTGCGGTCCCTCAACGGGGCCTTTAGCCACGCTCAGTTCGCAGATTTGCCGGTAGGTCAGCTTAAACTTAGTGCCTCGGCGACGCGGGGCAGCCGCCTCCGTCGCAACAACCGTATCCATGGTCGGTCCGCTGTGTGTCCGTCGCAACATCAGTTTCATCCCGTTTGAGTGAGCGACGCAACCGCGACGCAACAAAAAACACCGCTACTTGCCGCCAATGACCCGGATTGACCGCTACATCCCGTAAGGACGTTTCTTGCAAACCACTGATTCCACTGCGAAAACCTCATCTTTGAAGAGCACTGCCGAACACACCCCCCTGATGAAGCAGTTCTTCGCCGCCAAGTCCGAGTTCCCGGACCTGCTGCTGTTCTTCCGCATGGGCGATTTCTACGAGCTGTTCTACGACGACGCACGCAAGGCGGCGCGGCTGCTGGACATCACCCTGACCCAGCGCGGCAGCTCCGGCGGCGCGCCGATCCCGATGGCTGGCGTGCCGGTTCATGCCTACGAAGGCTACCTGGCCCGGCTGGTGGCGCTGGGCGAATCGGTGGCGATCTGCGAACAGATCGGCGACCCCGCCCTGGCCAAGGGCCTGGTGGAACGCAAGGTGGTGCGCATCGTCACCCCCGGCACCGTCACCGACGAAGCCCTGCTGGACGAGCGCCGCGATACCCTGCTGATGGCGCTGTCACGCAGCAAGTCCGGCTACGGGCTGGCGTGGGCGGACCTAGCCGGCGGGCGCTTCCTGGTCAATGAAGTGGACACCGATGACGCGCTGGAAGCCGAACTGGCACGACTGGAACCGGCCGAACTGCTGGTGCCCGACGAAGAGAACTGGCCCGCATTCCTGCGCCAGCGCAAGGGCGTGCGCCTGCGTGCGCCGTGGCTGTTCGACGCCGACAGCGGCCGCCGACAGCTGCTGGCGTTCTTCAAGCTGCATGACCTGAGCGGCTTCGGCATCGATGACAAGCCGCGCGCCACCGGTGCCGCCGGTGCGCTGCTGGGCTACGTCGAAGAAACCCAGAAGCAGCGCCTGCCGCACCTGACGTCGATCGCGATGGAAAACGCCGGCGAAGCGATCGCGATGAATGCCGCCACGCGCCGCCACCTGGAGCTGGATACCCGCGTCGATGGCGATACCCGCAACACCCTGCTCGGCGTACTGGACAGCACCGTCACCCCGATGGGCGGCCGCCTGCTGCGGCGCTGGCTGCACCGTCCGCTGCGCCTGCGCGAAGTGCTGGTACAGCGCCACCATGCGGTGGAAACGCTGATCGACCGCGGCGCCGATGCGGATATCCGCGAACAGTTCCGGCGCCTGGGCGACCTGGAGCGCATCCTGACCCGCGTGGCACTGCGCTCGGCGCGTCCGCGTGATTTCTCCACCCTGCGCGATGGCCTGGGCCTGCTGCCGGCGGTGCGCGAGGTGCTCGGCCCGTTGGATTCGCCGCGCCTGCAGGCGCTGCACCAGCTGCTTGGCGAGCACGATGACTGCGCGCGCCTGCTGGCCAGCGCCATCGCCGACATGCCGCCGCTCAAGCTCAGCGACGGCGGCGTACTGGCCGACGGCTTCGACGAAGAACTGGACGAACTGCGCCGGCTGTCCACGCATGCCGACCAGTTCCTGATCGACTTGGAACAGCGCGAACGCGAAAGCAGCGGCATCGCCACGCTGAAGGTCGGCTACAACCGCGTCCATGGGTATTACATCGAAATCAGCAAGGGCCAGTCCGACCGCGCGCCGGTGCATTACACCCGCCGCCAGACGCTGACCAATGCCGAGCGCTACATCACCGAAGAACTGAAAAGCTTTGAAGACAAGGTACTGTCCGCGCGCGATCGCTCGCTGTCGCGCGAAAAGCAGCTCTACGAGCAGCTGCTGGACACGCTGGGCGACTGCCTGGAGCCGCTGAAGCAGTGCGCTGGCGCGCTGAGCGAGCTGGACGTACTGGCTGGGTTCGCCGAACGTGCGCAGGCGCTGGACTGGTCGCGACCGGAGCTCGACAGCGGGCCGTGCCTGAAGATCGAACGCGGCCGCCACCCGGTGGTGGAAGCGGTGCGTGACCAGCCGTTCGAACCGAACGACCTGGACCTGCACCCGGACCGCCGCATGCTGGTCATCACCGGCCCGAACATGGGCGGCAAGTCCACCTACATGCGGCAGAACGCGCTGATCGTGCTGCTGGCCCATATCGGCAGCTTCGTGCCCGCCAGTCGTGCAGTGATCGGTCCGATCGACCGCATCCTGACCCGTATCGGCGCCGGCGACGACCTCGCGCGCGGGCAGTCGACCTTCATGGTGGAAATGGCCGAGACCAGCTACATCCTGCACCATGCGACCGAACACTCGCTGGTGCTGATGGATGAGATCGGCCGCGGTACGTCGACCTACGATGGACTGGCCCTGGCCGACGCGGTGGCACGCCACCTGGCGTGGCAGAACCGCTGCTACACCTTGTTCGCAACGCACTATTTCGAGCTGACCGCGCTGGCTGATGAACAGCACGAGGGTGGCCGCAGCGGCATCGCCAACGTGCACCTGGACGCGGTGGAACACACCGATCAGAACGGTGGCGAGCGCCTGGTGTTCATGCACGCCGTCAAGGACGGCCCGGCCAACCGCAGCTTCGGCCTGCAAGTGGCGGCGCTGGCCGGGCTGCCGCGCGCGACGGTGGCACAGGCGAGGCGCCGCCTGGCCGAGCTGGAACAGCGCGGCGGCGAAACCCAGTCGGCGGCGGTGGCACCACAGGCGCTGGATGCACCGCAGCAGTTTGGATTGTTCGCTGCCCACAACACCGCCGCGCTGGATGCATTGGCGGCGGTGGATCCGGATGAGCTGACGCCGCGGCAAGCACTGGAAGCGCTGTACCGGTTGAAAGCGCTGGTCTGATGCTGCAAGGCCCGCCCGGCTCGCGGACCATGGGTCGGCGCTACCGGGGCGGGCTTTGAACTGCCCTCACTCGTAGCGAAGCGCGTCTATGGGATCCAAGCCGGCGGCTTTGGCGGCAGGAATCGTTCCGAACACCACGCCGACGGCGGCGGAGAACAGGACCGACAGCACCACCGTCCACCACGGGACCGTGGCCGGTGGCAGCCCGGGGATGACCAGAGAAGCGAGCACGCCGCCGGCGTAACCAAGCACGACACCAATGACACCGCCGATGGCGGAGAGCAGCGCCGCCTCGCTGAGGAACTGCAGCAGGATGGCCTGGCGGGTGGCGCCAAGGGCCTTGCAGATCCCGATCTCGCGGGTCCGCTCGGTGACCGACACCAGCATGATGTTCATGATGCCGATACCCCCGACCAGCAGCGACACACCCACGATCCCCGCGAACACCATGCTGACCAGGTGGATGATGCTCTTCAACGAATCCCCAAGCTGCTCGGCGGTTTCGACGCGAAAGTCACCGCCCTGGCTAGCTCCCCGCAGGCGCGACTGACGCAGCAGTGCGTCGATCCTGTCCTTCACCGCCTCCATTTCCGCGGTATCGGCGACCTGGATGTCGATACTGAGATCCACCTGTGATGCGTCCTGCACCAGGGCAAGACCGGTGGCGAAGGGCATCAGCACGAAGTCATCCTGGCTGAATCCAAACACCTCGCCGCGCTCCTCCATCAACCCCACCACCTTGCACCACTCGCTGCCGATGCGGATGTACTGCCCGACAGGATCAGCGGGTAGTTCCAGGTTGCTGCGCAGCTTTTCCCCGATCACGCAGACCCGTCGACGGGAATCATTGTCGGCAGCGGTGATGAACCGCCCAAGCCGGGGGTAGACCTGCCGCGAATGCTGGTAGGCCGGCGAACTGGCAATCACCCGGGTGAAGGTATCGGCCCGCCCCGCGTGAACCATGCCGCCATGGTCGCCCATCACGTTGAAACTTGGAGACACCTCCCCCACTCCGGGCAGGCCGTCGACCAGGCGCTGGTAGTCCTCCAGCGAAATCCGGCTACGGCGTCCCTGCAACTGGTCGTCGAAGGAGGTCTCGGACCTGACGGTCAGGTTGTTCGCGCCCAGTCCGGCGAACTGATCCGTGATCGAGGCGGCCATGCCCTGGAAGATCGAGACCACCGCGATGACCGAGGCAACGCCGATGACGATGCCCAGCACCGTCAACAGGCTGCGCAGGGCGTGCGCACGGATGCTTGCCCATGCCGACTCGACGATCAGCAGCAGATCAGCCATTGCGCTGACGCCTCCGATCTGCACTCACCTTCCCATCTTCGATCCGGATGACGCGGTGGCAATGGTCCGCGATGTCCGTCTCATGGGTGATCATCACGATGGTGCTGCCGTCCGCCCAGAGCGCGTCGAACAGCGCCATGATGTCCCGCGTTGTTGCGGAATCCAGGTTGCCGGTAGGCTCGTCGGCGAGCAGGATCGAGGGCGAGCCGCACAGCGCGCGTGCAATCGCCACACGCTGCCGCTGCCCCCCGGACAACTGGCTGGGGAGATGGCCTGCGCGATCGGCCAGTCCCACCTTGCACAGGGCGTCCATGCCCCGCTGCTGGCGCTCTGCACGTCCCATCTTCCGGTACAGCAGCGGATGCATGGCATTCTGCAGCGCGGTGGCGCGCGACATCAGGTTGAAGCTCTGGAAAACGAAGCCGATGGCGCGATTGCGCACTCCCGCCATCTCGCGCTCGTCCAGGCAGGTGACCGGCTGACCCGCAAGCAGATAACTTCCTGCGCTTGGACGGTCCAGGCAGCCCAGGATGTTCATCAAGGTGGTCTTCCCGGATCCCGAAGGCCCGGTGATGGCGACGTACTCGTTGCGATCTATGGTCAGATCGATGCCGCGCAGTACCGGCACCTGTTCGCCCGCCATGGCGTAGTGCTTGTAGACCTGTTGCAGCTCGAGGATGGGCTGCATGTCAGGGCAGGTCCAGCATGGCCGGCACCGCGCGTACGCGCTGGTTGTCGCGCAGATGCCGCATTGTCTTTGCAGGTCCGGTGATGACCCGATCGCCGCGCGCGAGTCCCGAGACAATCTCCACATGGCGATCGTCGGACACACCGGACTCCACGTGCCGCCTGGTAACAGTGCCTCCCGACTCCACCAGAAGGTACTGCCGCTGCCGCGTCGTCTTGCCTGCCGCACCTTGATGGCGGGCGACATCGGCCTGTTCGCTCAACAGCGCCTGCACCGGCACCGCGACAGGCGTACGGCCAACGTCCACAAATACCTCGGCACGGCAGCTCATCCCGGTGCGAAGGTCGGCATGGGCGTGCCCATCCAGGGCAATCTGCACTGCGTAGCTGCGCTGGTGTGCGCTGCCGCCGTCACCCGCGGCGCGCGTGGGTGCCAGTGCAATCTCCTGGACCCTGCCGAGCAGCATCCTGCTGCTGTCCGATCCGGCGAATACCTGGGCCTGCTGTCCTTGCTTGATACGCGACACATCCATCTCATCGACCTTGATCGTCGCGGCCATCGTGCCGACGTCAGCGATGGTCATCAGGCTGGAGCCTGCGATGCCCGTCGAACTCGGTACCGCGGTTTCGCCGACCTTCAGGGCGATGGACGTGACCACGCCTGAGATGGGTGCGCGGATCAGCGTCTTGGCCAGGCTCTCGCGGACCTGCACCAAGGCCGCCATGGACTGTGTCAGCTGCTCTCGGCTGGCCTTCAGCCGCAGCCGCGCCAGTGCCACCTCGTGACGCACCTGGTCATGGCTGGCCTGGTCGACAAGACGCTTCGCCACCAGTTCGGTACTGCGGCGCTCCTGGGTCTGGCGGATGTCCAGCAGTTCTGCCTGCTGCTCAATGTCCAGCGCCTGCTGCCGCACCATCGATTCCCGCTGCTGCACCTCGGCCTTCTGGGTTTCCTGGTCCAGCACCATCACCAGCTGACCGCTCTGGACGTGGTCCCCTTCCTTCACCAGCACCTGGCGCACAAGACCGATGACTTCGGGCGAAAGCGCGGCCGTGTCCCGGAAATCGAAGGTACCGGAACCGAGCACCGACGCGCGCAAGGTCCGATTCTCCGCGGTTTCGTACTGCACCTCCACCGGCTTGCGTCCGCCCCACAGGGTGGCGACCATGCTGCCCGCCAGCACCAAGGCCACGACGCCACCGATCAGCAGACGACGGTTCATTGCGTTGCTCCCACAACAATGCCCAAGGCCCATGCGCCGTACAGCAACAGCGCCGGTGCCAGCGCGATCGACAGCGCGCGGACCCAGCCCATGCCGAGCCAGTGGCGCAGGCCGGCTGCGCACAGGGCTATCGTCCAGAGGGATTGCACGCCAACCGAACCGGCCAGCGACAGCCATCGGCTGCCCACGCCGAGTCCGGTCAGTTGGGCGATGGACAGTGGGTTGGACAGTTCGGGAGGAAGGTTGCTGGTGTCAGCTATTGCACAACGCAGCGCCATCATCAGCAGCATCACCGTCTCCGGCACCGTCAGCCATGCAGCGCGCCCCACCCACTTCACGTAGGGATCGGGACGGCGGGTACGTGCGACCACCTTCAGCCAGGCTGCGGCGAGCAGGAGGAAGGCGCCGCCCACCAGCAGCGAGCTGGCGACCGACATCACCGTCAACAGGGTGCGCCCGAGCAGGTTTCGCATGAATTCGAGCTCGCGACCTTGCAGCTCGCCATGGCCGGCAAGCAGATGGTCCTGCAGCCAGGCCAGGTCCACGTTCGCGTAGTAAGTCGTCCACGCCATCACCGTAGCCAACGCCAGCGCCAGCAGTGGCCATGGCCAGTCGCTGCGCAGCTCGACGCGTTCCCAACCCTTCAACGGATCCAGGATCACCTCACCTGCTGTCTTTGCAACACGAGCGCTCATGCCGTTTCCTTTTCCGTCGTTCGCATCTCGTCCGGCTGAACAAGAGCCCGCATCACCGGCCAACAGACATCATTCCCACGGTCCTGCGTTGGCGCTTCCAGATTTCGACCACGTCGCAGCGCACCTGTGCGCTTGGCCCGCCGTCACGCCAGGCTCTGGTTCAACATACAAGCCAGGCCCCGAGCACACCCCGTAACGTTGCAACGTCTGCCCAACGGCATCGGCGTCTGTCGCATCTGACGCTTGCCCGACGCCGCCGCGCTTTCGATGCTGTGGCTTTCCCGCCTGCAGAATCGTCCATGTCCGATCCAACCTCGCGTCATGACAACGCCATCGACGGCCTGCGGGCAATCGCCGTGCTGGCGGTGGTCATCTTCCACGTCGACGCATCGCTGCTGCCCGGCGGCTTCAGTGGCGTGGACCTGTTCTTCGTGGTGTCCGGCTTCGTCATAAGCCAGTCGCTGGCATCACGCCCGTACGACCACATGGGTCGTTACCTGCTGGACTTCTACCGCCGGCGGGTGCTGCGCTTGTTGCCCGCCCTGCTGCTGGTGCTGCTGGTCACCTTCGTGGTGTCGGCGCTGCTGGTACCGCGCGCGTGGCGCAACGAACAGTACGACCAGACCGGACTCGGTGCCCTGTTCGGCGTCGGCAATCTGGTGCTGGCGTGGCAGCAGGGCGATTACTTCTCACCCGGTGCCGACCTCAACCCCTTCCTGCACACCTGGACGCTGGGCGTGGAGGAACAGTTCTACCTGCTGTTCCCGCTGCTGTTCCTTGTCTGGCTGCGGGCCCGTGCATCGCGGCCGTGGGTCAACGCAATCCTGCCGCTGCTGGCGCTGGCATCGCTGCTGCTGGCCGCCTGGCAGACCACGGCCTCGCCGACGTCCGCGTTCTATCTGCTGCCGGCACGTCTGTGGGAACTGGGCGCGGGTGCGCTGCTGTACCAGGCCATAGCCAACCGCATGCTGGCGGCCCATTGGCAGCGCTGGGCGCTGCCGGGGCTGATGCTGGTGCTGGTCGGCTTCCTGTACGCCGGGAACCAGCCGGTGCCGTTCCCGGGCGCCATCGCGACCGTGGTCGGCACGCTGATGCTGCTCGCAGCGGCGGCATCGGCCACTACCCTGCAACGTCCCAACGGCCTGCTGCGCGTCCTGCAGTGGCCGCCGCTGGCCTATCTGGGACGCCTGTCCTACTCGCTGTATCTGTGGCATTGGCCGCTGCTGGTCCTGCTGCGCTGGACCTACGGCCTGCACGGCATCGCGCTGTGGGCGTATCCCGTCGTACTCCTTGCGTTGGCAAGCGCGTCCTACCATTGGGTGGAATGTCCCCTGCGCGGCATGCACGCGGCCCGGCGCGCGCATCCCGGCAAGGTACTGCTGGTGGCGATGGCCGCATTGGGGGTTTCCACTGCGGGCGCGTGGGCGATCACCCAGTACAGCGACACGCTGTCACTGAGCAGCACGCGCGATGGATACGCCTGGCGCGCACAGCGGCACCCGCCATGGATGCCCGTGGAGCCCATCGATGCGCCTGCACTGGCAGGACGCAACCTGTTCGTGGCCGGGGATTCGCATGCCGCCGCGTATCGCACGATGGCAAGCATCGCGGCGCGGCAATTCGACCTGCAGCTGCATGTGGAAGAGCGCGGCGGCTGCGGCATCGCCAACCTGCTGACGCCGAGCAGCGCCGAGTGCGCGCCCTACCTGCAGCGCGTGCTGTCCAAGATCGAACGCGAGGCGCGACCCGGTGACATCGTGCTGCTTGCCTCGCTGCGCATGCAGGACCTGCGCGATGCGGACTGGAGCGCTGGCGAGGCCGCCGGGTTCAACGGACTTCAGGCCCAGCGCAACCCAGCCGACAGCGCGGCGGCGGAACGCGAGGCCGATGCCGTGCTGGCACGGCTGCAGGCGCTTCAAGTGCAGGTGATCATCGATGCGCCGATGCCGGTGTTCCGCGCGGCCGCTTACCGGTGCTCGGACTCCTTCAACCGGATGAATCCGGCCTGCGCCGGCGGGCTGAGCGTGCCCCGCGCGCAGATGGAAGCGATGCGCGCGCCGCAGATGGCCGCGCTGGACCGCCTGGCGGCGCGCTATCCGTCACTGCATGTATGGGATCCCCTGCCTCTGCTATGCACGCAACAGCGCTGCGCGGCGATGCAGGGCGACCAGCCCCTGTTCTTCGACCAGGATCACCTGAGCGGCCATGGCAACCGTGTGCTGCTGCCGGATTTCGATCGGCTGCTGCTGGACATTGCCGGCCGGGCGGCGGAGGCCCCGCCGCCGGACCCCGCGTGAAGCCTTCGCATCGTTTTCGTGCAGGCGGCGTTATGCTCGGGCGGTTTCCGGCCTGAGCCGTACCCACCCCGAGCCGCAGGAGTTCCGCCATGAACACGCAGTCGCTCACCAGCTCCCTCCTCCAGCAGCTGCAGCAGGGCCCCGCCCTGCAGCAGGTGTCCCAGACCCTCGGCGTGGACAGCACCCAGGCCAGCCAGGCGATCCAGTCCGCGCTGCCGCTGCTGCTGGGCGCCATGGGCAACAACGCCAGCAACCCGCAGGGTGCACAGTCGCTGCTCAACGCGCTGCAGCGTGATCACCTGGGGGGCAGCCCGGCGGCGGCCGGCGGTGCGGCAGGCGGCTTCGACCTCGGCGGCCTGCTCGGCGCGGTGATGGGCGGTGCGGGTGGCCAGGCCACCAATGGCGCCGGCATCCTCGGCCATGTGTTCGGCGGGCAGAGTCCGCAGGCTGCGCAGCTGCTCGGCCAGAAGACCGGCCTGGACAGTGGCCGGTCGGGCCAGCTGCTGGCCCTGCTGGCGCCGATCGTGATGTCGTTTCTGGCCCAGAAATTCGCCCAGCAGGGCAACGCCGGCCAGCTCAGCCAGGCGCTTGGCCAGGAAGCGCAGGCCTCCGGCATGGCCGGCGGGGGCCTCGGCGCCCTGCTCGATCAGGACGGCGACGGGCAGTTTGGCCTCGGTGATGTCCTGAAAATCGGCGGTGGACTGCTCGGCAAGCGCCCCTGATTGGGCACGGCTGTCCAATCGTTCGGGACCATAGATTTCTACTATTGATCCGGTTGAGCGAATCGAATGTACGTTCCTGTGCACGGTGCTTACCGTGGAGGGGAACCTCGATTCACGTTCCCTATTAAACATTCGCCAGTACACAGGTAGAGACCCATGAAAAGCGAAGCGAAGTGCCCGTTCAACCACGCCGTCACCGGTGAAGGCACCACCAACCACGACTGGTGGCCCAAGCAGCTGCGCGTGGACCTGCTCAACCAGCATTCGTCGCGTTCCAATCCGCTGGATCCGCAGTTCGACTATGCCGCCGCGTTCAAGGGCCTGGACTACCAGGCACTGAAGAACGACCTCAAGGCGTTGATGACCGATTCGCAGGACTGGTGGCCGGCCGACTTCGGGCACTACGGTGGCCTGTTCGTGCGCATGGCCTGGCACAGCGCCGGCACCTACCGCATCGGCGATGGCCGCGGCGGCGGCGGGCGTGGGCAACAGCGTTTCGCCCCGCTCAACAGCTGGCCGGACAACGTCAGCCTGGACAAGGCGCGGCGCCTGCTGTGGCCGATCAAGCAGAAGTACGGCCAGGCCATTTCCTGGTCGGACCTGCTGATCCTCACCGGCAATGTCGCGCTGGAATCGATGGGCTTCAAGACGCTCGGCTTTGCCGGCGGTCGCCCCGATACCTGGGAACCGGACCAGGACGTGTACTGGGGCCGCGAGACCAGCTGGCTCGGCGGCGACGAACGCTACAAGCACGGTTCGGAAGGCGTGGAGAAGGCCGGCGGCGTGCTGGTATCCGATGACGACGCCGACGGCGACGTGCATTCGCGCAAGCTGGAAAACCCGCTGGCCGCCGTGCAGATGGGCCTGATCTACGTGAACCCGGAAGGCCCGGACGGCAACCCGGATCCGTTGCTGGCCGCCTTCGACATCCGCGATACCTTCGGCCGCATGGCGATGGACGACGAGGAAACCGTCGCGCTGATCGCCGGTGGCCACAGCTTCGGCAAGACCCACGGTGCAGGCCCGGCCGACAACGTTGGACCGGAGCCGGAAGCCGATGGGCTGGAACGCCAGGGCTTGGGCTGGAGCAACCGCTTCGGCAGCGGCAAGGGCGGTGACACCATCACCAGTGGCCTGGAAGTCACCTGGACGCGCACCCCGGCGCAGTGGAGCCACGACTTCTTCGAAAACCTGTTCAAGTTCGAGTGGGAGCTGACCAAGAGCCCGGCCGGTGCGCACCAGTGGGTGGCCAAGGATGCAGAGGCGGTGATTCCCGATGCACACGATCCGTCGAAGAAGCATCGCCCGACCATGCTCACCACCGATCTGTCGCTGCGCGTTGATCCGGCCTACGAAAAGATCTCGCGTCGCTTCCTGGCCGATCCGCAGGCCTTCGCCGATGCCTTCGCGCGCGCCTGGTTCAAGCTGACCCATCGCGACATGGGCCCGCGTGCCCGCTACCTGGGCCCGGAAATCCCGGCCGAAACCTTCATCTGGCAGGACCCGGTGCCGGCCGCCACACATCCGCTGGTGGACGCCAAGGACGTGGCCGCGCTGAAGCAGAAGATCGCCGCCAGCGGGCTGAGCGTGGCCGAACTGGTGTCCACTGCGTGGGCGTCGGCGTCGACCTTCCGTGGCGGTGACAAGCGCGGTGGCGCCAACGGGGCGCGCGTGCGCCTGGCCCCGCAGAAGGACTGGGCGGTCAACCAGCCGCAGCAGCTGGCCAAGGTGCTGGCCGCGCTGGAAAACGTGCAGGCCGACTTCAACGGCGCCGGTGGTGCCCAGGTGTCACTGGCTGACCTGATCGTGCTGGCCGGTGGCGTGGGTGTCGAGCAGGCGGCGAAGGCCGCTGGCCATGACATCAGCGTGCCGTTCACTCCCGGCCGCACCGATGCCAGCCAAGAACAGACCGACGTGGCGTCCTTCGCGGTGATGGAGCCGGCAGCCGATGGCTTCCGCAATTACCTCAGGGGCCGCTACAGCGTGCCCGCCGAAGCACTGCTGATCGACAAGGCCCAGCAGCTGACCCTGACCGCACCGGAACTGACCGCACTGGTCGGCGGCCTGCGCGTGCTGGGCGCCAACGTGGACGGTGGCAAGGACGGCGTACTGACCGATCGCGTCGGCACGCTGAGCAACGACTTCTTCGTCAACCTGCTGGACATGGGCACGCAGTGGAAGGCCGCCGGCGATGGCTACGAAGGCAGCAGCCGCAATGGCGGTGGCACGCGCTGGAGCGCCAGCCGCGCCGACCTGGTGTTCGGCTCCAACTCGGTGCTGCGTGCGGTGGCCGAGGTCTACGCCAGTGCCGATGGCCAGAAGAAGTTCGTGCAGGATTTCGTCGCCGCCTGGACGCGGGTGATGGAACTGGACCGCTACGACCTGCACGGCTGAGGTCGCAGCGCCTGACCGGGGCGGGGTTCCACCGCCCCGGGTGGGCTGCAGTGGGTCACGACTACCCTTGCTGGGTGACCACCGCCCTTGGTGGGTGACGACCGTCCTTGGTGGGTGACGACCGTTGGTCGTCACCGCCTTCCACCGCGCGCTCAAAGCGCGTCCAGATCCCCCAGCGCCCGGATCAACTTGCGCGCCCGCTTGTCCGGCTTGTGCTCCGGTGCCTTGTAGCCATCGCGCGCGGCAATGCGCACTGCCCGCTGTTCGGCACGACGCGCCTTGGATGCCTCGGTTTCCGCATACAGCTGCTGGGCCACGGGTGCCGGACCACGTTGGTCGCTCAACGCGGCAACCGCGATCTCGAAATGCTCTTCACCGCGCTCGATGGTCAGCTGCTCGCCGACCCGCACCGCACGCGAAGACTTCGGCCGCTGGCCGGACACGGCCACCTTGCCGGTTTCAATCGCCTGCTTGGCCAGGCTTCGGGTCTTGAAGAATCGTGCCGCCCACAACCAGATATCCAGGCGGACGCTGGGCTGCGGCAGGGAAAGCTCGGTCATCGACAGGGGTTGCTCCATCAGCAGTTCGGGGGGCACTTCTGATCAGGAGATGTGGCCGTGCACCGCGCAATCAAGCGTCGCCGCGACTGGGGTGCGGCCGCGGCCGGTGAATGATTCACCGGCACATCCTGCAGACCCGTCAGGTGCTAGTGTGCGCGCACGCCCGCATGATCTCCGACCCATGGCAAAAGCGCCGCTCGACCTCACTTCCGGCCCGATCGGGCGCAACCTGCTGCTGTTCTCGCTGCCGATCCTGGCGGGCAACATCGCGCAGTCGCTGAACGGCTCGGTCAACGCGGTCTGGGTCGGGCGTTTCCTCGGCGAAGCGGCACTGACCGCGACGGCCAACGCCAACAACATCATGTTCTTCCTGATCGGCTCGGTGTTCGGCATCGGGATGGCCTCGACCATCCTGATCGGCCAGGCGATGGGCGCCAAGGACATCGGCCAGGCCCGGCGGGTGATGGGCACCAGCGCGACCTTCTTCATCGGCCTGTCGGTGGTGATCGCGGTGGCCGGCTGGTTCCTCGCCCACCCGCTGCTGGCGGCGATGGGCACGCCGGCCGCGTCGCTGCCGCTGGCCGAGGCCTACCTGAAGGTCATCTTCCTGGCGATGCCTACGCTGTACGCGTTCGCTTTCCTGAGCGCGGCGATGCGCGGCGCGGGCGATTCGCGTACCCCGTTCCGCTTCCTGCTGGTGTCCGTCGCACTGGATATCGTGTTCAACCCGCTGCTGATCTTCGGCCTGGGCCCGCTGCCGGAACTGGGCATTGCCGGTGCCGCGTGGGCCACGCTGATCGCGCAGACGCTATCGCTGATCGCGCTGCTGCTGTACATGCGCCACAAGCGCCACGTGCTGTGGCTGGGGCGCAAGGACATGGCGCTGTTCAAGGTCGATCTGCCGATCCTCAAGGCGCTGGTGATGAAGGGTGTGCCGATGGGCCTGCAGATGGTGCTGATCTCGCTGTCGATGATCATGCTGATGACCATGGTCAACCAGTACGGCACCGATACGGCCGCCGCCTACGGTGCATCGTTGCAGTTGTGGACCTACGTGCAGATGCCGGCGATGGCGATCGGTGCGGCGTGTTCGTCGATGGCCGCGCAGAATGTCGGCGCGCAACTGTGGGGCCGCGTGCGGGCCACCGCGCGCCAGGGCGTGCTGTTCAATTTCCTGCTGACCGGCGTGCTGATCGCGCCGTTGATCCTGCTTGACCGCTACACGCTGGCGCTGTTCCTGCCCGATGGCAGCCAGGCGCTGCAGGCGGCACGGCATCTCAACCACATCGCGGTGTGGTCGTTCCTGTTCTTCGGCGTCAGCTTCGTGATCTCCGGCGTGGTGCGCTCCACCGGCGCGGTGCTGGCGCCGCTGCTGATCCTGGCCGGGTCGCTGTGGGGCGTACGGGTGCCCTTTGCCGAACTGCTGCAGCCCTACCTGGGCGTGGATGCGATCTGGTGGAGTTTCCCGGCCAGCTCACTGGTGTCGATGCTGCTGTCGCTGGCCTATTACCGCTGGGGCGGATGGCGCAAGGCCAAGATGCTGGACAGCCCCGCGCACGGCACGCCGGCCGAAGTCCCGGCCAGTCCGCCTTCGCCGGTGGCCGATCCGGATGCCGCGCTGGAAATCGCCGCACCGGCAGCGGTATCGCCGGCCGCACCGCCGCGCTGAGGCTGCCCGCGGGCGTCCACGTCCCGCTGCGCTCGCCGACCATGGGTCGGCGCTACCGAACGCTGTACGGCTGGCGTCAGGGCGCGATGTCTTTCCACAGCGGCAGGCCCAGGCGCTGCCGCTGGTAACGCAGCATGACCGCCATCAGCACGCCGAACGCCAATCCGGCCAGCACGGCCGTGGTGACCATGCCCAGCCCGGTCATGCCGGTACTGCGCCACAGCATCAGCCACATCACCGTGCCCCAGCCGATGCCAAACCACGCACCGGTGGTCAGTACATTGGTGGCGAAGCCGGTCAGGATCGGGGGCGCAACGCCCCAGCCCAGCCGCCAGAACAGGCGGTACAGCGGCGGCGCGGACATCGAGCGTTTCACGCCAGCGGCGTCCAGCTGCTGCAGCGCGTGGCGCACCTGTGGAGGATAGCGTTCGGAAATCGGGGGACTAGACGTATTCATCCCCGGAACATAGCCGCTGCGCGGGCGCAAACGCAAACGGCCGCCCGAAGGCGGCCGTTGCGGCGACAACCGGAGTTGTCGGCAGGTATTACTGGGCAGCCTTGGCAGCCAGACGGGCGATCTTCGCCTGTGCAGCAGCAGCCAGATCTTCCTTGATGCGGGCAGCCTTGCCTTCCAGGCCACGCAGGTAGTACAGCTTGCCGGCGCGGACCTTACCACGACGCTTCACTTCGACCGAGTCGATGATGGCGCTGTGGGTCTGGAAGACGCGCTCGACGCCGTAGCCGTGCGAGATCTTGCGCACGGTGAACGAGGAGTTCAGGCCGCCGTTCTTGGTCGCGATCACAACGCCTTCGTAGGCCTGGACGCGCTCACGGTTGCCTTCCTTCACCTTCACGTTCACGACGATGGTGTCGCCCTGGCTGAACTTCGGCAGTTCGCGGGTGATCTGGGCGGCTTCGAAGTCCGCGAGAATGGTTTTGTTCAGCTTGCTCATGGGTTACACCGATTCATATGTTCGGGTGGGCGTGTCATTCGACAGCGTAGGGCTCATGCGGTCACTGGACTGTGCCGCACGTTTATTATGTATGGAGCACATCGACCAGTACGGGCGATGGTAATTCGCAATCATATCCCAATACGGGACGCCCTTGCTAGGGGGTCTTGTCGCTTTCCAGTCCGTCCCGGGCCTGCGCCAGCAGCTTCCGGTCGGCCTTGTCCAGGGTGGACTCGTCCAGCAGTTCCGGCCGTCGCTGCCAGGTCCGCAGCAGCGACTGCTGCCTGCGCCAGTTGGCGATGGCGGCATGGTTGCCCGAACGCAGCACATCCGGCACGTCGCCCAGCGGATGCTGGGCAGGCTGGCTGAAATGCGGGCAATCGAGCAGCCCCAGCTCCCCTTCGAAGCTGTCCTGGGCGGCGGATTCGGCGTCGTTCAACGCGCCTTCCTGCAGCCTGGCGACGGCGTCGATGATCACCGCCGCACCCAGCTCTCCGCCGGACAGCACGTAGTCGCCGAGGGAAATTTCCTCGTCGACCGCGCCGGCCAGGAAGCGCTCGTCGATGCCTTCGTAACGGCCGCAGAGCAGGATCATGCGCGGCAGTGCCGCCAGTTCGCGCACCTTGGCCTGGGTCAACGGGCGCCCCTGCGGACTCAGGTAGATCACCGGCGCCGGGGTCGGGTCCGCCGCGCGAACCGCGGACAGGCAGGCCTGCAGCGGTTCGATCAGCATCACCATGCCCGGCCCGCCGCCGAACGGACGATCGTCCACGCGACGGTAGTTGCCTTCGGCGTAATCACGCGGGTTCCAGCCGTGCAGGCTGAACAACGCTTTTTCCTGCGCCCGGCCGACCACGCCCAGTCCGGCGGACTGGGCAAGGAATTCCGGGAACAGGGTGATGACGTCGAACCGCATCAGAAGTCAGGATCCCAGTCGACGATCACCAGGTTGGCATCGAAGTCCACGGACTTGACGAACTCCGGCTGCACGAACGGAATCATCCGCTCACGGTCGCCGCGGGTGACCAGCACGTCGTTGGAACCGGTGGAGAACAGGTGCGACACCTGGCCCAGCGATACCCCGTCGACGGTCTTGACGTCCAGGCCTTCCAGGTCGACCCAGTAGTACTCGTCCGGCTTCGGCGGCGGCAGCGAACTGCGTGCCACGTAGACCTCGGTACCGCGCATGGCCTCGACCACGTCGCGGTCATCCACGTCCGGGAACCGGGCAATCAGGTGCTTGCCGGTATCGCGGCCGCGGACGCCGGAAACCGTGGATTCCTGCCCCGAGGGGCTGACCACGATCCACGGCTGGTAATTGAAGATGGCAGAACGCGGCTCGGTCCAGGACTCGAGCTTGAGTTCGCCGCGCACACCAAAAGCGCCGGCAACCCTGCCCAGCAGGATCCGGCGCTCGATATCTTTCATCTGCGTATGCCAGATGGGCCGCGACGGGCGCGGCCCTTCAAGATCAGGCCGCAGCGGCCTGGGACTTGGTCGCTTCCTTGATCAGGTTGCGGACCTTGTCGGTCGGCTGGGCGCCGTTCTTGACCCAATGGTCAACGCGGGCCAGGTCCAGCTCGATGCGCTTCTCGGCACCCTGTGCAACCGGGTTGTAGAAACCGACGCGCTCGATGTTGCGGCCGTCGCGGGCGCTACGGACGTCGGTCACGATGATGTGGTAGAACGGACGCTTCTTGGCGCCGCCGCGGGTCAGTCGAATCTTGACCATGATGTATTTTCCTATGTAACCCAGTCGCCAGGATGGCGCGGTAAGCCGACGATTATAGCGGCAGGTTCGGCCCAAGCCAACCCCAGCCTGCCTTTCCGGCCCTTCACGCCCGCAGCGGCTGCCACGGCACCCCGGCCATCACCGCCCTGCCCTGCCCCGCCAGCGCTTCGGATCCTGCCAGCGCGCGGCCATCAATGGCCGCCAGCGGCCAGATACCGCTGGCATTGCAGGCAAATGCCGCCTGCATTGCGTCCAGCTCCACTGAGTCGACCGCCCTCACCACCTGCGGCTGCTCCCAATGCTGCCGCAGCAGCGCCTCGGCGGTACCACGCAGCGCCGGGGCCTGCGGCCATACCAGCTGCTGCCCATCGTGCAGTGCGATATTCCAGGTGCTGCCTTCACTGACCAGACCTTCCGCGGTCAGGAACAGCGCGTCGTCGAAGCCGGCGGCCATCGCCTCGCGCCGTTGCTGGAACAGGCCGAAGGTACCCACGTGCTTGATCGCCGGCAGGTCGCGCTGATACCGCACGCTGCAGACAGCGCGCGCAGCGCTGAGCCGCACGGGCGCGGACACCGCCACCAGCACGTCCGCAGCCACAGTGGCGAGCGGGGCGCGGAAATCAAAAGCGCGGGAAAACACCGTCACCCGCAGCGATGCATCGGCCACGCCGGCCTGCTGCAGCGCCTGCGCCATCCAGCGCTGCACCTGGCCCTCATCCAGCACGCTGCCGAACAGCGCCTGGGTTGCATGGGCCAGGCGCTGCAGGTGCAGGTCCAGGCCCTGCACCGCATGGCCGCGCACCTGCAGCGAAGTGAAGTGGCCGTAGTTGACCAGCGCCGCGCCCAACGCCGCCGCATCGGCCGGCTGGCCATTGCAGAACAGCGCGCTGCTGCCCGTCGCGCTCACAGGCGCGCCTGCGCGTCCTGCCACCAGCGCTGCAGCACGGCAGCGGCCGGTTCGGCAGGCGCCATCCACGCCGACTGCCCGGCCCAGGCCTGCATCGAAGCCAATCGGTTCTCGCGCGCAGCCTGCGAACGCATCGCAGCGGTCAGCCCGCGCTGCACCGGGTACGGCCGCGGCGGCGGCGCATCGGCGGCGGCCGCAGCACGGACGTAATCGGTGGCCAGCCCGCGTCCCAGCCGGCCACTGAAGGCACGCGTGGGCCAGGTGTCTTCCGGTTCACTGGCCGCCAGCGCGTCTGCCCATGCCGGCGCGATCGCCGCCTCCGGGGTCCGCAGGAACGCGGTGCCGATCTGCACTGCGCTGGCGCCCAGGGTCAGCGCGGCGGCGATGCCGCGGCCGTCGGCGATACCGCCTGCGGCGATCACCGGGATATCCAGATGGTCGACCAGTCGCGGCAACAACGAGAACAGGCCCACCAGCTGGCGCTCGGCCTGCGCCGGATCAAACGCGCCGCGGTGTCCACCGGCTTCGAAGCCCTGCGCCACCACCGCATCGGCACCGGCCGCCTGCGCCTCACGCGCTTCAGCCAGGGTGGTCGCACACGCGATCCAGGCAATGCCGGCCTGCTTCAACTGCTGCACCTGGCCCTCGCCGAGCACGCCCATGATGGTGGACAGCACGGCCGGACGCGCGGCCAGCACGGCGTTGAACTGATCATCGAAGTCGGCCGGACCGGCATCGCCGGCACTGGCCGGCACCTCCGGCCCCCACTGCGCCAGCAGCGCGCGGGTCGCCGCTTCGGATTGCGCATCGCGCAGCGCAGGGGCGTCGGGAATCCACAGGTTCACCTGCGCCGGGCCGCTGCTGCGGTTGCGGAAGTCATCCATCCAGCGACCGATATCGGCCGCCGGGGAGAGCACGGCGCCCATCGCCCCCATGCTGCCGGCGGTGGCCAGCGCCGCCGACAGCGGCACCGGACAGGCGCCGGCCATCGGCGCCAGCAGGATCGGCAGCTGCAGGTTGAAGCGCTGGCAGAAGCGTTCTACGCGGCCGGCAGTTCCATCATCACGCATGCATCGAGCCTCTTTTCAGGAGTCCGTGCGGGGCCATCCGGCATCAGCGGAACGGCAGGCCGCGGCCGCCCATGGCGCCCATCATGCCCTTCATGCTGCGCATCATGCCCTTCATGCCGCCGCCGGCCATCTTGCTCATCATCTTTTCCATCTGCATGTACTGCTTCATCAGCTTGTTGACGTCGGCCGGCTGGGTGCCCGAACCGCGCGCGATGCGCGCACGGCGCGACCCATTGAGCAGGCCCGGATTGCGCCGTTCCTTCTTGGTCATCGAACTGATGATGGCGATCATGCGCGGCACTTCCTTGCCCTGGCTGACCTGCGCCTTGAGGTGCTCGGGGATCTGCCCCAGACCAGGCAGCTTGTCCATCAGGCCACCGATGCCGCCCATGTTCTGCATCTGTTCCAGCTGGTCGCGCATGTCGTTCAGATCGAACTTCTTGCCCTTGGCGACCTTCTCGGCCAGCTTCTGCGCCTTGTCCTTGTCGACCTGCTGCTCGACCTGCTCCACCAGCGACAGCACGTCGCCCATGTCCAGGATGCGGCTGGCGATACGGTCCGGATGGAACACATCCAGGCCGTCCGGCTTTTCGCTGACACCGACGAACTTGATCGGCTTGCCGGTGATGTAACGCACGCTCAGCGCGGCACCACCACGGGCGTCACCGTCGGTCTTGGTCAGCACCACGCCGGTCAGCGGCAGGGCATCGCCGAAGGCCTTGGCGGTGTTGGCCGCGTCCTGGCCGGTCATCGCATCGACCACGAACAGGGTTTCGGCCGGGTTGACCGCCGCGTGCAGGGCCTTGATCTCGGCCATCATCGCTTCGTCGATCGCCAAGCGGCCGGCGGTATCGACGATCAGCACGTCCACGAAGGACTTGCGGGCGTCATCGATCGCCGCGCGCACGATGGCTTCCGGCTTCTGGTCGGCGCTGGAGGCGAAGAACAGCACGCCGACCTGTTCGGCCAGCGTCTTCAGCTGCTCGATCGCGGCCGGACGGTAGACGTCGGCCGACACCACCATCACCTTTTTCTTGCGCTTTTCCTTCAGGTGCTTGGCAAGCTTGCCCACCGTGGTGGTCTTGCCCGCACCCTGCAGGCCGGCCATCAGGATGATCGCCGGGGCCGGCACGTTGAGGTTCAGGTCGCTGGCTTCAGCGCCCATCACGTTGGTCAGCTCATCGCGGACGACCTTGATCAGGGCCTGGCCCGGGGTCAGCGACTTCAGCACTTCCTGGCCGACCGCACGCTCCTTGATGCGTTCGATCAGCGCCTGCACCACCGGCAGGGCGACGTCGGCTTCCAGCAGCGCGATGCGCACCTCGCGGGTGGCGTCGCGGATGTTTTCCTCGGTCAGGCGGCCGCGGCCGCGCAGGCGCTCGATGGTGCCGGAAAGGCGCTGGGTCAGGGACTCGAACATGCGATGCAACCTGTCTGGAACGGGGGACAATGAGGCAGACAGTATAGCCGGTCGCCCCGGCGACCCGGGCGCGCGCGATGGGCCGTCGCCACTGCGTTGGGGGTGTGCGAAACTTCTACGATGACAATCGTTCTCATCGCAGCCCTACTCTACCTGACCGCCACCGCCCTGCTGGTGCGCGCGGTCGGCAGCGATGCGCCCCGCCCGGGCCGCGGCTGGCTGGCCGCGGCGGTGCCGGCGATGCTGCTGCACGCCGGCTACCACGTACAGGTGGCGCTGCAGAACGCCGGTGGGCCGGACATGCACTTCTTCGCCGCGCTGTCGCTGGTGGGCCTGGGCATGGCCGGCCTGACCTCGCTGGTCGGCGCGCGTGGCCGCATGGCCGCACTCGGCGTGGTGGTGTTTCCGCTGGCGGTGGTGCTGTTGGCCGCCTACCACGGCTATGGGCATGAGCCCAGCAAGGAGCTGGGCTGGCGGCTGGCCACCCACGCCTGGCTGGCGCTGCTGTCCTACGCCACGCTGAGCATCGCCGCGCTGCTGGCGATCATGCAGTGGCTGCAGGAACGCGCCCTGCGCCGCCGCGAATTCCGTCCCTGGCTGCGTGCCCTGCCGCCGCTGGCGGACCTGGAATCGCTGCTGTTCCGGGTGATCACCGTCGGCTTCTTCCTGTTGACCCTGACGCTGGTGACCGGCGTGCTGTTCGTCGATGACCTGCTGGCGCAGAAACTGGTGCACAAGACCGTGCTCAGCGTGCTGTCGTGGGTCGTGTTCGGCGTGCTGCTGATCGGCCGCCGTCGTTACGGCTGGCGCGGGCTGAAGGCCGTGCACTGGACCCTGAGCGCGATGCTGTTGCTGCTGCTGGCGTTCTTCGGCAGCCAGTTCGTGATCGAACTGGTCTTCGGGCATACGACCCGGTAAAAACGGCGGGTCGTATGCGCACGCATACTGATCCTGATCCTGATCCTGATCCTGATCCGGAACCGGTAGCGCCGAGCCGTGCTCGGCGGAGCTCGGCGGACACGCCCGCCACGTTCGGGAAAGCCGCCGGGCGTGGCTCGGCGCGCTGCCGCTACTGCGCAGCCGCTTCCAGCGCCTCGGACAGGCGCTCGACCGCGATCACTTCCATGCCTTTGACCGTGCCGCCCTTGGGCGCGTTGGCCTTGGGCACGATCGCGCGCTTGAAGCCATGGGTGGCCGCTTCGCGCAGGCGGTCCTCGCCGTTGGGGACCGGGCGGATTTCGCCGGACAGCCCCACTTCGCCGAAGGCGATCGTCTTCTCCGCCAGCGCGCGGTCCTGCAGCGATGACAGCACCGCCAGCAACACCGGCAGATCCGCCGCGGTTTCCTGCACGCGGATGCCGCCGACCACGTTGACGAACACGTCCTGGTCGCCGACCAGCACCCCGCCATGGCGATGCAGCACCGCCAGCAGCATCGCCAGCCGGTTCTGTTCCAGGCCCACCGCCACGCGGCGCGGGTTGGACAGCGGCGAGGCGTCCACCAGCGCCTGCACCTCCACCAGCAACGGCCGCGTGCCCTCGCGGGTGACCATCACGCAGGATCCCGGCTGGCGCGTGCTGCCGCCGGACAGGAAGATCGCCGAAGGGTTGGAGACCTCTTTCAGGCCCTTGTCGCCCATCGCGAACACGCCCAGTTCGTTGACCGCACCGAAGCGGTTCTTGAACGCGCGCAGCAGGCGGAAGCGGCTGCCGCTCTCGCCTTCGAAGTACAGCACCGCATCGACCATGTGCTCCAGCACGCGCGGGCCGGCGATGCCGCCTTCCTTGGTCACATGGCCGACCAGGAACACCGCGGTGCCGGTTTCCTTGGCAAAGCGCACCAGCCGCGCGGCGCTTTCGCGCACCTGGCTGACCGAACCCGGCGCGGCGGTCAGCGATTCGGTCCACAGGGTCTGGATGGAGTCGGCCACGATCAGCCGCGGCTTGGCCTTGCCGGCATGCTGCAGGATGGTCTCCACGCAGGTTTCGGCCAGCGCGTTGACGCCTTCCAGCGGCAGTTCCAGGCGGTGCGCGCGACCGGCCACCTGGGCCAGCGATTCCTCGCCGGTGACGTACAGCACAGGCAGTTCGGCCGCCATCAGGGCCACCGCCTGCAGCAGCAGGGTCGACTTGCCGATGCCCGGGTCACCGCCGACCAGCACCACCGCGCCCTCCACCAGGCCACCGCCGAGCACCCGGTCGAACTCGCCGATGCGGGTGGTGACGCGGATGTGGTCGGTCTGCGCCACGTCCTTCAATGCGGTGACCTTGGGCGGATCGATCTTGCCGGCCCAGCCACTGCGCCGGGAGGCCGGGGCGCCGGCGGCGGCCGCGCTTTCCACGACGATTTCCGACAGCGTGTCCCAGGCCTTGCACTCGGTGCACTGGCCCTGCCATTTGCTGTAGTCGGCGCCACATTCGCTGCAGACGTAGGCGGTGCGGCTCTTGGCCATGATCATTCCGGTTGCGCGTTGGATGGGGAGCATAGCCGAGCCCCGTCGCAACCGCTGCGACCGGCCATGGCGGTCGGGGACGGGGGATGGGGGACGGGGGACGGGGCCGGCAGCGTGATGTTCCGCTCAGGTTCGGGACCGAACGGCCGATACCATGTGCGCCGCCCTGCGCGCCCTCTCATTTTCCAAGGATTTCCCATGACTGGCAGCTACAGCCAGAGCCTCGTCTTTTTCTCGCTGCTGGTGGCCGTGCTGGCCTCCTACACGGCGCTGGACATGGCAGGCCGACTGGCCACCGCGCAAGGGCGCGTCGCGCGCTGGTGGCTGGCCGGCGGCGCCGCTGCGATGGGCATGGGCATCTGGTCGATGCACTTCATCGGCATGCTGGCCTTCAAGCTGCCTATCCCGGTCGGCTTCGACCTTGCCATCACCCTGTACTCGCTGGCGGTATCGGTGGGCGCGTCGGCGTATGCGCTGTGGCTGGTCTCGCGCCCGCAGCTGCCGACCCGTCGCCTGGCCGCCGGCGCGGTGTTGATGGGCCTTGGCATCGCCGCCATGCATTACCTGGGAATGGCCGCGATGCGCATGCAGCCGGGCATCGATTACGACCCGCTGTGGTTCACCGCCTCCCTGCTGATCGCCATTGGTGCCGCCGGCGCGGCGCTGTGGATCGCCTTCCGCCTGCGCGTTGAAGGCCGCAATACCCGTCGCCTGCGGGGCGCCGCGTCGCTGGTGATGGGCCTGGCCATCGTCGGCATGCACTACACCGGCATGGCCGCTGCCCGCTTCCCCGCCGACAGCCTGTGCGGGGCGGTGATCGACGGCGGCATCGATGCGCAGTGGCTGGCGGTACTGGTCATCGTCACCACCCTGGGCACCATCGGCATCGCGCTGGTGGCTTCGCTGTTCGACCGCCAGATGCGCGAACGTACCGGCCTGCTGGCCGAGTCGCTGGAACGCGCCAATGACAAGCTGCTGCAGGCTGCGCTGCACGATCCGCTGACCCAGCTGCCGAACCGTTCGCTGCTGCAGGATCGCATCGAACAGTCGATCGAAAAAGCACGCCGGCGCAACCACGCGGTGGCGGTGATGTTCTGCGACCTCGACGGCTTCAAGACCGTCAACGATGCCTACGGCCACCAGCTCGGCGACCGCCTGCTGGTCAAGGTGAGCCAGCGCATCGGCTCGCTGCTGCGGCCGCAGGACACTCTGGCGCGCCTGGGGGGCGACGAGTTCGTGATCGTGCTGGCCATCGACGAACCCGACGATGCGGTGGTGGTGGCAGAGCGCATCATCGCCGCCGTGGCCGAGCCCTTCCTGATCGAGGCGGCCGAACTGCAGGTCACCGCCAGTTTGGGCATCGCGCTCTATCCGGAAGACGCCGGCGACGAGCGCGAACTGATGGCCAACGCCGATGCGGCGATGTACCACACCAAGCAGGGAGGGCGGAACGGCTACACCTTCTTTACCCCGTCCATGCAGGTCAGCGCCAACCGCCAGCTGCGGCTGCTGCAGGACCTGCGCAAGGCGACCGAACGCGGCGAACTGCTGTTGCACTACCAGCCCAAGTTCGTGGCCGCCGGCACCCCGGCGGTGGGCGCTGAAGCCCTGCTGCGCTGGCAGCACCCGGAGCTGGGCATGCTGGCGCCGGACATCTTCATCCCGATCGCCGAACGCAGCGGCTTGATCCTGCCGATCGGCGACTGGGTACTGGACCAGGCCTGCGCGCAGCTGCGTGCGTGGCACGACGCCGGCAACCCGCACTGGACGATGGCGGTGAACCTGTCGCCGTTGCAGTTCGCCGCGCCCGGACTGGTGGAAACGGTGAAGGAAACGCTGGAACGGCATGGACTGGATGCCAGCCGGCTGACCTTGGAAATCACCGAAACCACGGCGATGAAGAACGTGGAAACCAGCCTGCAGATCCTCAACGCGCTGACCGCGCTGGGCGTGCGGATTTCCATCGATGATTTCGGCACCGGGTACTCCAGCCTGCTGTACCTCAAGCGCATGCCGGCCACCGAACTGAAGATCGACCGCGCCTTCGTGCGCGACCTGGAAGACAACGCCGAAGATGCGGCGATCGTGTCCTCGATCGTGGCACTGGGCCGTTCGCTGCAGTTCAACGTGGTCGCCGAAGGCGTGGAAACCGCCGGCCAGCGCGACTACCTCAGCAGTCTGGGCTGCGACCAGCTGCAGGGCTACCACCTGGGTCGCCCGATGGCCGCGGACGAGTTCCTGCGCAAGGTCGCCTGAGGGTAGTGACGGCCGCTGGCCGTCAACACCCAGCACGGTAGTGACGGCCGCTGGCCGTCAACACGAGAAACCCATGACGACCAGCGGCCGTCCCTACCGGGGCAATGCGTCCAACCCATGACGGCCAGCGGCCGTCACTACCCAGCAAAAAGGCCACCCCGGGGGGGGTGGCCTTTTCGTTTGCGGCAACGTCGCGGAGACGTCAGTGCATCATGTGCACGTTCATGTTGTGCATGACCCACAGGGTGCCGGCGACGATGATGCCGATCACCACGACGGTGAACACCGCCGCGTTGACGTTCCAACGGCTTTCCGACGAGCGGTCCAGGTGCAGGAAGAACACCAGGTGGACCAGCATCTGCAGTACCGCGGTCACCGCGATCACCACGCCGCTGACGGTGCGGGAGAAATCACCCGACATCACCACCCAGAACGGGATGACGGTCAGGATCACCGCCAGCACGAAGCCGATCAGGTGCGACTTGACGCTGCCGTGGCTTTCGCCGCCGGCGCCGTGGCCATGGTCGTGTGCGTTGTCATGTGCCATTACAGCGCTCCATTGAGGTAGACGACGGAGAACACGCCGATCCAGATCAGGTCCAGGAAGTGCCAGAACAGGCTCAGGCACGCCAGGCGGGTCTTGTTGGTCGCGGTCAGGCCGTTCTGCTTGACCTGGATGAACATCACCAGCAACCACAGCAGGCCAGCGCTCACGTGCAGGCCGTGGGTACCGACCAGGGCGAAGAACGCCGACAGGAAGGCACTGCGGTCCGGACCGTAACCCTGGTGGATCAGGTGGTTGAACTCCCAGACTTCCATGCACATGAAGCCGAAGCCCAGCAGCCAGGTGATGCCCAGCCACAGGTACAGCTGGCCGACCTTGTTCTTGTGCATGGCGATCATGCCCAGGCCGAAGGTCAGCGAGGAGGTCAGCAGCAGCGCGGTTTCCCACGCAACGAACGGCAGCTCGAACAGGTCGCCCGGGCCGGGGCCGCCGTCGGTACCACCGACCAGCACCACGTAGGTGGCGAACAGCGAAGCGAAGATGAGGCAATCGCTCATCAGGTACACCCAGAAACCGAAGACGGTGTTGCCGCCGGTGTCGTGGTGCTCGTGCTCGTCATGGCCATGGGCCGCCGCGTGCGCGGCGTGCCCGTGGTTCACGGTTGGGGTATGGGTGCTCATGCCTTCAGCTCCGACTTGACCAGGCCCTGGGCAACCAGGTGCTTGCGGTGTTCGTTTTCGATGCGCTCCACTTCGGCGGCCGGGACCCAGTAGTCCACGTCCTTGTCGAAGGTGCGGTAGATGAACGTGCCGATCATGCCGACCAGGCCGATGATGGCCAGCCACCAGATGTGCCAGATCATCGCAAAGCCGAACACCATGCTGAAGGCACCGATCACCACGCCCGTGCCGGTGTTGCGCGGCATGTGGATGTCGGAGTACTTGGCCGGCTTCGGCCAGGCTTCACCACGCTGCTTGCGTGCCCAGAAATCGTCCAGCTCGGTGACCTGCGGCAGCGTACCGAAGTTGTAGAAGGCCGGCGGCGAAGAGGTTTCCCACTCCAGCGTACGGGCATCCCACGGATCGCCGGTCAGGTCCATGTTCTTCTTGCGGTCGCGGACCGACACGAAGATCTGGATGACCTGGCACAGGATGCCGGCGCCGACGATGAAGGCACCACCTGCAGCGATCAGCAGCAGCGGCTCGTAGGCCGGGTTGACGGTGCTCTGCAGGCGACGGGTCATGCCCATGAAGCCCAGCACGTACATCGGCATGAAGGTCACGTAGAAGCCGATGAACCAGCACCAGAAGGCACACTTGCCCCAGAACTCATTGAGCTTGAAGCCGAACATCTTCGGCCACCAGTAGGTGATGCCGGCGAACATGCCGAACACCACGCCGCCGATGATGACGTTGTGGAAGTGGGCGATCAGGAACAGGCTGTTGTGCAGCACGAAGTCGATGGCCGGAATCGCCAGCATCACGCCGGTCATGCCGCCGATGACGAAGGTGATCATGAAGCCGATGGTCCACAGCACCGGGGAGGTGAAGTGCACGCGACCGCGGAACATGGTGAACAGCCAGTTGAAGATCTTCACGCCGGTGGGAATGGAGATGATCATCGTCGTTATGCCGAAGAAGGCATTGACGTTGGCACCCGAACCCATGGTGAAGAAGTGGTGCAGCCACACGATGAAGGACAGCACGCCGATGGCGGCCGTGGCGTACACCATGCCCTTGTAGCCAAACAGCGCCTTGCGCGAGAACGTGGCGATCACTTCGGAGAACACGCCGAAGGCCGGCAGCACCAGGATATAGACTTCCGGGTGGCCCCAGATCCAGATCAGGTTGATGTACAGCATGGCGTTGCCGCCACCGTCATTGGTGAAGAAATGCGTGCCCAGGTAACGGTCCAGGGTCAGCAGCACCAGGGTGATGGTCAGCACCGGGAAGGCGGCGACGATCAGGATGTTGGTGATCAGCGCGGTCCAGGTGAAGATCGGCATCTGCATCAGCTTCATGCTGGGCGTACGCATCTTCAGGATGGTAATGAAGAAGTTGATGCCGCTCAGCGTGGTACCCAGGCCTGCGACCTGTAGTCCCCAGATGTAGTAGTCCATGCCGACGCTTGGACTGTACTCGATGCCGGACAAGGGCGGGAATGCCAGCCAGCCGGTGGCGGCGAACTCGCCGATCCACAGCGACAGCATGATCAGCACCGCACCGGACACGAACAGCCAGAAGCTGAGCGAGTTCACGAACGGGAACGCGACGTCGCGCGCACCGATCTGCAGCGGCACGGCCAGGTTCATCAGGCCGGTGATCAGCGGCATCGCCACGAAGAAGATCATGATCACGCCGTGGGCGGTGAAGATCTGGTCGTAGTGGTGCGGCGGCAGGTAACCCTCAGACCCGCCGACGGCGATGGCCTGCTGGGTACGCATCATGATGGCGTCGGAGAAACCGCGCAGCAGCATGACGAAGGCGACGATGAGATACATCACGCCGATCTTCTTGTGGTCCACCGAGGTGAACCACTCCTTCCACAGATAACCCCACAGCTTGAACTTGGTGATCAGGGCGACAACGCCCAGGCCACCAAGAACCGCGCCGATCAACGTCGTCAGGACGATCGGATCGTGGGGGATCGACTCAATAGAGAGTTTACCCAGCATGTTCATTCTCCCGAGCCCTCGTGGCCGGAGTGGCCCGCGTGCTCGTCGTTGGGGGTTTCATCGGCATCCAGGTTCACGCCGGAAGCCTTGGACTCGTGGTCATCCATCGGGCCGTGGCCTTCGTGGCTTTCCATCGTGCCCGCGTCAGCCGCAGCGGCACCGGGGTGCTTGTGCTTCATGCCGTAGTGCTGGTTGTCACCCATGTGCTTGGCGATGACCCAGTCGAACAGGCCGTCTTCCACCTGGCCGTAGTAGGTCACCGGGTGCCAATCAGAGTTGCGGTCAGCGCCCAGCGCGTTGAACACGGTCTTGTCCAGGCGACTGCCCTGCTCGGCACGCACCTGGTCGACCCATGCGCGGTATTCCGGTTCGGTAACCGAATGGGCCGTGAAATGCATCTTGGCGAAGCCGGCACCGCTGTAGTGCGAGGACATGCCCGGGAATTCACCGGTCTCGTTGGCGATCAGGTGGAGTTTGGTCTCCATCGCGGCCATCGAGTAGATCATGCTGCCCAGATGCGGGATGAAGAACGCATTCATCACGGTATCGGAGGTGATCTTGAAGTTCAGCGGGGTGTTCACCGGGAACTTGATCTCGTTGACCACGGCGATCTTTTCTTCCGGATAGACGAACAGCCACTTCCAGTCGAGCGAGATGGCCTCGATCACGACCGGCTTGACGTCCGATTCAATCGGGCGATACGGGTCCAGCGCGTGGGAAGACCGCCAGGTCAGCACGGCCAGTACCAGCACGATCATGCAGGGGATCGACCAGACCACCACTTCGATCGCGGTGGAATGCGACCAGTTCGGCTCGTAGCGAGCCTTGGTGTTGGAAGCGCGGTACTTCCAGGCGAACGTCAGGGTCATGATGATGACCGGGACGACGACCAGCAGCATCAACACGACAGCCGTGATCAGCAGGGTCTTCTCATCCTGGCCGATCTGGCCCTTCGGATTCAGGATGGCCGTGTTGCAGCCGGTGAGAAACACCGCCAGTGCGAACAGCAGGCCCGGACGCAGCATGCGTCCAAGGGTTTTCAACGGAATCATCGGTCGATCCAATTGCGAGGGAATGCCACCCCGCCCTGCCCAGTCCGGCAAAAGCCGGCCCGACCTGCCAAGGATCGACGGGTTCGGAGAACGGGGGAAGAGTCAGCCTTTCAAGTTTAGGCCGTCACCGCCCATTTAAGAAAGCCATTGACATTGATCTGACGCAGTTTTCGACGTTTTCGGCCTGCGACACGTTGTCGCAGCCGCCTGTCGCAGGGCGCATGTGGCCCGAAAAGCGCACCCGGTGTGTGACGACCTGCCCCGGCCCCGGTGGGTGACGACCGTTGGTCGTCACAGTCCCACCCTACCCACCCACCCCTGCAAGGGCAACCCGCGGGAAAAATACGGCGGATGGGCATGACCCCATGCAGACGCCCCCCTGTGAGGACGAGGACGCCGCACTTCCGCCGTTGCCCAATGACAGGCTGAAACGGTGGCGACCCCGCGAGACGGAGCCGCCACCGGCCGGAGGAGCTGCTTCCAGCACGTTCATCGTGTGGCCTGACGCCAACGCCGTACATGAGAAAAGTTGTGAAATGCGTGCGCCGCGTGCTCGACCGGCGTTTCCCTATAAACCCAGGCAGCCTCGTCCTTCAGGCTCTGGGAAAGCCCGATGGACGCACTCCTGGCTGGTTGATGAAGCGCTGGACCGCCACCTCATACAGTGCAATAGTTGCACTATCCGGCAAGCCTGCCAGACCGTGCCGATGCCTGTAATCGCGCGCTTGGGCGGCTGCACCATCACCATGTATGCCGGTGACCACCCTCCACCGCATTTCCACGTTCGAACGCGGGATGGGCGCGAGGCACTGATAGTAATAGCTGGATTGGGCGTGCTCTCGGGCTGCCTGGCGAGGCGCGAACTGATCGAGGCGCTCAGATGGGCGCAAGCGAACATCCCACTGCTTGCATTCCGTTGGGGGGAACTGAATCCATGAGGCAGAAGCACTTCACTCTCACCGAAGTAAAAGCACGGGACGGCAGCGTTCTGCGCCTTCGTTTCGCTGATGGCTTCAGCGCTGATGTAAGCCTGGCCGAGGTCATCGAGCGCCACCCGACGTTGCACCCCCTGCGCGAGGCATCGGTTTTTCATCGCGTTCAATCCGATGAGTGGCGCCTGGGTGTCGTTTTCGGCGGCAACGACGACCTCAGCCTGGCCAGCGACACACTTCGTGCGATGGCCACGGAACAAGCCGGCGGATTTTCCCACCATCAGTTGATTACGTGGATGGCTCACCACGGCATGTCGCTCGATGCGGGAGCTGAAGCGCTCGGCATCAGCCGGCGCATGCTTGCCTACTATAGAAGTGGCCAGAAACAGATTCCCCGCCCCATCGGCTTGGCCATGGTGGGCTGGAATGTGGTGCAGGCACGCGGCACGCAGGCCGTACTCCACTACAACGCCGCTTGAAGCCCCGCCCGCCCTACCCCAGCAGCACCGACAACCCCCAGGTGCACAGGCATACATACGCCAGCAGGCCCAGGCTGATGCCCAGCGTGGTGCGCATGATCGCCGACTCCTGCCCCACCAGCTTGACCGCCGCGGCAGCGATCGCGATCGACTGCGGTGATACCAGCTTGGCCATCACCCCGCCGGCCGTGTTGGCGGCCACCAGCAGCGCTTCGGGCACTCCGATCTGGGCGGCGGTGACCGCCTGCAGATGGGCGAACAGGGTATTGCTGTTGACCACCGATCCGGTGATGAACACGCCCATCCAGCCGATCACCGGCGACAGCAGCGGGAACACACCGCCGGTCTGCGCCAGCGCCAGCCCGATGGTGGATGAGGCCCCGGAATAATTGGTGATGTAGGCCACCGCCATCACCAGCGACACCGTGGCCAACGGCTTCCACATCTCCCGGCCGGTCTGCGCCAGCTCCTCGCCGGCCATGCGCAGGTTGAGCCGGGGCGACAACACCACGGTCAGCACCGCGGCCACCAGGATGGCGGTACCTGAAGCATTCAACCAGCCGACATTCCACACCGCCGGCAGCGTATGCACGTTGGCCACCAGCGGCGGCAGTTCCTGCACGCGCCCATCCAGCAGGCCGATCGGCAGGTGCAGCACGGTGCTGGCCAGCGCCCCGCCGGCGGCGAACAGCGCCTTGAAGGCCGGCAGGCTCCACAGCAGGATGGCCCCGGTGAGGATGTAGAACGGCGACCACGCCAACAGCACCTTCTTCAGGGTGTAGCGCTGCGCCGGCCCGGGGGGTGTATCGGCTTCGCGGTAAATGCGCCGGGGCCGCCAGACCTGCATGAAGCCGGCCAGCGCGGCCATCGCCGCCAGCGGTCCGATGATGTCCACCAGTTCCGGCCCCAGCAGGTACAGCACCGCCGTCTGCACGCCGCTGAACACCCCGCCCACCGCCAGCAGCACCGGCCAGGTTTCACGCACACCGCGCCAGCCATCCAGCATCAGCACCAGGATGGCCGGCGACAACAGCGCGATCACCTGCACCAGTGCCATCAGCATCAGCGACATCGCCTCCAGGCTGACCCCGCCCTGCTGCGCGCCCACCAATACCGGAATACCGATGGCCCCGTACGCACCGGCCGCGCCATTGGCCAGCAGGCACAGCATGGCCGCCTTCAGCGGGCGGAAACCCAGCTCCACCAGCAATGCGGCGCAGATGGCGATCGGCACGCCGAAGCCGGCCGCGCCCTCCAGGAATCCACCAAAGCAGAACGCGATCAGCAGCACCTGGATGCGCTGGTCTTCGGAAATGGTCGCGATGCTGCCGCGGATCACGTCGAACTTGCCGCTGCGGATGGCGAGTTTGTACAGCCACACCGCCATCAGCACGATGAAACTGATCGGAAACACACCGTTGGCGATGCCCAGCAGTCCCGCGCCCGCGATGGTGCCGGCCGGCATGCCGAACACCAGCGCGGAAACCAGCACGGACACCACGACCGCCAGCAGCGCGGCGGTCAATCCTTTCAGCCGCAGCACGGTCAATGCCAGCAGGAATACCAGCACCGGCAACGCGGCCAGCAGCGCCGACAGGTTGGGGTTACCCAGCGGATCGTAATTCTGTTGCCACATGGCCAGCCTTCCTTCGGTGGCGCCGGGCATGCCCGGCAGGTACGCGTAGGGGAACCCTTGTCAGCCTCTGATTACCTTGTTGGGACATTCGGTACCGGCAGCAAAATGACCGAGATTCCCCAGCGTGGTCTCCGCGATCTCCTGCAGCGCCTCGGCGGTGAAAAACCCCTGGTGGCCGGTGACCAGCACATTGGGGAACGTCATCAGGCGCTGGAATACGTCGTCGTCGATGATCTGCCCGGAGCGGTCCTGGAAGAACAGCGCACTTTCCTGTTCGTAGACATCGATCGCCAGGTGGCCCAACTGCCGCGACTTCAGCGCGCGGATCACCGCATCGGTATCCACCAGTCCGCCACGCGAGGTATTGACCAGCATCGCGCCGGGCTTCATCAGGGCCAGCGAATCATCGTTGATCAGGTGCCGGGTCTGCGGGGTCAGCGGGCAGTGCAGCGAGACGATATCCGAACGCGCCAACAGGTCCTGCAGCGGCACGAACTCACCCAGCCCGGCGAAATCCGGCGAAGGATACGGATCGTGTCCGAGCACGGTGCAGCCCATGCCGTGCAGGATGCGCGCGGTCGCCAGGCCGATCTTGCCGGTGCCGACGATGCCCGCGGTCTTTCCGTGCAGGGTGCGACCGAGCAGGCCTTCGAGCATGAAGTTTCCTTCGCGCACCCGGTTGAATGCCCGATGGGTCTGGCGGTTGAGCGTCATGATCAACGCCAGCGTGTGTTCGGCGACGGCCTCGGGCGAATACGCCGGGACCCGCGCGACGAAGAAGCCCAACCGTTCGGCAGCGGCGAGGTCGACATTGTTGAAACCTGCGCAGCGCAGCAGCACCGCACGCACCCCCATACCGTGCAGCGCCTGCAGTACCGGGGCGTCCAGACGGTCGTTGACGAAAACACAGACCGCATCGCAGCCCTGCGCCAGGGCAGCCGTGTGGACGTCCAGGGTGGCGTCGTAATACAGGAACTCGACCCCGTGGGCCGCCCCTGACTGCTGATTGGCCTCGTCCAACGAACGGCTGTCGTAGGGGCGTGCGCTGAAAACGGCGACTTTCATACAGGACTTCCTTCCCCGTGACGTTTTGCGGACTGTAACAGGCGCAAGGGGACCAAAGGGGTCAGCACCCTTTTCCTGCGGGAAAGGACGCTGACCCCGGCGCAACCCCGGCGCTACACTACGGGCCACCGTGCAACCGGCCCACGCCATGTCGCCCCTGTCACGCATCCTCCGCTGGACGGCCTGCCCTGCGGGCAAGCGCACGCTGTTCCTGCTGACCACGGTGTTCGCGCTGCTGATGGCCTGTAGCCCGGAGCTGCTGCCGCTGCTGCCGGTGGTCGATGCGCTGGGCCTGGACGCGCTGGCGATGCTGTTGGGGGCGCAGATGCTGGCCACCCTGCCGTGGCTGCGCAGCCAGGCCGGACCGGCCACTGGCGTGGCACGACGCGCACTGCTGGGCATCGCGGCGGGCGCGATGGGCGGCTACCTGCGGCAGCTGGTGTTCGGAGTGGGCCGGCTGGGATGTGTTGCACTTTCCCCGGCACGCGCACGCTGAGAGCGGCGCAGCGGACGACGCACGCCGCCTGCTTTTGAAGATCCGCCCATGTACGGATCGGACGCCGGCTGGTGGTATGGCCGTGCTGATGACGAAGAGCATCAGTCGGGATTGCCATCCTGTTTGATTAATTACCAAGTTAGCTCTGTTTTGCCCCTTTGGGCACGGCGGAGAATGCACTGCATTGCCCGTGGACTCCATGGTGGGCGATGTGGGGGATCCCTGATCCGCCGGCTTTTTGGTAATTATTCACCGGTATGGCAACCCGCATCGCCTGCCACCTTGCGCCCCGCGCAGGTGGCCTCACGCCTTGCGAAGGACGACCGATGGATCCGAAGCATCCTCTCAGTGCCAAACGCCTCTACGCCCTGCTGGGCGAAAAAATGCACGATCTCCCGCCTTATTTCATCGAACGACTCGAGCAAAGGCTGGAGGAGTACGACGCCACGCGGGACCACAGCGAAAACGTGGTGCAGCTGCACATGGTTTCCGATACTACCGTCGATGTGCCGTGCGCCAGTCCCGACTGCCCGGCAGGCTCGGCATGCGGGGCGAGCGTGGCCGTGCCGATGCGCACCCTGCACGGCCTCGCCGTCCTGTTCGACCTGCTGCACGCGGCCCATCTTTCACGACTGGGCGCCACCGCGGAAGGCGGCATCAGCGAACAGCACGTCGGCGGACTGATCCTGACCGGCCAGGCACTGCTCAGCGCGACGACGCAGGCCAAATGGAGCGAGCGATGAACGCGACCGGCAAGGCAGGCACCGGTCCCGTGCCCGCCCGCACCGGCGATCTGGGAGCCTGATGCAACGCGCATGAAGCGGCCGTTCATCCAGAGCACCCGAGCGGGATGCAAGCGCGGAACCGCCAGGAACGATACCGACGTGTAATAGACCCTTGCGACCATCTGGCCTACTATCGCGAGTTGCGAAACGCCATGGGTACACCGTTCGTGGATAGTTTTGAAAGATTCAATGGCCGTCGCAGCGGCGCAGGCAAGCCCATCGCCGTGCTTGCCCACGGCTTCGGCACCGACCAGACCGCCTGGTCTGCGTTGCGTCCGTGGTTCGAACAACGGTTCGAGCTCATCTCGTTCGATCTTGCGGGCTGTGGTCCGCGCGGCGCGGAAACCTATGACTTCGACCGGCACGCGTCGCTGTTTGGTTATTCCGACGACCTGCTGGATATCCTCGACGAACTCGAGGTTGAACGCTGCACCTATATCGGTCATTCCATGAGTGCGATGATCGGAGCGCTGGCATCCATTGCGCGGCCGGAGCTGTTCGAGCGCATGGTGATGATCGGGGCATCGCCGCGTTACCTCGACGATGACGGATACACCGGCGGATTCAGACCCGAGGATCTGGAAAACCTGTTCGACAGCATGAGCGCGAACTACCAGGCGTGGGTGGCGGGCTTCGCTCCGATGGTGGTCGGCGTGGAGGACAGCGAGGTCATCGCCGATTTCTCCAATACCCTGTTCCAGATGCGCCCGGATATCGCCCTCAATACATCGCGGACCATTTTCAATTCCGACGTCCGCGCACTGGCTGCGCAGGTCTCCCGGCCGGTACATGTCATCCAGACCTCGGTCGATGTCGCCGTGCCGGTGGCCGTGGGTCACTGGCTGGCAGAGGCGATCGACGGGGCGACGCTCGACATCATCGATGCCTCCGGCCACCTGCCCCACATGACCGCCTCCGGTGAAGTGATCCGCATCCTGGACCAGCGCCTGCGCGGGCCGGCACGTTGAATACGCCAGACAGCAATGCCCTCGTCAGCCTGAGCCAGTTCGCCCATGGCGCCTCCGGTGCCGATCTGGTGATGGTGCTCGAGGCGGACCCGGACGGCCGCGTGACATGGTCGACCGGCTTCCCCAATGCCTCTTTTTCCGGCTTCAACCTGGCACGCAGCGGCGTGCTGGCCCACGCGTGGACGGGTCAGCCGGTCGAGGCGAACGCGTTCCGGCTGCCGACGGCGATCATCCAGGCATTGGGCGGCCCGGCCGCACGGTTGTTGTTCATCCCCGCCCCTTCCGAAGATGCGCCATCAAGCGGCATGTTGCTGCTGTGGAAACACGATGTCGGCGCCGGGCAGCCACCGCAGACGCTCGCGTTGCTGGCACCCAGCGTCGCCCAGTTGCTTTCGGCGCGACGCGGCGCGGTGCATGACATCGTGGTCCGCAACCAGTTCATCGACCTGGTGGAAAGCGTTCCGGCGGGCATCGTGCTGATCGACGGCGATGGACTGGGCACGGTGATCAACCAGCGCGCGGCCGAGCTGCTGGGACAGAAGCCCGGCAAGCACCGCGCCGCCGACCTTGTCGCCCCGATGCGGGCGTTGCGGCAACGCTGCGACAATCATGCCGAACTGGAGCAGGCCTACGCCGCCCAGGTGGGAAATCTCAATTTTGCGACGACGCTGCACTGGGTGATGGGGGAGCGCACCTTCGAGGTGGATACGCATCCGGTGCGCGGCGATGGCGAGCAGGGCCGCATCTGGCTGTTCACCGACATCACTGCGGACCTGCTGATGGCCGCCGAACTGCGGCGCCTGGCCTCGTCGGACCCGTTGACCGGCGTACCCAACCGACGACATTTCGAAGAGCGCTCCGCGCAGATCATCGCCGCCCGCGAGGCAACCGGTCGCTCGGTCGCGGTGCTGATGCTGGACGTCGACCATTTCAAGAAGATCAACGACACCCACGGCCACCCGATCGGCGATGAAGTATTGAAAGTGGTCGCCCGCCGCTGCCGCGAGGCCCTGCGTGATCGTGACCTGTTCGCGCGCTTTGGCGGGGAGGAGTTCATCGCGCTGCTGGCCGCGCCGACCGCCGACGAAGTGCCCGCCACCGCCGAACGCCTGCGCAACGCGATTTCCGGCGCACCGGTGAACGTGGGCGGCCTGCGCATCGATGTAACCGTCAGCGTGGGCGGCGCCATGGGCGAGGCACTGCCGGGCTGCGATGCGACGCTGCTGGAACAGCTGGTGGCGCGCGCGGATGAGGCGCTGTATGAGGCGAAGGCCGACGGGCGCAATCGGGTCCGGATGAGCGCTTCCAATCTTTAGACTACTTGGACGGAATACGCAGATAGCCAGTATGGGAGTCAGTTTTTGAACGTCTTTAATACTCCGAACAGCGAGCTAGTTGACCTGATCACGGCGGTGAGCACCGCCCTCGCCGTAGTTTTTGCCGCGCTCAGTGCTTGGACGTCCATGCAAAGTGCAAAAGCCGCGAGGGGTGCGGTAGAGGAAGCCCGTCTCGCTCGGCGTTCAGAGCTGGCTCCAAGACTTGTTCTCGAAAGAGATTTTGTCAACCTTCAATTTCACTGGCCGCACGCCGGAAGCCTAAACGGCGAGCCAGTATTCCTGTCAAAAAAACATTGGAAGGACAACTCACCAAGCCCCCCAATTTTTAACCTGCAGAACTTCGGCCAGAGCCCAGCCCTCGAAGTAACCATCATATGGGAGCTGACTGACCCTCACGGAGATCTAACCGTCCCGGACAAGTACGTGCAAGTCGGCATCACGCATGAAACCGACGGCTCAAATGAAAGTCAGCCGGTTCAGCTTATCTATTATGTGGCGCCGGATGGACGTGGCGCCGGCCTCCCCCTTTACACCAAGTTTACCGTTGATGTTACCAGTTGCTCCCCCGGACAGATCCGGACTATAGAGTTCCCAACGCCGCTGCTCAACCTCTTATTCCTCAGAGGATTGCAGTATGGCTCCTCCGTTAGCGAGAGCGAAGAAATAACAGTCTCGGCGCATGTTAGCTCTTACTCCGATGATGGGGAACGCTACGAGCGGACGTTCAAGTGGATTGCCACTCCGTTTTCATACGGCAGCATGAATCCTGTGGAGGCAAGCTGCCACTTCCGCGAGCTCGCTGTGCATCCGAAGCCAGCCGGACCCAGATTTGAGTAGAGCGACGCACGACTGGAATAGTGTCGTGGGCGCCTCAATTATCATTCCATCAGAAAAGTATAATTTCTGTTTTTAACTGAACTTGGCACTCGTCCTAAACCAACATCCGAGCTGCCAGCAACTCCCGTGCCTCAAGCTTCGTTGATAAGCCTGTCAGCCTGCCTTGGCTGAGATACGTAAGTGATATCGGCAGCGTAGCTGATCAACCCCATGTCGCCGACCATGGGTCGGCGCTACCGTATCAGTGCTGCGCCAGTGCGTATTTCTTTTCCCCTGCCACCACCGCCAGCCGCACGAGCTGGCGGTCGTCATCCTGCTGGGCCAAGCGGTTTTCCGGCGGTGGCAGCGGGCAGGTGGCGAAGTCCGTGTAGGCGCACGGCGGATTGTAGGCGCGATTGAAATCCAGCATGACCGTGCCGTCTGCCGCGACCGCGTCGGTGCGCAGGTAGCGACCGACCCCGTAGGTCTGGCGGCTGGTGGTCTGGTCCTGGAACATCAGATTCAAGCTTTTCGTCGGGTCCCCGAGGGCTTCCAGTCGCCACTCACGTCCTTCTTTTTCGAACACCACGTAACCCGGGTTCGGCGTATCGGCGACCTCGCCGAGCACGTTCACGATCGGCAGCGTCCTGCCGGCCGGGTGCGGCACGAAGCGCGCCTGCACGCGCCAGCTTTCTTCGGCCGGGAAGAAGTCCAGGCCACCGAAATGCAGGCGCGCCGGCGCATCGGCATGGCGCACCCGTAATGCCAGCCGCTGCCCGCGCTTGATCGCGGTGATCTGCCCCTTGCCCTCGTCATAGGACAGCTTGGTGCCACCGCCCTTCCCTTCTGGTTCCAGCCGCACCTCCCCCTGCACCGGCGTGCCATCGGCGCTGATCTGCGCCCCATCGACCGGCCTGAGGTACAGACCGTCGGCGCGCTGCTCCAGCTGGGCCAACCGGTCCGGTGCAATCGACAGGCGGATGGTATTGCCTTCAGCACCGCCCACGCTCTGCGGTCCGGCGTTGATCCAATGCAGCCCGATCAGGCTGGTCCAGCCATCGGGCTTGCCCAGGTCCGCGGCACGTTCGTGCACCCACTCAGCGTGTTGGCGCTTGAAATCCTGCGCTGCAGTCGCCGCTTTGGGGCTCTCCGGCGCAGGTTGCTCCTGCCGGCTGCACGCCCCCGCGAGCAAGGTGACAACCAGGACAGAGGCAAGCGTGTACGTCTTCATGCAGGTCACCAGTTTTTGGAAATACCGAGGTGGACGTAGCGTCCATAGGTTTCGTGCAGCGCGCTCAGGTAGCTGCCGGTGGCATTCAGCGGCGGCTCTTCGTTGAACAGGTTCCTGGCCCCCACTTCGACGGCCGTTCCCTTCAGGCGTCCTGTGTTGAACTCCTTCTTGACCGACAACGCCCAGCGCTGGGTGGAACCCACCACGAACGGCGTGCGATCGGAAAAGGCGCCGGCCGTCACGCTGTCGATGTAGTCGTCGCGCAGGCGCACGGTCCAGTCCTGCAGGTTCCAGATCAGCGTCGCGCTGGCCCGCCATTCCGGCTTGGCCCCATTGATGCCGACCTCGTTGGCCGCGCCCAGGTCGGGCGCGATGATGTTCAACTGGCCATTGGCAATCGCGGCAGCCACCTGCTGCACCTCGGCAGGCTTCTGCTGGGTGTATTCCTTGAGCTGGCTGACACTCAGCAGTAACGCGAAGTTGCCCCAGGCCGTTTCGCGCAGCCGCCAGGTGAAGTTGTAGTCCACGCCCGATGCGGTGAGTGGCCGGCGATTCTGGTAGCGGTTGTAGATGTGCGTCACCACGCCCGCAGGCGCCAGGCCGGAGCCTGCAAACAGCGCGGCATCCTCCGCCGTCACCGCCGCACGCACCACGTTCGGGTTGCTGCTGCCTTCCACCACGCGCAGATAAGCGTCGTACAGCAGCTCCTCTCCCAAGGTATTGATGGGGTTCTCCACCTGCACCCGCCAGGCATCCACGCTCAGGCTCATCGAGCCCAGCGAGTCCGGTAGGAACTGTGGCTCGAACACCGCGCCCCATGACGACTGCCGGGTGGTTTCCGGCTTCACGTCGTCGCCGTAGGAGGTCACCGCGCTCACCGACGGCTTGACCGCCGAGCCACTGCTGTAGGCATTCAAGCAGGCGCTGTAGTCGGGCTGCGCGCCCTTGCTGATCAGCGCGTGGCAGCGGATGGCATCGTTGTTGAAGCCAAACCCGTAGGTCGGCGGGGAGTTCACCAGTTCCAGCCCCGGTGCGCGGAAGCCGCCGCTGACCGAGCCGCGCAGCAACAAGTTGTCATTTACCTTCCACGCCGCGGCCAGCTTCGGCTTGGCCACCTTGCCGGCATCGCTGTAGTCCTCCCAGCGGCCGGCAAGCTGCAGGTCCAGCGACTGCACCAGCGGTATGCCCTGGGCGGGCGAGATCAGCGGTACGGCGAGTTCGATCAGCGCCGACTTTACGTTGCGGCTGCCGCGGACATCGGGCCGGGGGCTGTGGGTGAAGAAGTTGCTGGCCGCGACCGTGCCGGTATACCAGTCCGTGTAGGGGCGGCTGCCATCGATGTTTTCGTCGCGGTCATCCTCACGGCTCTCATACCGGTACTCAACGCCCGCTGCCAGGCCGATGTCACCGGCGTACCAGGTAAACAGGTCGGACCGGTTGATCTTGAAATCCCACAGCGCCAGCTCCGTGGTGCCTTCGCGGGTGGCCTCGCCAATGAACGCTGAGGTGTCATAGGGCGTGGCGTCGCCCAGCCGGATGCTGGCCGGATCGCCGCCACTGAAGGGGTTGTAGGCACCGGCATCGGTACGGTTCACCGCGGCGATGAAGGCATCAGTCAGCCCGCCCTGCTGTGTGTCGGTACTGCGTGCGCGCGAATACAGCAGCGCGGTTTCCCAGTTCCAGCCGCCGTCGGTCCAGCCGCGCACGCCGAGCAGCACGCGCGACTGATCGTTATCCACCTTGACCCGGCGGATACCCGAATCGGCGAACTGGTAGTTCAACAGCCGGATGGCATCGGCGCCGCGCAAGGCATCCGGTACCCAATAAGCGTCCGGTCGGATATGCAGCAGGAAGCCGTCACCGCCGAAGCCCGACTCGCTGCTCACCCAGGATTCGGACGTGGCCCGGTAATAGCCCAGCTCACCGAACACCTGCAGGTTGTCGGTGGCATCGAAGCGTCCACTGGCGAAGACATTTCCCTTGTTGATGGCAGGTGCCGAGGTGATGCCCGGCTCCGCCGCGGAATCATAGTGATAGCGCGTCGGTACCGCGCCGGACACCAGCGCACCGCTGGCCGGATCGACGTGCCAGCTGCCTGTGCGCCGGCTGCCGGCGTAGGTATCAAAATGACCCCAGGGCGTGCGCGTACTGAAGCCTGAGGTGCCGTTCGGATCCGGTACGCTGGTGCCATCGCCGAGAGGACGGCGACCATCGGTGGCGGTGAACCAGGCATCCGAATTGCGCTGCGCCGTGCGCTTGGAAACGCCATACAGCACCGAGATGTTGCCGCGGCCCTGCGCGAAATCACTGCCGAAGTAGCCGTCCAGCGAGATGTCTTCGCGATGGCCATCGGCCACCTTGCCGTAGTTCAGCTTGATGCCACCGCCATTGGGCAGGTTGCTCGGCGTCACCAGGTCGACCACGCCCGCCACGGCATCGGACCCGTAGATGGACGCCGCGCCATCCAGCAGCAGGTTGACCCGCTCCAGGCCGAAGGTAGGGATGGCATTGGCGTTGTAGGTCGTATCGTCGCCGCTGTTGCTGATCGGGTGCTGCACCGTGCGCCGGCCGTTGACCAGCAGCAGGGTGTACTTGGCGCCCAGGTTGCGCAGGTTGATGGAACCCACGTCACCGCGCGCGACATTGGAGTTTCGCCCTGCGTTGGTGGTGCCTTTCTCGGTGACGGCGACATCGCCGAACTGCGGCAGGCTGCGGAACAGCTCGTTGCCGTTGGTCGCTCCCGTGGCATCGATCTGTTCCCGGTCCACCGCGACCACCGGCAGCGCGGCCTGCGCGCCCCCTCCGGCGATCTGCGAACCCAGCACCGATACCTTGTCCAGCAGGCGGGCATTCGAACCCGGCGACTGCGTGGCATCGCCGCTGCTTTCCTCGGCCGCATACGCTGCCGGTGCAAGCAGGGTGCACAGAGCGAAGGCCAGCCGACCGCGACGAGGACGAGGGCCGTGCAGGGCATGACGCGGGCTTTTCGCGGTCGACTGCGAACGGAGGGTGCGACTCATTGAATATCCCCAGAGGATGGCTGATGGGCACTGCCGGATGCGTAGCGGCGTGCGTTATCGCGCTTGGTTCGTCGCTTCGGCGTAGGCGCCGCGGACGATGCTGCCTTCGAGCTTCTGCTCGTCCTTGACCAGGTTGTAGAGCGGGCACGTGGCCTCGACCGACTGGCGCAGCGCGTCGATCTCCTGCTCCGATGCCGGCGATTCAATCCGCACCTTGTAACGGATGTCGCTGTAGCGTGCCGGCGAGCGGACGTTGCTGCCGAAACGCGGGCTCAGCTGACCATCAACGGTGAGCTCCAGCGAATCCAACAGCACATTCCGCGCAGCTGCCTGCACCTCGAAGATGTGGGTCAGGCAGGTACCGGTCACGCCGAGCAGGTGCTCTTCCACCGTGGGGGCCAGCCCGTAGCCGAGCAGCCCGGGCGCGCTGTCGTGCAGTTGCTGGTGGTAACCGTCTTTGCCCAGGAACACCCGGCGCAGGCCGGTGCGAGGCTCGACATGGGCGCGCGCGACGAGGGTTTCCGGCTCGGCGGGCTTGCCCTTGCCCGAGCCCGGCTTGACCTGCCGGGCCAGCACCGCCGGACGCTTCTCCTCGGTGATGAAATCGCGCAGGCCGGGTGGCAGCTTCGGATCGCGGACCGCATCGCTGTGGATGTACTCCACCTCGGCATGGCTGACCTGCTGAGGCCGCGTTACCAGGTCGATGGCCGAGGATTTTTCGTGCACCGCGCGCTTCAGTGCCTGCAGCTGCGCCTCGCTGGCAGGCGAATCGATGTAGGCCACATAGGAGAGATTGTTCGGATACGCCAGGCTCTCGCTCTTGCGTTCGGGAATGCTGGTGAACACCACGTCCAGCGCATCCAGTGGAATATTCTGCTCGGCCGCCTGCACGATGTACTCATCGGCAACGGAGCTGGCCAGGGTACCGACCAGCGAATCCCACGAACCGGCGCCCAGGTTGTAACCGGCGTAGTTGCGGCCACTATCGCTGATGTACTGGAATTCGCCGCTGGGCCCGATGCGCAGGCGACGTACGCCGGAACGGCTTTCGGCCGTGACCTTCGCGTGGATCGCGGTGGGCGTGGCCGGCTGCGCCGACTGCGCCTGGATGGCCTCACGCTTGGCGGCCAGGTAAGTGCGCAGTGGTGAGCCGCTGTCCGCCGCTGAGGAAACCAGCGGCGCGGCCAGCAGAAGCATGGCAGACAAGGTTGTCGCGCCGAAAACCTTGAACGGCGACGCAGAACGGGCGGTGGACATGGGCGGGGGGACTCCGTGGGAATCGTGAACGGAGGCCCACTGTTTCACGTCGCGTCGCCACGTTTAAATAACCGTTGGCAATTCCCATATTCGCGTGGAGCTGTCGGTTGGTTTTGCCGGGAAATCTCATTGCTGAAGAACAAGCTGCCGCTGGATGCTATTTCTTGAGGCTGAGAAGAAAAGCAGGAATCGATAACCAGGGGCACACTAATTCCACCCGACAAGCAGGGCGGGGTCTGTAAGTGGCGATAAGGCCAACTCAGGACAGGATGCGAGGCGGTGTCTGGATGCTGATCGTCCGCAGTGGACGACCCCACCTCATGTAGCCGCCAGTTCAGTCACAACTTAAGCTGAAGACCGATGAAATTCGAATAGAACCACAGGCTCTACGGCACGTATACCAGAACCACCTCGTATCGATATTCATCGCCAACTTCGTACACGTGGGCCTGAAGCACAAGATCACTCCTTCCCTCCTCTTCTGTGTAAAGATCAACCAGAACATTCCAAAATTCTCCATACCAGATGCAGACGGAAGATTTCCAGGACTCGTCTGGCAGACTTTTCGAGTGTGCGCCGTACGCGCGAATACTCTCTTTCCCGCTTGCCCACACATCTGGGGCCTGAAGGGTTACGTGCGGTAGCGATGGTTCGCCGCTTTGGATCAGCGCATCAACGATGACTGCGAGCGTGGGCCGCCAAGCTTGCGGCACCGCAATCTCGTTCTCACCATCTTTAGCTATGGTCGTCTCATTCATTGATGACAAAGGGCGTCCTGATTACATGGTGCCGAAGGCAGGTGCCGAACCTACAACCTACGCATCGCTCATAGCAACGGGCCGTAGGCCAGCAGCATCGGCTCTACCAGGTCCAGGCCTTCCTCCAGCCGCCCTTCGTCCAAAGCTTCCATGGAAAGCAAAGCGATCTCCAGTCCGTCCTCATCTAGCGATCCGATTGAAAGCAGCGCCAGCAGATTCAACAGATCGGGTCGATCAACATGGCCATTCTCAAACAGCCATCTAACCAAGCTCAGGTGATGCTTTGGCATTTGCCCGGAAAGGACATGATTCTTTGCAATCCAGGTTGATGCACGTGCAAGAGCCTCGGAGTCGTTTTGTGAAAGGTACGAAGCGACGTCGGAATCGATAGCCAAAGGCACACTAATTTCACCCGACCAGTAGCGACCCAGCAAGCCAGGATCCAGATCGTGAGCAGAACCCAGAAGTCCTGTTCCCACGATTCCGGCCAGAAGAGCGCAGCTTTCACCGTCCACTAAAAGCGCCCGCCTTTGGCAGGTTCCGGAGGCAGGTTGACTGGCCTGTCTTTAGCGCTTGGCTCCTGCTTCCCCTCGCCCACCGTGGCACGACCTGTGAGGTCGTCCGAGAATCGCCGGACGCTACCATTTTGCCCGACATGATCTGTATGCCCATGCACAACCTCACCATCCTTTGACGTGACCGTATGCGTTTTTGATACCAGTCGCCCACTCGAATCGCGCTCCAACTCGTGCTGAGATGATGCTCCGTCAACTCCCTCTGAACGTCTTGGCTTGATGTCACTGGTGAACGGCCCGTTAGGGTCAGCATCTGCCGAGCCAACTCCATCAGAACTATCGGCCTCGCTCTTATGGAACAGTCCCTTGATTCCCTGTACCAGAGCATCTCCCGCTCGCTCCCGCTGCTGCGGGGTAGTCGTCGCGTAGTATCCTGTAGCAACAACCGTCGGTACCACGACTATAGGCACAAGGAGTGTGGCGTTTCGCCCATCCGTATCTGTGAACTTGTACGGATTTCCATTCGCATACCGGTACCGATTGAATTGATCAACAGGCTTCTGGTACGCCGTCACCGGGTCCACGGATAAAAACATCCCCAACTGCGGATCCATGTACCGTTGCTGCATGTAACTCAGACCGGTAGTGGCATCACTCACATGTCCGGTATAGCCAGGACCGTCAGTCGAATCCTCCCCGACAACATCGCCGTAAGGCTCGTAAGTCATCCGCTCTATAACGTTGCCATTGGCATCCGTCCTGGCTACGACCGATCCCAGTGCATCGGTATGCAGGTAGCGGACCGTTGTCTGTGCCGAAGCCGGCGCAAGCCAGGACAGTCCGGCTAGAAGGGCGCAGCTCCAGAGCGGTACCGAACCGCTCATGAGCCTATTGGTTGCAACCGCCGCAAGGTGTGCAAACGCACTGGCAACGCGTCTCCCAAACGCATTCATCTTTCCCATCCTTGAAAGAACCTTGAAGCAAGGCTTTGCCTTCATAGCACACGTCGCACGCGCTCCGGAAGGGAGGATGCCGGTGAGTGTCCGGGAAGCCGACTTACGTTGAAGAGGTGGGCAACTGACTGCCGCCGACCATGGGTCGGCGCTACCGGGGCACAAACAAAAAGCCCCGACCAAGGCCGGGGCTTTTCGCACAACTGGTGCCGGAAATAGGAATCGAACCTACGACCTACGCATTACGAATGCGCCGCTCTACCAACTGAGCTATTCCGGCTGAGCAGGCAATTCTAGGGGCTGGGGAACAGCCGGTCAATCACCGCTCCCCGGCAGCACGCAGCAGCGCCGGTAGATCGCCTCCGCCTGCTCGGCGGCCCTCCGCTGCTGGCTCGGGGACAGGGCCTGGCGGGACTGGGCCAGCAGCGCATCCGACCAGAACGAGGGGCTCAGCCGTTGCAGCACCTGCCCATAGGCGTAGGCGGCGACCGGGTCCTTGGCCGTCCGGTAACCATTTTCATGAACGCTCTGCAGGCCTGACAGCGCCTCCACGTTGCCACCGTCCGCCAGCGCATGCAGGTAGCGCAGGGAGGTCTCACGCCATGCAAGGACGTCCCCCTCGCGCGCAGCCAGTTCCGATGCCGACGACGCGCCCACAGCCGTCCGCACGTCGATGGCGTAGAGCAGCTGCGCCTCCACCGATCCCTGCTCGGCCGCGCGTGCCAGCCACGGTGCCTCGTAGAGCGTGGGGTCTTGGCTCAAGGCGACACACTCGCCCAGGCGCACCTCCAGCTTGCTCAGGAAGTCCGGGTCGGTCCGCATGCCTGCGCGCCGCATGGCCTGCCAGCTCGCTTCGGGCTCACCGGAAATCAAATTCCTGCAGTCACGCACCGCGAGCTCGATTTCATACGTGGCCAGACCGTCACCCGCGTCCGAGCGGGGCTTCAGCGCGAGCACCTGTTGCTTCGCGTCCCCGGCCGCTCGCCACGCCTTGGTGCGATGGATGCTGTAAGCCTTCGCACCCACCTGCTGCAGCATGGCTGGATCGTAGGCGGGAGATCCGGGGCGGCCTGAAGACTGCCGGGGCGTGAGCCGTGCGACGGGCGTCGCGCTGCCTGCGGCACCGTCGGCGCGGTCCGCTTCAACAGCCGGCACCGTCCCGGGCTGCGCATCGCCGCGCCAGAACCCGATCGCCGCGCCCACCGCCACGACAACCAAGATGCATCCTGCAATTACCGCTGTCCTTTTCATCGAACTCCGTGCTCCTGCTGTGTCGTCCTTGATAGTGCCCTCAAACGGACCTTTGCGGCGCGCCCATCCCGACAAGCCCCTGACACCCCTGTAGTACCCTGCCCTCCCCTGTACTCCCCTCACATGGCCGTGAAAAATCCACTCTGGTTCTGGGGCGCATTCCTGCTGTTCTTCGCGTTGATGTTCGCCGTCGGCGTGCCCGTGATGATGTACGCGCAGGCCAGCTACCCTGTGCCGCTGGATGGCCGCACTCCGCCCGGGTGGGCACACACCCTGCTGGCCGTCTCCGTGGGCCTGTGGCTGGGCCTGCTCTACGCCTACGTGGACACCCTCGTACTCGCCGGGCTGCGCTCGGTGCGGAGGATGCACGACATCCTGACCCGCGGTGAGCCGCGCAGCGCACGCATCGAAGAGGTGGTCAGCCTGCCGGGCAGCGTCGACGGCTTCCCGCAGCTGCGGCTGCGCCTGGCCTTCGACAATCTGTCAGGCACGCGTATCACCGATGAACTCGTGCTGGTGGACAGCAAGCCGCTGCAGCGGCGCTACGAAGTTGGCCGCACGCTGCCCGCCCGCTTGAGCCGCTCGCCCGGCCCCTACCCCAACATGTCCCTGGAAGGCGGCACGCCGGAGATCAACCGCAGCACGCTGTGGTGGCGCGCGTTGATCGGCGTGTTCCTGGTGGCAGTGGTTGCCAGTGCGTACGGCATGGCGTGGCAGCTGCAGAACGACGGATTGGGCTGGACGTTTCTCAGCCTGGGCCATCCATTGCTGATCTGTCCGCTGGTGCTGTGGGTGTTCGTCGTTGGCATACGACTGTTGATGCGCCGGCTGCAGGCGGATGCAGCGGGCAATGCACTGAAGTATCGCGGCGTGCGCACCGTCGCCATCATCGACGACGTGCGGCAGACCGGAGCGTTCTTCAACGAGCAGCCACAGGTGGAGTTCCAGCTGCGGTTCACCGATGTGGCCGGCCAGCCGCAGCGCGCGGTGATCCGGCGCTACGTGCCGTTGATTGATCTGGCGACGGTTCCCCGCGACACGCTGCAGATTCTTTATGATCCTGTGAGTCCACAGCGTGTGCAGATGGATCAGGATGCTGCCCGCCGAGCATGGCTCGGCGCTACCGAAGTACGCTGACCTGTACAGATGGATCAGGATGCTGCCCGCCGAGCAGGGCTCGGCGCTACCGGTGCTCGCTGACCTTCAAGGGTGAGGTCAGCGTGCCTTCCACAGCGCGGACAAGCCATCGCGCGTGCCGGCGATCCGTTCGAGCGCGGGGTACAGCGCGCCGCCGTGGTAGTCGATGCTGATCGGCATCACCCGGTCGAAATTCTTCACCAGCAGGGTGATCGGCGCCTTGCTGTCCCTGGAGCCGGCCACGACTTCCTTCAGCCGCTCGCTCTTGTACTCGCGCCCGTCCACGGCGATCACGGTCATGCCCGGTGCAAGACCGGCGTTGAAGGCCGGGCTGTCCCACACCACGTCACCCACCACCCCGGCATCGGTCACCGTGGCGCCGATGGAATAGGTCAGCAGCGCGGCCTTGGCGCGGGTTTCCTGCGCCTTGAACGCGTCGTTCGGGGTATCCCGGTAAACCAGCTTCCAGCCCGCCATTTCCAGCCCACCGATCAGCGACCCATGCCCGTCCAGGCGTTCGCGCAGGAAGCCTGCCCAGTCCGCCGGCGCGACGTTGTTCAACGTGGCCACCACATCATCGAAGGTGTACGGATTGACGTCCCACGCGCCGTTGTCCATGCCGAAGAAGGCCTTGGCGAAATCATCCAGGCCGCGCTTGCCACCGCTCAGCGCGCGCAGCTTGCCCTCTACTTCCAGCCACAGCATCTGCCCGCCGGAATAGTAGTCTTCGCTCATCTGGTAGTTGCGGTACGCCAAGCCACGGCGCTGGGCGATGGTCGGGTCGTTGGTGGTGTCCTGCAGTGGCCGCCAGGCCAGCCCGGGACGCCCGCGATCGAACGTCGCCGCCACGTTGGCAAGCATGTCGCGCGCCTGCTGATCGCTCCACAATCCGGAGCGCGCGGCCAGCACCTGGCCCCAGAACTGGGTCTGCCCTTCGTACACCCACAGCAGGCTGTCGCCCATCGGCACGTTGAAGTTCGCGGTCGCCAGGTCGGCGCCGCGGCGGTACTTGCCGTTCCACGAATGGTTGAACTCGTGCGGCAGCAGGTCGCGGCCAAGCCAGGTCTTGTCCCATTCGGTGAAATAGCCCACATCACCACTGTTTTCGCTGGAACGGTGGTGCTCCAGGCCGATGCCGCCCAGCTTGTCGGTCAGCGCCAGCAGGAAGTCGTAGTGGTCGAAGTGGCGTGCGCCGTACAGCTTGTCCATCTGCTGTACCAGCGCGCGGTGCGCCTTCAGCTGATCGCTGCTGGCCTTCAGCGATTTTGCATCGTCGGCGAACACATTCAGGTGCACTGGCTGCTTCGCGCCGGGATCCAGGTCAAAGCGCTGGAAGTGCTCGCCAGCGAACAATGGCGAATCCACCAGGTGCTCATAGCTGATCGGCTTGAACACCACGGTGTCGCCGTCGCGGCGCTCGGTTTCCAACGCGGTCGCATAGGACCAGCCGGCCGGCAGGGTCACGCTGGCCTGCGCCTGCAGCCCACCGGCATCCACCCCGCCGGGATACAGCGAACTGGCGTTCCACTGCAGGTTGAGCATTTCCGGGGTCATCACCACGCGGCCCTGGCTGCCGCCCTGCGAAGAAAGGTAATTGAAGCGCGCCACTACTTCGGTGGCACCCTGCGGCACGTCCACCTTGAAGGCGTACACGTTGAACTGGTCGCGCTCCCACTTCAGTGGCTTGCCATTGGCGGTGACCTGCAGCCCAGCCAGTTTGTCGATCGGGCCGCTGGGCGAATGGTTGCCCGGCAGCCACTGCGGGTACAGCAGGGTCAGCGGGCCCGGCTTGGCCGGCACGGTGGCGGTGACCTTGAAGATGCGGCGGTCCAGGTCGCGTGCGTCGACGTTGATGCGCAGCGTGCCGGGCCACGCACTGCCGGCCGGCGGCGGCGTCTGCGCGAGTGCCGGCGTAGTCGTCAACGAGAGCAGGACGGACAGCGCCAGGGCACGGGTTTTCATCGGCAGTTCCAGCAGGGGGAGAATCCTGATCCTAGTTGCCTCGACTCGTCATGCCCCATGGCCAAAGGTCACGGACAGGCAGGTCGCCTGATGATGCAAAGCGCGCTGCGTGAAGGGCGAGCACGTGCACCGTTCGAACGCACTGCGTGTCGCTGACAGGCGGCCACGCCATGTGCTGATGTTCGACGGGTACGTCAGCGGCCACCCTGCCGGTGTGGGTTCAACGTGCACTTGGGGCATTCGCCGCTCGACCCGCCAGAACCCTCACGGCGGGCGGCACAACGGGAGTGTGGCATGGATCATATTGAAGACGACGACGATGACACCCGGCTGGCCGACAGCGTCATGTTCTACCGCCAGCGCGACTTTGGCGGCCAAGGCGAGTCCTACAAGCTCGGCGACGACATCACCTTCTGGGACGGCGACAACTTCAACGACAAGTATCAATCACTCAAGGTGACCGGAAAAGTCAAGGTGTACTGCTACCAGCACTCCCAGGGAAATGGGATCCACCGGGTCTTCCCACCCGGGCAATACAACGACCTTTCGGGAATGGGCGGCCTGTCGAAATTCTGGGTCGGCGAGTACCGCGACCCGAACCCGCCGAAGCCGAAGCCCGAACCCCAGCCAGTGCCGGAGCCGGAACCGATACCCGAACCGGGTTCCGATCATGATTGGGCATTGGCGTTCCGCGTGGTTGACGATCTGCGCAACGATGCGAAAGAAAGCGAACGTTATGAGGGCCGTTTCGCGGTGGCGGGGCTTGGCACGAAAGAAGTGGCATCCGAGCCCGGCGCAGTACCCGACCCCCAGCAGCACTATGTCCAGTTGAATGGCAGGGGCAACATCGATCAGATCAACTGCGCGGTGCAGGTTTTCCACTGGGCTACCAATATCCTGGTTGCCACCGCCCAAGTGGTATTCAAGTACGACGCCAGGTATGGCGCGGTATCCATCGTCAAGAACGTACCGCAGGGGCTGCAGGCCGATATCAGCGTAGTGCAGCGTGACAACACCCGCTTCGATGTCACGCTGTCACTCAAGCCAGGCGTGGAGCCACCACAGGATCTGATGCGCATCGAGCGCGCCGTATGGAATGGCACACCGCAGCGGTTCGCGGTGGAGGGCAGCGGCACGGTCGGCGCCGGGATCGTGGCGCAGAAGAACGGAGCGAAGGAAAAGGCGATCGCGGTCGTCTCGCCAGGTGGCAGGTGGGCCTATGAAGGCAATCTACCGCAGGAAGGCCTGGTGGTGGGCCGGCATCCCGATGGCGGCAGACGATTCCGCTTCTTCGTGGAGCAGCGCAACTCTGGTGTCGCCCGCGCACGCAGCGACGTTCTGTACATGGCACCGGTCATTGAATCCCCCTTGGAGCTCTCGCAGGTCGGCCACCCCCTGCCCGCATTCTCCGGCACGGCCGAGTACCACCGGCAGTTCCAACCCTGGGTGATGCTGAGCACCGAAGACGGTGAGGAAATCGGCAGAGCCAAGGTGAATGAGGATGGCAGCTGGTCGATGCAGCCACAGGCGGATCTTCCCAGCGGCCTGCAGACACTGCACGTGCAATGCATCTTCCCGGATATCCCGGCGGTGGCTCGGCTCACGCCGGAGATCAGACCGTTCTTGCTGGATGTCAGCTGACAGCGCGGCAGGCAACCGCTTCGCTCGCCGACCCTGGGTCGGCGCTACCCCACCGGGTCGATCACGCCCCGGCCGATCACGCCCCTTGCCGGGCACGGACACGGTAGCGCCGAGCCATGCTCGGAGAGCGCGCAGCGCGGTGTTCAAAGCGCGGTCGGTCAGTCGACCAGACGCAGGCGCAGTTCCTTCGGCAGCGCAAACACCATCGATTCCGGTTCGCCGTCCAGTTCACCGATGCCGTCGGCACCGAGTTCGCGCAGGCGGGCCAGCACGCCATCCACCAGCACCTGCGGCGCCGATGCACCGGCGGTGACGCCGATATGCTGCTTGCCGATCACCCATGCGGGATCGATCTCGTGCGCGCCGTCGATCAGGTAGGACTCCACGCCCTCACGGCGTGCCAGTTCGCTCAGCCGGTTGGAATTGGAGCTGTTCGGCGAACCCACCACCAGCACCAGGTCGCAGCGCTTGGCCAGGTCGCGCACCGCGTCCTGGCGGTTCTGCGTGGCGTAGCAGATATCGTCGTTCTTCGGTCCCTGCATGGCCGGGAACTTGGCACGCAGCGCCTCGATGATGCCGCGCGTGTCATCCACCGACAGCGTGGTCTGGGTGGTGTAGGCGAAGTTTTCCGGCTGCTCGAGCACCAGCGAAGCCACCTGCTCCACGTCTTCCACCAGGTAGATTTTCCCGGTGCCGGCTTCCTGGTTCCACTGGCCCATGGTGCCTTCCACTTCGGGGTGGCCGGCATGGCCGATCAGCACCACGTCGCGGCCGGCGCGGCAATGGCGCGCCACTTCGAAATGCACCTTGGTCACCAGCGGACAGGTGGCGTCGAACACCTTCAGGCCACGGCGATCGGCTTCCTGGCGCACCGCCTGGGACACGCCGTGCGCACTGAAGATGACCGTGTTGTTGTCCGGCACTTCGTCCAGTTCCTCGACGAAGATGGCGCCACGCTGCTTCAGGTCGTCGACCACGAAACGGTTGTGCACCACTTCATGGCGCACGTAGATGGGTGCGCCGAGCGTTTCGATCGCGCGCTTCACGATCTCGATCGCACGATCGACACCAGCACAGAAACCACGCGGATTGGCGAGCAGGACATCCATCTATCAACGTCTCCCGGCGTCGGCCGGCTTGGGGGGTTACGGGGTCGTATTATCCGCTTTTTTGGACGACTTGCCCTCGAACAGGCCGAACACCGCGATACCGACGGCGCCCACCACGATCGCCGCATCGGCGATGTTGAAAGAGGGCCAGTAATGGTCACCCACGTACCACTGGATGAAATCCACCACATGGCCGTGCACCTGGCGGTCGATCACGTTGCCGATGGCCCCGCCGATCACCAGCGCGAACGGCAGCGCGCTGCGCCAGTTGCTGCGGGCGGTGCCGTACAGCCACCAGGCCATCAGGCCACTGATGCCGATCGCCAGCACGGTGAAGAAGTACTTCTGCCAGCCACCGGCATCACTGAGGAAGCTGAACGCCGCCCCGGTGTTGTAGGTGCGGAACCAGTTCCAGAAGCCTTCGATGACCGGCACCGGCTCGTATTCGGGCAGGCTGGACAGCACCCAGGCCTTGCTCCACTGGTCCAGGATGATGACCACCACCGACAGGAGCAGCCAGATCAGCGCGTTCGGACGCGGACGGACGGCGGTCATCAGAACCACCGCCGATCTTCGCCGGCACCGTCGATGTTGTCGGCACAGCGGCCGCAGATCTCCGGATGCTCGGCCACGCTGCCCACGTCGGCACGGAAGTGCCAGCAGCGCACGCACTTGGTCTTGCTGGTCGGCTGGGCGCTGACGAACACCTCGTCGGTGGTCGCCGGGCGCACCTGCACGTCACCGCTGATCAGCAGGAAGCGCAGCTCTTCGGCCAGCGGCTGCCAGCGCGCGGCCTGCTCTTCACTGGCGGCGACGGTAATTTCCGCTTCCAGCGCGGCACCGATGGCACCGTTGGCGCGCATCGGTTCCAGCACCTTGGACACCTGCTCGCGCAGGGCCAGCAGCTGGTCGAAATCGGCGGCGGACAGCTCGGCATCGGCCGGCAACGGCGCCAGGCCGTCATACCAGGTGTCGAACAGCACATGCGCGCTGCGCTCGCCCGGCAGGTAGCCCCACAGCTCGTCGGAGGTGAAGGTCAGGATCGGGGCGATCCAGCGGGTGAACGCTTCGGCGATGTGGTACATCGCGCTCTGCGCCGAACGCCGGCCACGCGAGTCCTCGCCCATGGTGTACAGGCGGTCCTTGGTCACGTCCAGGTACAGCGAGCCCAGGTCCACGCTGCAGAAGTTCAGCAGCAGCTGCACGATCTCGGCCATGTCGTAGCTTTCGTACGCCGCCTTGATCTTCTCCTGCAGCTCGAAGGCGCGATGCACGATCCAGCGGTCCAGCGCGACCATGTCGTTGAGCGGGCGCAGGTGCACGGCCGGATCGAAACCGTCCAGGTTGGCCAGCAGGAAACGGGCGGTGTTGCGCAGCCGGCGGTAGGCGTCGGCGTTGCGCTTGAGGATTTCCTGCGACAGCGACATTTCATTGCTGTAGTCGGCCGAGGCGATCCACAGGCGCAGGATGTCCGCGCCGAGGGTCTTCATGATGTCCTGCGGCTCGATGCCGTTGCCCAGCGACTTGGACATCTTGCGGCCGTGCTCGTCCACGGTGAAACCGTGGGTGAGGCACTGCTTGTAGGGCGCATGGCGGTCGATCGCCACGCCGGTCAGCAGCGAGGACTGGAACCAGCCGCGGTGCTGGTCGGAGCCTTCCAGGTAAAGATCGGCCGGCTTGCCGAAGCCACGCGCCAGCAGCACGCCTTCGTGGGTGACGCCGGAGTCGAACCAGACATCCAGGATATCGGTGACCTTCTCGTAGTCGGCCGCTTCCTCGCCCAGCAGTTCGGCGGCGTCCAGCGAGTACCAGACGTCGATCCCATCCACCTGCACGCGATCGGCCACGGCCTGCATCAGCTCCACGCTGCGCGGGTGCATTTCACCGGTGATGCGGTGGGTGAACAGGGCGATCGGAACGCCCCAGGTGCGCTGGCGGCTGATGCACCAGTCCGGCCGGCCATCGACCATGCTCTGGATGCGCGCCTTGCCCCAGGCCGGGAACCAGCCCACGTTGTCGATGGCGGTCAGCGCGTCTTCGCGCAGGTTGGCCTTCTCCATCGAGATGAACCACTGCGGGGTGGCACGGAACACCACCGGCTTCTTGTGGCGCCAGCAATGCGGGTAGCTGTGGGTGATCTCGGCGAAGGCGAGCAGCGCACCGGACGCGCGCAGCACTTCCACGATCAGCGGCTGCGCCTTCCACAGGTGCACGCCGGCCAGCACGACATCGCCGGCCGGCGGGGTCGATGGCAGGTACACGCCCGCACCGTCGATCGGATTGATTTCACCGGCGTGGTAACGCTCCAGCAGGCCGTACTGCTGGCTGACCGCGTAGTCCTCCTGGCCGTGGCCGGGCGCGGTATGCACCGCACCGGTACCGTCTTCGTCGGACACGTGGGCGCCATTGAGCAGCGGGATGTCGCGGCCGGCATAGAACGGATGGGCCAGCAGCAGGTTTTCCAGCGCCGCGCCATTGGCCTGGCCGTGGCTGACCACGTCCTGCACGCCGTAGCGCGCCAGCGAACGACCGGCCAGCGCGGTGGCCAGCACCAGCCAGCGACGGCCGCCGTTGTGCGCCGGGCCTTCCACCAGCGAGTACTCGATGGCCGCACCCAGCGATACCGCCAGCGACGCCGGCAGGGTCCACGGGGTGGTGGTCCAGATCGGCACCGCCACTTCCACGCCTGCGGGCAGGTCCACGCCGAACGCAGCGGCCAGCGCCTTCGAATCACGCGCCGTATAGGCCACGTCCACCGTCGGCGAGACCTTGTCCTGGTACTCGATTTCCGCTTCGGCCAGCGCCGAACCGCAGTCGAAGCACCAGTGCACCGGCTTGGCACCGCGCACCACGTGGCCATTGGCCACGATCTTGGACAGCGCGCGGATCTCGTTGGCTTCGAATTCGAAGCTCAGCGTCTTGTACGGGTTGTCCCAGTCGCCGGTCACGCCCAGGCGCTTGAAGTCGGCACGCTGGATCTCGATCTGCTCCTCGGCGAACTCACGGCACTTCTGCCGGAATTCGACCGCATCCAGCTTCACCCCGACCTTGCCCCACTTCTTCTCGACCGCGATCTCGATCGGCAGGCCGTGGCAGTCCCAGCCCGGCACGTAGGGCGCATCGAAGCCGGCCAGGTAGCGCGACTTGACGATGATGTCCTTGAGGATCTTGTTGACCGCGTGGCCCAGGTGGATGCGGCCGTTGGCGTAGGGCGGGCCGTCGTGCAGCACGAACAGCGGGCGGCCGGCGGCGTTCTCGCGCAGCTGCGCGTAGAGCCCCTGCTCTTCCCAGCGCGCCAGGATGCCCGGCTCGCGCTTGGGCAGGTCGCCGCGCATCGGGAATTCGGTGGCCGGCAGATGGAGGGTGGCTTTGTAGTCCTGGCTCACGCAGTGGCTCGCAATCTATGTTCGGAAAGGATGGCGCGCGCCTGTTCGGCATCGCGGTGCATCTGGTCGGTCAGGGCCGCCAGATCATGGAACTTTTCTTCGTCGCGCAGCTTGGCCACGAACTCGACGTCGATGTGTCGACCGTACAGGTCGCCCTGGAAATCGAAAAGGTGCGCTTCCAGCAGCGGCTCCACGCCGTCCACGGTGGGACGGGTGCCGAAGCTGGACACCGACGGCCACGGCTGTTCGAACACGCCGTGCACCAGGGTGGCATAGATGCCCGACAGCGCCGGCGTCTTCGGGAAGCGCAGGTTCGCAGTGGGGAAGCCCAACGTGCGGCCCAGCTGGCGCCCACGCACCACCCGCCCACTGATGGCGTAGGGACGCCCGAGCAGGTCGGCGGCGCGGTCGAAGTCACCGGCCAGCAGCAGCTGGCGGATGCGGGTGCTGGAGATGCGCTCGCCGTGCAGGTCCACCGCGGCGATCTCGTTGGCCTGGAAGCCGAGCTGGGCGCCCATCTGCTGCAGCAACGCCAGGTTGCCGCGGCGACGGTTGCCGAACTGGAACTCCGGGCCGATCCACACTTCACGCGCGCCCAGCCGCTGCACCAGCAGGCGCTGCACGAAGTCCTCGGCCTGCATGGCGGCCATGCGCGCATCGAACCGCAGCAGGCCGATGGCATCCACGCCGAGTTCGCGCAGCATCTCGACCTTGCCGCGCGCCAGGGTCAGCCGCGGCGGCGGCGTGCCCTGGGCGAAGAACTCGCGCGGCAACGGCTCGAAGGCCACCGCCACCGCCGGCACGCCCAGCGCGCGGGCACGGGCGACGGCGTGGCGCACCAGCGCCCGGTGGCCCAGGTGCAGGCCGTCGAAGGCACCAATGCAGACCACGCTTCCGTGCGGGACCAACGCCCCGCCCTCAACGCTTCGAAACAACCTGCTCATCAACTCCGCTCGCGGCCGGCATGGGCCGCTGGATCACTGTGGTAACCATGAAGTATAGCCGTGGTGGCCGTGGATCAATGCCCACGCAGGTCGCGCGGGCGCAGGCCCAGCGCCACCTGCACCAGCAGGTAGGTCGCCCCGCCTGCCCCGACCAGCAGCGACAGCGCGCCGATCCGCTGCCACAGGCCCATCGGCGAGAACGCCGGCAGCCAGTACAGCAGGGCCAGCAGCACGCCCACCATCGCCACGCAGGACACCACCAGGCGGACCAGGAAGCGCGTCCAGCCGGGGCGGCGTTCATACACGTCGGTCTTGCCCAGCCAGTACCAGAGCAGCCCGAGGTTCAGGTAGCTGGACAGCGCACTGGCGATGCCCAGCGCCAGGTGCAGGCCCGGCTGCTGGCCGAGCGCCTGCATGACGCCCTGCGCGCGCAGCTCCGCCGGCACCATCACGTGGTACAGCACCGCCAGCAGGGCGAAGTTGAACACCATGTTGGCCACCAGTGCGGCAATGCCGGCACGCACCGGGGTGCGGGTGTCCTGGCGGGCGTAGAAGGCCGGCAGCACTACTTTGAGCAGGGCGAAGGCCGGCAGGCCGAAGCTCAGGCCGTACACCGCCAGCGCGGTCATGCGGGTATCGAACGCGCTGAACTGGCCGTGCTGGAAGATCGTGGCGATCAGCGGTTCGGCCAGCAGCAGCAGGCCCAGCATGGCCGGGATGGAGATCAGCAGGGTCATCCGCAGGCCCCAGTCCAGTGCATTGGAGAAGCCGGCGCGGTCGGTGCCGACATGGTGGCGGGCCAGCGCCGGCAGGATCACCGTGCCCAGCGCCACCCCGAACACGCCCAGCGGCAGCTCCAGGAAGCGGTCGGCCAGCGACAGCCAGGACTGCGAGCCATCGGTCAGCTTGGCGGCGATGACGGTGTCCAGCAGCAGGTTGATCTGCGCCACCGACGAGCCGAACAGGGTCGGGATCATCAGCGTCATCACCTTGCGCACGCCGGGGTGGTTCCAGCCCCAGCGCGGCAGGGTGAGCAGGTTGATGCCCTTCAGCGAGGGCAGCTGGAACAGCAGCTGCAGCATGCCGGCCACCAGCACCGACCAGCCCAGCGCCAGGATCGGCACGTCCATGCGCGGGGCCAGCCACAGCGCACCGCCGATCATGCACAGGTTGAGGATGACCGGGGTCAGCGCCGGCATCGCGAACTTCTGGAAGCTGTTCAGCGCCCCGCCCGCCAGTGCGGTCAGCGAGACGAAGAACAGGAACGGGAAGGTCAGGCGGAACAGGTCGACCAGCAGGCCCTGCTTGGCCGGGTCGGTATCGGCACCACTGGCGAACAGGTTGGCCAGCTGTGGGGCGAAGATCAGCGCCAGTGCGGTCACCACCATCAGCACGCCGGCAAGCGTCCCGGCCACCCGCGCCATCAGGTCGCGCAGCTCTTCGTGGCTGCGGGTCTCCTTCACTTCGGTGAACACCGGCACGAAGGCGGTGGCGAACGAGCCCTCGGCGAACAACCGGCGCAGGAAATTAGGTACCCTGAAGGCGACCCAGAACGCGTCCGTCGTGGCGTTCGTACCAAAAGTCGTGGTGATGACGGTGTCCCGTACGAGCCCCAACACCCGCGAAACCATTGTCATGCTGCTGAACGACAGCAGGCCCCGCAGCATCCTGGGTGAACTCACTCAAACATCCTCTTGACAATCGACTTGACGTACATTTCTCGAGTCATCATACTAGCTAGCTTGCTGTTCCCATAACACCGATTTTTCAGGAAACCACCACCGTGGCCAATATCAAGTCCGCCAAGAAGCGCGCCAAGCAGACCGTCGTGCGCAACGCGCGCAACGTGGCTCAGCGCTCGATGCTGCGCACCGCTGTCAAGAAAGTGATCAAGGCTCTGGATAACAACGATGCAGCCGGCGCCGAAGCCGCTTTCACCGTTGCCCAGCCGATCCTCGATCGTTTCAGCGCGCGTGGTCTGATCCACAAGAACAAGGCTGCTCGCCACAAGAGCCGCCTGACCGCCCGCATCAAGGCCCTCAAGGCCGCCTGATCAGGCGAAGTCGCCAGCGCCCCCAGGGGGTTGGCTGCTACTTGAAACCCGGCTCCGGCCGGGTTTTTTGTTGCCTGCGAATTTGCAGCGAACGGCGAAGCCCCTCGTGGTGGGTCGCTGGAAGCAGTTTGATGGGTTGGGCCGGGCGGCGGGGCTGGGCGGGGGACGGCAACAACCGCTCCTGCGGGCCTCGTTTCGCGCCATCCATGGCGCTCAACGCCCCCGCCCAGCCCCACCGCCCGGCCCTGACAGTCCGCGCGCGCGTCCCGCCACGTTGAATAAGAGAACAAAGGCAGGGGTCAGGGTCCTTTCGCTACGCGAAAGGACCCTGACCCCGTCCCCGCCGCCGCTTCGCGGCCGCCCCTGACTCAGGGGCTCCCTCCACCTGTCAGCGCTACCGCTTTTCTTTTTTCATTACGTGGCAGGCCGCGCGCGGACTGACAGGGCCGGGCGGGAGGGGTTGGTGGGGGCGTTGAGTGCCATGGATGGCACGAAACGAGGCCCGCATGGACGCAGTTTTTGCCGTCCCCCACCAACCCCTCCCGCCCGGCCCAACCCAGAAATCCGGCTTTCCGCGCGACCCACCACGAGGGGCTTCGCCGTTCGCCGCCAACCACCAGCCCACAAAAAACCCGGCCGAAGCCGGGCTTTCCGCGCACAAAGGGAAGAACCGATTACTCGCCAGCCGCGTGACGCGCCTGCAGCTCGTCTTCCTTCTGACGATCAAAGAACGCCATGATCTTGCTCATGATCGGGAACGTCCCGTCGCGACCCAGCGCCGAGACCAGGAACCACGGCTCCTTCCAGCCCAGATCCGCAATGATCTGCTCGGCCGCCGCCTTGGCTTCGTCCTCGAACATCAGATCGGCCTTGTTCAGCACCAGCCAGCGCGGCTTCTGCAGCAGCTCCGGATCATGCCGCTCCAGCTCGCGCTCGATCGCACGCACCTGCTCCACCGGCGAGATTTCCACCCCGCCTTCCATCGGCGAGATGTCCACCAGGTGCAGCAGCAGGCGGGTGCGCTGCAGGTGGCGCAGGAACTGCGCGCCCAGGCCAGCGCCGTCGGCGGCACCTTCGATCAGGCCGGGAATATCAGCGATCACGAAGCTGCGGTAGTTTTCCACCTTCACCACGCCCAGGTTCGGGTACAGCGTGGTGAACGGGTAATCGGCGACCTTCGGCGTCGCCGCCGAGACCGCGCGGATCAGCGTGCTCTTGCCGGCATTCGGGAAGCCCAGCAGGCCGACGTCGGCCAGCAGCTTCAACTCCAGCTTCAGCGAGCGCTCTTCGCCCGGCTCGCCCGGCAGCGCCTGGCGCGGCGAGCGGTTGGTCGAGCTCTTGAAATGCATGTTGCCCAGGCCGCCGCGGCCGCCCTTGGCCACCAGCAGGCGATCGCCGTGCTGGGTCATGTCACCGATCACTTCATCGGTGGCCACGTTGGTCACCGTGGTGCCGACCGGCACGGTGATGACCAGGTCTTCGCCACCCTTGCCATAGGCCTGGCGGCCCATGCCGTTCTCGCCGCGCTGCGCCTTGAAGATGCGGTCATGGCGGAAGTCGACCAGGGTGTTGAGGTTTTCGTCGGCGCGGATCCACACGCTGCCACCGCCGCCGCCATCGCCACCATCGGGGCCACCGAGCGGGATGAACTTCTCGCGACGGAAGCCGATACAGCCATTGCCGCCGTTGCCGGCGAACACTTCAATTTCTGCTTCGTCTACCAGTTTCATTTTTCGATGCCTGCGATGGGCGCGGCAGCCTGCCGTCGCCTTGGGATTCTACTGCCCCGGCGTCGCCAGGGCTCGGCCACCTGCGCGGTGGACCGGATGTACGTCGAAACTACCTGCTGCATCCAACGAAAAACCCCGCCGAAGCGGGGCTCTTCTGCAGCGCACCCATGACTGGCATGGGCGCCAGCCGCGCCTGGATCAGGCTTCGGCCGAAACCACGCTGACGGTGCGACGCTTCTTCGCACCCTTCACCGAGAACTCCACCTTGCCGTCCACGAGGGCGAACAGGGTGTGGTCACGGCCGAGGCCAACGCCGGTACCCGGGTGGAACTGGGTGCCGCGCTGACGCACGATGATGTTGCCGGCGTCGATGGCCTGGCCACCGAAGATCTTCACGCCGAGGTACTTCGGGTTGGAGTCGCGACCGTTGCGCGAAGAGCCTACGCCTTTTTTATGTGCCATGACCTATCTCCTTACTTGCTGCCACCGGCAATGCCGGTGATCTCGATTTCGGTGTAGTACTGACGGTGACCCTGGCGCTTCATGTGGTGCTTGCGGCGACGGAACTTGATGATCCGGACCTTGTCGGCACGACCCTGGGACAGGACGGTGGCAGTGACCGCAGCGCCGCTCAGGGCGTCGCCGATCTTGATGCCATCGCTGTCGCCGAGCAGCAGGATGTTGTCGAACTTGATCTCGCTGCCGACTTCGACTTCGAGCTTTTCCACGCGGAGCTTTTCGCCCTGCGCGACGCGGTATTGCTTACCGCCGGTGACCAGTACTGCGTACATGACCAGACTTCCTTTGTAGTTATTGTGGTCTATTAACTGCCGCCATCGAGGGCAGACAGGAGCGGAATTGTACCGGCACGCCCGGCCCGGGTCAACCCTCCCCTACACCCCGCAAACCCAGGCGCGACAAGGTCTTCATCACCCTGTACGCCAATCTCATGTGCTGCGACTGGCGGCTGGCATTGTCGCCCATTGCCCCCATCTGGTCTGCTCGGTAGGCTGCTTGATTGCCGTCCCCGACGCCCTTCCTGCTGGCCGGGCCCCAGCCCAAGCCCCCAACACCGGATCCCCCATGGCGATGGATTTCATCCGCATCCGCGGCGCGCGGACGCACAACCTCAAGAACATCGATCTCGATCTGCCGCGTGACAAGCTGATCGTGATCACCGGCCTGTCCGGCTCGGGCAAGTCCTCGCTGGCGTTCGACACGATCTACGCCGAGGGCCAGCGCCGTTACGTGGAATCGCTGTCGGCCTACGCCCGCCAGTTCCTCAGCGTGATGGAAAAACCGGACCTGGACCACATCGAAGGCCTGTCCCCGGCCATTTCGATCGAACAGAAGTCGACCTCGCACAACCCGCGGTCGACCGTCGGCACCATCACCGAGATCTACGACTACCTGCGCCTGCTGTACGCACGCGTGGGCACTCCGCGCTGCCCCGACCACGGCTATCCGCTGGAAGCGCAGACGGTCAGCCAGATGGTCGACCACGTGCTGACCCTGGACCCGGAACAGCGCTACATGCTGCTGGCCCCGGTGATCCGCGACCGCAAGGGCGAACATGCCCAGGTGTTCGACCAGATGCGCGCGCAGGGTTATGTGCGCGTGCGCGTGGATGGAGTGCTGTATGAAATCGACGAGGTGCCGCCGCTGGCGCTGCGCCAGAAGCACACCATCGAGGCGGTCATCGACCGCTTCCGCCCGCGCGAGGACATCAAGCAGCGCCTGGCCGAAAGTTTCGAAACCGCGCTGAAGCTGGGCGACGGCATGGTCTCGGTGCAGTCGCTGGACAGCCCCGAAACCGCCCCGGCGCTGTTCTCTTCGAAGTATTCCTGCCCGGTCTGCGATTACTCGCTGCCGGAGCTGGAACCGCGCCTGTTCTCGTTCAACGCACCGATGGGCGCCTGCCCCGGCTGCGATGGCCTGGGCATGGCCGAGTTCTTCGATCCCTCGCGCGTGGTCGTGCACCCCGAACTGCCGCTGTCGGCCGGCGCGGTGCGCGGCTGGGACCGTCGCAATGCCTATTATTTCCAGCTGATCGCCTCGCTGGCCAAGCACTACAAGTTCGACGTGGACGCGGCCTGGAACACGCTGCCGGCCAACGTACAGAAGGCGGTGCTGTACGGCAGCGGCGATGAAACCATCAGCTTCACCTACTTCACCGAAGCCGGTGGGCGCACCCAGCGCAAGCACCGCTTCGAAGGCATCATTCCCAACCTGGAACGCCGCTACAAGGAAACCGAATCGGCGGCGGTGCAGGAAGAACTGGGCAAGTACATCAGCGAACAGAGTTGCCCGGAGTGCAAGGGCGCGCGCCTGAACCGTGCCGCGCGCAACGTGTTCGTGGCCGACCGTCCGCTGCCGGACCTGGTGGTGATGCCGATCGACGATGCACTGAAGTTCTTCAGCACGCTGAGCCTGCCCGGCTGGCGTGGCGAGATCGCCAGCAAGATCGTCAAGGAGATCGGCGAGCGGCTGGGCTTCCTGGTCGACGTCGGCCTGGATTACCTCAGCCTGGAGCGCAAGGCCGACACGCTGTCCGGCGGCGAAGCCCAGCGCATCCGCCTGGCCTCGCAGATCGGTGCCGGCCTGGTCGGCGTGATGTACGTGCTGGACGAGCCGTCCATCGGCCTGCACCAGCGCGACAACGAACGCCTGCTCGGCACCCTCACCCGCCTGCGCGACCTCGGCAATACGGTGATCGTGGTCGAGCATGACGAAGATGCGATCCGCCTGGCCGACTACGTGCTGGACATCGGTCCGGGCGCGGGCGTGCATGGCGGCGAGATCGTCGGCCAGGGCAGCCTGCAGGACATCCTGGACGCACCGCGTTCGCTGACCGGCCAGTACCTGTCGGGCAAGCGTGCGATCGAAATCCCGGCGCGCCGGCACAAGCCGAACCCGAAGATGACCCTGCATCTGCGCGGGGCCAGCGGCAACAACCTGAAGAACGTCGACCTGGCCATTCCGTCGGGCCTGATGACCTGCATCACCGGTGTGTCCGGATCGGGCAAGTCGACGCTGATCAACGACACGCTGTTCTCGCTGGCCGCCAACGAGATCAACGGCGCCTCGCACGATATCGCTCCGTACAAGGAAATCGACGGGCTGGACCTGTTCGACAAGGTGGTGGACATCGACCAGTCGCCGATCGGTCGCACCCCGCGCTCGAACCCGGCGACCTACACCGGCCTGTTCACGCCCCTGCGCGAGCTGTACGCCCAGGTGCCCGAAGCCCGTGCGCGCGGCTACTCGCCGGGCCGCTTCAGCTTCAACGTGCGCGGCGGCCGCTGCGAAGCCTGCCAGGGCGATGGCCTGATCAAGGTGGAGATGCACTTCCTGCCGGACGTGTACGTGCCCTGCGATGTCTGCCACGGCAAGCGTTACAACCGCGAAACGCTGGAGATCCTGTACAAGGGATACAACATCAACGACGTCCTGCAGATGACCGTCGAAGATGCGCTGAAGCTGTTCGAGCCGGTGCCGAGCATCGCGCGCAAGCTGGAAACGCTGGTCGACGTGGGCCTGAGCTACATCAAGCTGGGCCAGAGCGCGACCACGCTGTCCGGCGGTGAAGCGCAGCGCGTGAAGCTGTCCAAGGAACTGTCGCGCCGCGATACCGGGCGCACGCTGTACATCCTGGACGAACCGACCACCGGCCTGCATTTCCATGACATCGAAGCGCTGCTTGGCGTGCTGCACAAGCTGCGCGACGAAGGCAACACGGTGGTGGTGATCGAGCACAACCTGGACGTCATCAAGACCGCCGACTGGATCGTCGACCTGGGTCCGGAAGGCGGCCATCGCGGTGGCACCATCCTGGTCACCGGCACCCCGGAAGACGTGGCGGCCTGCCCGACCTCGTATACCGGCCAGTTCCTGGCCAAGATGCTGCCCTCGGTCAGCGCGCGCCCGGACAAGCCGGCGGCGGTGGCCAACAAGCCCGATGCGCGCCCGCCGCGCAAGGTGAAGCCGGAGCCGAAGAAGAAGGCAGCCGCGGCCAAGAGCACCGGCACCCCCAGCAAGTCCGCGACGACCAAGACCACCGCTACGCGCAAGAAGAAGGACGCCTGATGAGCACCGAGCACAAGATCCTCGCCCGCATCCCGATCAGCGTGCGCTGGCGCGACATGGACAGCATGGGCCACGTCAACAACGCCAAGTACATCTCCTACCTGGAAGAGGCGCGCGTGCGCTGGATGCTGGGCGTGGAAGGCGTGGCGATGACCGACCGCATCGCGCCGGTGGTGGCCGCCACCAACGTCAACTACCGGCTGCCGATCGTGTGGCCCAACGACATCCTGGTGGAATTGTTCGTGGAGCGGCTGGGCAACAGCAGCGTGACCATCGGCCACCGCATCGTCGACCAGCAGGACGAATCACGCCTGTATTCGGACGGCAACGTGGTGGTGGTATGGATGGACACCCAGACCGGCAAGAGCGCCCCGCTGCCCGACGCCGTACGCAACGCCTCCACCTGAGGTAGTTACGGCCGTCCCCTTGGTGGGTGACGACCGTTGGTCATCATGCGCGTAACCGCGCACACCTGAGGTAGTGCCGGCCGCTGGCCGTCATGGGCCTGCCCCACCGCCTGCCGCTGCGTTCGCCGAGCGTAGCTATGCCGGCCGTCCTGGCCGGCACCCTCCGGGCCGTCGCAGGCGACGTTGGCAGCGGCGCCTGCCGCTGCCTTCGGCGCTACCGGTCAGCGGCCGGCCGCGCGCACCTGCAGCGTCGCCGCCGCTTCGCCGCCACCTTCCAGCTGCAGCACCAGCGGCAGCGCCTGCCCGTCCTTCAGCGCGGCCTTGGCCTGCATCAGCATCAGGTGCTTGCCCCCCGGCTTGAGTTCGACCATCGCACCGGCCGGCAGCACCAGATGGCGCAGGTGCTGCATGCGGCTGACATCGCCCTGCAGCGTGGTTTCATGCAGCGACACCTCGCCGAAGGCCGCACTGCGTGCGCCGATGATCGTCACCGCGCTGCCGCAGCGGTTGTGGATCGTGCCGTAGCCGGCCGTCATCGCCATCGCCGCGCCAGGCGGCAACCGCGCCCATCCGTCTTTCAACTGCAGGCACGCCACCGGCGCGGCGGCGGCCGCTCCCGATGCTGCGAATGCACACAACGCGAACAATACGCCAACGCATGGTTTGGTTATCATCGGACCACGTTCCCTCCCGGCAAGAGATCGCAGCATGACCACGCTCATCGAGGTGTACAACCATGGACCGATCCGCGAACTGCGCCTGGCGCGGCCGCCGGTCAATGCACTGGACACCGACCTCTGCCGGCAGTTGATCCACGCTGTAGAACAGGCCATGGCCGAAGACGTGCATGGACTGGTGTTGTCGGGCAACGAACGGGTATTCACCGGCGGCATGGACGTGCCCCACCTGCTGTCGCATGGCGACGACCAGCACGCCCTGCTGGACAGCTGGAACGCCTTCTTCGGCGCGGTGCGCACGCTGGCCGAAAGCCGCATCCCGGTCGTGGCCGCGCTGACCGGGCACGCCCCGGCCGGTGGCTGCGTGCTGGCCTTGTGCTGCGACTACCGGGTGATGGCGCGCAGCACCGACCCCGCGCAGCCGTTCGCGATCGGCTTGAATGAAGTACAGGTGGGCCTGGTGGCACCGGAAGGCATCCAGCGCCTGCTGCGCCGCGCCGTGGGCGTGCACCGGGCCGGGATCCTGCTGACCACCGCCGCGATGGTGCCGGCCGAACAGGCCCTGCAGATCGGCCTGGTGGATGAGCTGGCCGACGGCGACCTGGTCGTGGCGCGCGCCGTGGCCTGGCTGCAGCGGCTGCTGAAGATGCCGCGCCAGCCGATGCTGTTGACCCGCGCGATTGCGCGCCAGGACCTGCATGACGCCCTGCACCCGGACCTGATCCGCCTGGATCGCTTCGTCGAAGCCTGGTATGCGCCGGATGCGCAGCAGGCACTGCAGGCGCTGGCGGCCCGGCTCGGCAAGGGCTGAGCACCGGGCAACCGCGGGCAGCGCCGGCCGGGGGCTGCTGCACGGCCGCCCGGCTATAATCACGGCCTGTTCCGACACCGGCTGTCCCCCTTGAACGACACGCACGAACCCGTCGTCTCCGAGTTGATCGACCTGCTCACCCTGGAGCGGCTGGAAGACAACCTGTTCCGTGGCCAGAGCCGCGACATCGGCACCAAGTACGTGTTCGGCGGGCAGGTGCTCGGCCAGGCGCTGGCCGCTGCCCAGGCCACGGTGGACAACGGGCGCCACGTGCATTCGCTGCACGCGTATTTCCTGCGTGCGGGCAACATCGACCACCCGATCGTGTACGACGTGGACCGCACCCGCGATGGCGGCAGCTTCTCGGTACGCCGGGTGACTGCGATCCAGCACGGCAAGGTGATCTTCTTCTGCGCGGCCTCTTTCCAGCAGGAAGAAAGCGGTGCCGAGCACCAGCACAAGATGCCCGAAGTGCCGCAGCCGGAAGACCTGGAACCCAACCGTCCGCTGCCGCAGGACGTGCTGGACCGGTTGCCGATCAAGGTGCAGCGCTGGCTGTCGCGGGGTGGCCCGTTCGAATTCCGCCACGTCTACCCGCGCGATGAGCTCAACCCGCCCAAGCGCCCGCCCTACCACCAGGTCTGGTTCCGCCTGACCGAACCGGTTGGCGATGCACCGGAACTGCACCAGGCGCTGTTGGCCTACGCCTCGGATTTCCATCTGCTGGGCACGGCGACCTTCCCGCACGGCATCAGTTACTACCAGCCGCACGTGCAGATGGCATCGCTGGACCACGCCATCTGGTTCCACCGCCCGTTCCGCGCCGACGACTGGCTGCTGTATTCGCTGGACAGCCCGAGCGCACAGGATTCGCGCGGGCTGGCGCGCGGGCAGTTCTTCGACCGCCACGGTCGCCTGGTGGCGAGCACCGCGCAGGAAGGCCTGATCCGCGTGGTACCTGACAGCGCTGCCGCCGCTGCCGTGCCGGCCAAGGACTGAGGAACGCGCCATGAGACAGATTTTCAGCAGCCAGCGCGTGGAAACCGTGGAGGGCGTGGCCGAACTGCTGCGCAGCCACGACATCGAAGTGCGCGTGACCGATGGGCGCACGTACCACAGCAAACGCCGCGGCCAGTTCAGCTATCTCGACCAGAGCAAGAACATCCGCCACCCCACGGTATGGGTGGTGCGTGCGGACGACCAGCCGCGCGCGCGCGAGATCCTGCGCGACGCGCGCCTGCTCGACACCACCCGCCGTGACCACCCGACCGCCGAGTTCGCCTTCCGCGAAACCGAAGCGCCGTCGAGCGGACGCGGCTGGGCCTGGCGCATCCGCATCGCCCTGTTGGTGGTGATCGCCGGCGTGGCCTTGTTCATCGCCATGGGCCATCGCGGCGCACAGCAGCCGGCCGCCCCGGCGCCCGCCCCTGCCCCGCAGCAGCAGCCCGCCGCGCCGGCCGCCCCGGCCGAGGAAGAAGAAGTCCGGGTGCGCATCCAGCCGTCCACGCCGCAACCCTGAGGCGGTAGTGACGGCCGCTGGCGGCGGTCCCATGCCCGGTAGTGACGGCCGCTGGCCGTCATGCTCCACCAGCTGACGGCCAGCGGCCGTCACTACCCTCGATCGCATTCCGGGCTGACGGCCAGCGGCCGTCACTACCGTCGATCGCATTCCGGCGTGGCGACCGCGGTCACATCCTGCGCGGTGCTCCGTCTTGGGACACAATCCCCGCAGGAGCGCCGCCCATGACCGCAGTAGCCGCAAGCATCGATGACACCCTGCACCGCGAGCTGCCTGCCGCGGCCGATGGCTGCCAGCATGCCTACGGGCGCATCGTGCTGGCCTGCCAGAACACGGTGACCGCCATCGCGCTGGCCATCACCCGCGACCGCCACGCCAGCGAAGACATCGCCCAGGAAGCGTTCGTGCGCGGCTGGCAGCAGCTTCGCCAGCTGCGCAATCCGTCCAGCTTCATGCCATGGCTGCGCCAGATCACCCGCAACCTGGCCCGTGACTGGCTGCGCAGCCAGCGCGGCCGACCGCTGTCGGGCGAAGCAGCGGAGCTGGCGATCAGCATGGCCGCCGATCCCGCCCCCGGCGCGGCCGACCGCCTGCTGCGCATCGAAGAAGAAGTCGCCGCCGAGGACATCATTTCCTCGCTGCCGGAAGAAAGCCGCGAAGTGCTGTTGCTGTATTACCGCGAAGGCCAGCGCTCGCAACACGTCGCCAGCCTGCTCGGGCTCAGCGACGCCGCCGTGCGCAAGCGCCTGTCGCGTGCCCGCGGCATGGTGCGCGAGGGACTGCTGCAGCGCTTCGGTGAGTTCGCGCGCAGCAGCGCGCCCAGCGCCGCGTTCGCCACCACGGTGGTGTCGATGCTGATGGTGGCCGCGCCGGGCACCGCCAGCGCAGCCATCGTCGCGCTGGGTACCGGCGTAGGCGTGGGCGGCAGCAAGCTTGGCCTGGGCGGTGCCAGTGCATCGGCCGGTACCGCGCTCGGTTCGTTGACCGCGGCGGCCGGGCAGTTTCCAGTTTTCAGCGATCACCTCAGCGTAGGCGCGATGATCGGCGCAGCGGTCGGCGGCACCGCCTTCAGCTATCTGGGCGGTCGCTACCTGATGTCGTTCGCCGAATCGCCGCAGGAACGCGCGCAGATCCGGCGCTTCGTGCACCTCAACACCTTCACCGCGATGGTGGTCTGCGTGACGGTACTGGTGTTGTCACTGCTGGCCCTGCCGGTATGGGTGGACCTGTCCGCGCTGGTCGCGGGCCTGTCGCTGGTCTGCTGGCAATGCCTGGTGCCGCTGCGGCGGATCATGCAGCCATTGATCGACCGCGATGCCGAACGGCGGGGACTGCAGGGCCAGAAGAACTGGACCTACGAAGCGCTGTACGGCAAGCACGGCATGATCGGCGCAGGCATCGGCGCATTGATCGTGGTCGGCGCATTGCTGTGGAGAAACGGCGCGCTGTAAGCCAAAGCGGTGACGACCACAGGCCGTCACCGCACTTCACCCCGGTAGTGACGGCCGCTGGCCGTCAACTTTCCATGGGCCGCTGGCCGTCAATTTTCCATGGGCCGCTGGCCGTCAATTTTCCAAACGCCGCTGGCCGTCAGCCACGCCTCAGCGTGCCGCTGGACGCGCCGGACCCTTCGGCCCATGGCCCTCGTGGCGCGGGCCACGCATCGGGCCCTTGGCCGCATCGAACTCGGCCTTGCTCAGCTGGCCGTCCTTGTTGGTGTCAGCCGCGGTGAACCAGGCATCACGATGCTGCTTCATCCGCAGCTCGCGATCCGCCCTGTCCAGGACGCCATCCTTGTTGATGTCCATCTGGTCGAAGCGCCCGGCCAGGCGCGGATCAGCGGCCGCCTCCTGGCGGCTGATGCGGCCGTCCTTGTTGGTATCCAGACGGGCCAGCTGCTCGGCATGGCCACGCCCCGGGCCGCGATGCCCGTGCTTGCCGCGCGGCCGCTCTTCGCGCGACAGCTTGCCGTCCTTGTTGGTGTCCAGCTGGTCGAAACGTTCGGCCAGGCGCGGCGCAGCAGCAGCTTCGCTGCGATCGATGAAACCGTCGTTGTTGGTGTCCAGCTTGACCGGGCGCTGCGGCGCCGGCGGCGCATCGGCGGCCAGGGCGATACCGGTGGCGGAGGTGCTCAGCAGCAGGGCCAGCAGCAGGGGGGTACGCAGGGTCATGGGGTCACTCCAGTAGAAGGGGACGGGGTGTTTTTCAATCACCCTCGGAGGACAACAACGCCTGGACGCAGCCGCGGTTGACGTCGGCCCTGGACGCGTTCATTTGGCAGACAGTCGCGGCCACTGCGACAGCCGGACGGTATGCTGTGGGCATGGCGATACACGGCGACCGAGACGACGAACTGAGGCTGTTCCAGACCGGCGAGCACCCCTGCGGCTACTGGCCGGAGCGGACCGCGCGCGACCTGGTGCTGGACCCGCATGACCGGCGCCTGGGCGGCCTGTACCCGATGGCGCTCAGCTGGGGCTTCCGCCGCAGCGGCGACCTGGTCTATCGCCCGCACTGCGCCCAGTGCCATGCCTGCGTGGCGGTGCGCATTCCCGTACAGCGCTTCGCCCCGGACCGCAGCCAGCGCCGCTGCGTAGCGCGCAATGCCGACCTGGAAGTGCGCATCACCGCTGCCGCCCCGCGCGAGGAACTGTTCGCGCTGTACCACCGTTACCTGGCCCATCGGCATGCCAACGGCGGCATGGATACCCACGGCCCACACGAATTCGAACAGTTCCTGATCGGCAGCTGGTCGCGTACGCGCTTCCTGGAAATCCGCCTGCCACCGCCGCAGGGCGGGCCGGGGGAACTGATCGGCGTGGCCGTCACCGACGTCACCGATCAGGGCCTGTCGGCGGTCTACACCTTCTTCGACCCGGACCACGCGCAGCGCGGGCTGGGCACCTTCGCCATCCTGCAGCAGGTGGCCTGGGCACAACGCGAATCGCTGCCCCACCTGTACCTGGGGTACTGGATCCGCGACCACATGAAGATGGATTACAAGCGCCGGTTCCGCCCATTGGAAGCCTACGACGGCCGGCGCTGGAACGAATTCGATGGCGAACTGGCCGGACGCTGACAAGCCGCTGACACAGGCGCCGGTGCACAATACCGCCCATGAAAATTCCTGCCTTCAGCCTCCCCGCCCTGACCGTCGCCGTGGCCCTGCTGTGCAGCGCCTGCGCCCAGACCCCCGAGCGTGCCGCCGCGATGCCTGATGCCTCCACTCCGTTGCGCCTGGCCACCTACAACACCTCGCTGTACTCCGACCAGACCGGCGGGCTGATCGCCGAACTGGAAGGCGACAGTGCGCACGCGCGCAAGATCGCCGCGGTGCTGCAGCAGGTGCGCCCGGACCTAGTGCTGCTCAACGAATTCGACTACGACGATGCGCACCGCGCCGCCGATCTGTTCCAGCAGCGTTACCTGGCCGTGGCCCAGCCCGGTGGCGGTGAGCCGCTGAACTTTGCTTACCGCTATCTGGCCCCGGTCAACACCGGCGTGCAGAGCGGGCTGGACCTGGACAACAACGGCGAAGTGGGCGGCGAAGGCCGTGCCCGTGGCAACGACGCGTGGGGCTACGGCCTGCACCCGGGCCAGTACGGCATGCTGGTGCTGTCGCGCTATCCGATCGACGAAGCCAAGGTGCGCAGCTTCCAGCTGCTGAAGTGGAACACCCTGCCCGGCGCGATCCGCCCGGTCGACCCGCGCACCGGCAAGAGCTTCTATTCCGATGCGGTGTGGTCGCAGTTGCGGCTGTCGTCCAAATCGCACTGGGACGTGCCGGTGCGCACGCCGTCCGGCGTCGTGCACGCGCTGGTCTCCCACCCTACCCCGCCGGTGTTCGATGGCCCGGAGAAGCGCAACGCCGCGCGCAACCATGACGAGCTGAAGCTGTGGCAGGAATACCTGTCCGCTGGTGACAAGCCGTGGCTGTGCGACGACCAGCAGCGCTGTGGCGGGCTGGCGCAGGACGCGCGCTTCGTGATCCTGGGCGACCTCAACAATGACCCGGTGGACGGCGATGGCCGCCACGAAGGCATCCTGGAACTGATCGAGCATCCGCGCGTTCTGCGCCATGCCACGCCGTCCAGCATCGGCGGCGAGCAGACCAGCCTGGCCTACGCCGCCAAGGGCATCGCGCGTCGCGGCGCCCCGCAGCACGCCACCGGCGATTTCGGCCCGAAGTCCGGCACGATGCGGCTGGACTACGTGCTGCCCTCGGTGGGCTTCGCCTATGTCGGTGGCGGCGTGTTCTGGCCAGCCGAAGGCACCGACGAAGCGAAGATCGCCGACGGCAGCGACCACCACCTCGTCTGGGCCGACGTAAAGTAAGTCAGGGCTTCAGGGTGACGCCGATGGCGGCGGCGGCCTCGCGGGCGATCGCGCGGGCCGCGTCGGTGCTGTCGGCGCGCGCCAAGGTCACCCCGACGCGGCGGTGGCCGTGCACGCTCGGCTTGCCGAACAGGCGCACCGCGGTGTCCGGCACCTGCAGCGCGGCGGCGACATCGGTGAAGTACGGCACGCCTTCGCCATGGGCGAGCAGCGCGCAGGATGCGCTCGGTCCGCCCTGGCGGATCACCGGGATCGGCAGGCCGAGGATCGCGCGCGCGTGCAGGGCGAACTCGCTCAGTTCCTGCGAAACCAGGGTGACCAGGCCGGTGTCATGCGGGCGCGGCGACACTTCGCTGAACCACACCTCGTCGCCCTTCACGAACAGCTCCACGCCGAACAGTCCCCAGCCGCCGAGGTCATCGGTGATCGCCCGGGAGATCTCCTCGGCGCGCGCCAGCGCGGCGGCGGACATGGCCTGTGGCTGCCAGCTTTCGCGGTAGTCGCCGTCCTTCTGCAGGTGGCCGATCGGCGCGCAGAACGAGGTACCGCCGGCATGCCGCACGGTCAGCAGGGTGATTTCGTAATCGAAATCGATGAAGCCCTCGACGATGCAGCGGCCGGCACCGGCGCGGCCGCCGGTCTGCGCATAGGCCCAGGCCGGGGCGATGTCTGCTTCGCTGCGCAGCGTGCTCTGGCCCTTGCCCGAAGAGGACATCACCGGCTTGACCACGCACGGCAGGCCGATCGCCTGCACGGCGGCGGTGTACTCCGCTTCGGTGTCCACGAACCGATACGGCGAGGTCGGCAGGCCCAGCGTTTCCGCCGCCAGCCGGCGGATGCCTTCGCGGTCCATGGTCAGTCGCGCCGCGCGCGCGGTCGGCACCACGCGCAGGCCCTGTTCCTGCTCCAGCTGGACCAGCGTCTCGGTGTGGATCGCCTCGATTTCCGGCACCACCAGGTGCGGCTTTTCCAGCGCGATCAGCTCGCGCAGCGCCATCGCATCCAGCATGTCGATCACATGCGCGCGGTGCGCGACCTGCATCGCCGGGGCATCGGCGTAACGGTCGGCAGCGATCACTTCCACGCCCAGGCGCTGCAGCTCGATGGCCACTTCCTTGCCAAGTTCGCCCGATCCCAGCAGCAGGACGCGGGTGGCGGAGGGGGACAACGGGGTTCCGAATGCGGACATGGCGGCGTTCCAGCGTGCAGGTGTAGGCGGGTGGGCATTCTAGCCGGTCGCCCCCTGCCTGCCGACGGACGGCACTTGCAGGCTGATATCAATTTGATATCTTTCTATCCAGACCCTCAAGGAAGTCCCGTCATGAAAGAGAAGTCGATCCGCTCCCTCAACGGCTTGGCCGTGCTGGCCGCCGTTGTGCTCATCGCCGGCCTTGCCGGCCTGGTGTTCCTGCTCGGCGCCGCGGGCGCGAACGGAATGCGCCCTGCCCCGATGCTGCTGTTGGGCAGCGTTCTGGTGATGCTCCTGGCCCTGCTGTCCTTGGCCGGCCTGTACACCGTGCAGCCCAACCAGGCGGCGGTACTGAGCCTGTTCGGCAAGTACGTCGGCACGGTCAAGGACAACGGCCTGCGCTGGAACAACCCGTTCTTCGCCAAGCGCCGCGTCAGCCAGCGCGTGCGCAATTTCGAAAGCGGCAAGCTGAAGGTCAACGAGCTGGACGGCAGCCCGATCGAGATCGCCGCGGTGATCGTCTGGCAGGTGGTGGATGCGTCCGAGGCGGTCTACAACGTCGACGACTACGAAAGCTTCGTGCATATCCAGTCCGAGTCGGCGCTGCGGGCAATGGCCACCAGCTACCCGTATGACCAGCACGAGGAAGGCCAGCTGGCCCTGCGCAGCCACGCCAGCGAGATTTCGCTGCACCTGAAGAACGAACTGGCCGAGCGCCTGGCCGATGCCGGCGTGCAGATCATCGATGCGCGCATCAGCCACCTGGCCTATGCCGCGGAAATCGCCCAGGCCATGCTGCAGCGCCAGCAGGCCAACGCGGTGATCGCCGCCCGCACGCGCATCGTGGCCGGTGCGGTAGGCATGGTGGAAATGGCGCTGGCCGAACTGCAGAAGAACGGCGTGGTGCAGCTGGACGAAGAGCGCAAGGCGCACATGGTGAGCAACCTGCTGACCGTGCTGTGTTCCGATCGCGGCACGCAGCCGGTGGTCAATGCCGGTTCGTTGTACTGAGCCGTGTTGACGGTGCCCTGCGGGCCATTGGCCGGCATCCATCGTTGAGCCAGGAGTATCCATGAGCGAGAAGAAAGCCTATCCACTGCGCATCAACGCCGATGTCCTGGCGGCGACGCAGCGCTGGGCCGACGACGAGCTGCGCAGCCTCAACGCCCAGATCGAATACATGCTGCGCGATGCATTGCGCAAGGCCGGACGGCTGCCGAAACCCACCCCTTCGCAGGAGAGCAAGGAATGAGCAGGAACCTTGGCAGGCGCGCGCCGCGCATGATGGCCGCCACCACGCTTTCGCTGCTGGCCGGGATCGCCAGCGCCGCCGAACCGGCGCAGGTGGCCACGCAGTTGCTGGACCACCTGCAGGCCGGCCGCGTGCAGGACACCGCCGCCATGCTGACCCCGGCGATGGCCGCTGCCGCCCCGGCTGATCGCCTGCAGGTGCTGTGGAATTCGCTGGGCGAACTGCAGCAGCGGGGGCAGCCGACGGTGAGCGAGCAGCAGGGCATGCATCTGGTGGAAGTGCCGTTGCGCTTCGCCGGTGCGGCGGTCAACGCACAGGTCGCGGTGGATCCGCAGGACCGGATCGCCGGCCTGCTGCTGCGCCCGGCAGCGGCCGAAAAGGCCGCTCCGCCACCGGCCGATGCGACCTATCGCGAGCTGGATTTCAGCGTGCCGCAGGCGCGCGGTGCGCTGCCGGGCACGCTGGCCCTGCCCAGCGGCAAGGGACCGTTCCCGGCCGTGGTGCTGGTGCACGGATCCGGCCCGCAGGATCGCGATGAAACCATCGGCGCGAACCGGCCCTTCCTGGACGTCGCGCGCGGCCTGGCCGCCCATGGCATTGCCGTGCTGCGTTATGACAAGCGCAGCAAGGCGCGGCCGCAGGATTTCCAGCAGCCGTTCGATGTCGACGACGAAACCACCGACGATGCGATCGCTGCGTTGACTGCACTGGCTGCGGACCCGCGCATCGATGGCCAGCGTGTGTTCGTGCTCGGCCACAGCCAGGGCGGCATGCTCGCTCCCCGCATCGCCACGCGCTGGCCGCAGGCACGCGGGGCCATCCTGTGGGCCGCACCCGCGCGCACCCTGCTGGACCTGCTGCCCGAGCAGAACCGTTACCTGTTGAACCTGGATGGCAGCATCAGCGAGGCGGAACAAGCCTTCCTGGACACACTCGATACGCAGATCGCCGCGGCGCGCAGCGCCACGCCGGCCGCCGCCAGCGCGCTGCCGCTGGGCGTGCCGCAGGCGTTCTGGAAGAGCATCGAAGCGGTGGACGCGCGCGCCGACGCCACGGCCCTGCGCAAGCCGCTGCTGATGCTGCACGGCGGCCGCGATTTCCAGGTGCCCGACACCGACTGGACGCTCTGGCAGGCGGCGCTGCAAGGGCGCAGCGATGCGCAGTGGAAACGCTACCCGGCGTTGAACCATCTCGGCATCGCCGGCAGCGGCCCAGGCTCGTTGAAGGAGTACACCCAGCCCGGCCATGTCGATCCGCAGCTGATCGACGATGCCGCACGCTGGATCGAGGCGCAGCGATGAGCGGCGGCAGTGATCCGCGCCGCTTCGCGGTGAGTGATGGCTCGCCACTGCGCCTGCTGTGGATCATCTCGCCGCTGCTGCTGTTCGTCGGGCTGAGCCTGTATCACCTGCGCCAGCCCGCCGAAGCCGGCGCGATGCCGTTCGCGATCACCCTGACCCCGCCCTACTTCACCCTGCACGGCAGCGCGGCGTGGAGCCTGGCCATCGCCGCGCTGCTGACCGTGCTGCTGTGCGGGCTGTTCTTCCGGCGCCGGGTGCAGCTGGATGGCAACGTGCTGAGCGTCCATTCAACGTTCTACCGGAAGCACACCCCGGTGGAGCAGATGGACCTGCCGAACGCGGCCGTGGTCGACCTGAAGCAGGATCGGCGACACGGCCTGCGGCACAAGACCAACGCCTACAGCATGCCGGGCTTCCACTCCGGCCACTATCGCCTGCAGGATGGCGGCAAGGGCTTTGCGCTGGTGACCGATGTGCACCGCGTACTGGTGATTCCGGTGCGCGACGGCCCCACGCTGTTGCTGAGCATGGCCGAACCCCAGTCACTGCTGGATGCCCTGCGCCGCGCCGCCACGCCTGCGCGCCGTCCGCGCTAAGCTGGGCGCATGTCCAGATCCCCGCCCCTGCTGCTCAATACCGATGCCATCGAAGCCTGGCCCGCCGCGCTGCTGCGCGCCCATGGCAACGCCGATGCGCGCCTGCTGGCCCGTGCCCGCTGGGTGCTGCGGCGCAAGCGGGATGGCCGTTATCTGGCCGCCATCTTCGACCACGGCGTGCACTCGCTGATCCCGCACCTGCCGCAGGAACCCGGTGCCGCCGAGGCCCTGGACGCGCTGTCCTGGCTGAATCCGCAGCGCGGCAGCGGGCCGCTGGAACAGCGCCTGCTTTCACCCCACGGCCTGCACGAACGCCTGCAGCAGCTGGGGCTGGATGCCGATGCCTACGCCGCCGACACGGGGCTGGCACTGGAAGCCGAGCCGGTGCTGCTGCATTCCGCCGGGCGCGACCGCTTCGGACGGCCGCTGTGGCTGCGACGCGGGGCTGCACAGGCCTGGCGACGGATGCGCCTGCAGGCGGCACGCGAAGGCATCGCGCTGGACGCGATTTCCGGTTACCGCAGCCACGCTTACCAGCTGGGGATTTTCGAGCGCAAGCTGGCCCGCGGGCAGCGCGTGGCGGAGATCCTGAAGGTCAATGCCGCGCCGGGATTCAGCGAACACCACAGCGGGATGGCGCTGGATATCGGCACGCCGGGGGATCCGCCGGCCGAGGCGTCGTTCGAAGAGACGGCGGCGTTCGCGTGGCTGCAGGACCACGCAGCGGAGCATGGGTTCGGAATGAGTTATCCGCGCGGCAATCCGCACGGGATCGTGCATGAGCCCTGGCATTGGCGCTGGAGCGGGCGCTGAAGGGGCTGACGACCAGCGGTCGTCACTACCGGAAAGGGGGCCGCTCAGCGCTTCAGCGCATCGATGGCCACCAGCACCCAGCCCAGCATCAGCGTGCTGCCGCCGATCGGCGCCAGCCGCGTGGGCCACTGCCATAGCGCGTTGCCGGCCAGGCTGCCGGCGAACAACAGCGTGCCGAGCAGGATCACATACAGCGCCAGCCGGCCGAACGTGGCCGTGGCACGCGGCCCCAACGCCGTCAGCACCGCGCCGTGGGCGAAGGCATACAGCGCGGCCATGTTGAGGTGCTGCTGGGCCAGCGGTTCGCTGACCCCGTGCGAGGCATACGCAGACAGGCCGATGGAGGCCGCCGCCAGCAGCGCACCGAGGCAGGCCAACAATGAAGGCCTGCGCGCACGTCGATCGATCGCAAACATAGCTCCACTCCCTTTGCAGTCGCGCCCAAAAAAAACGCGCCGCAATATGCGGCGCGTCTTTGTTTTCTACGTTACATCAGGCGTCCAGGCTTACTTGACGGCCCAGTAGATGTCATACGTGCCTTCCGGAGTGAAGGACTTCTGCACGCCACCATTCCAGGTTTCGTACGGACGGTCGATCACTTCGTTGCCGCCGGTCACCGACCAGGCGCGCAGTGCGTTGCGGGCAATGTCCAGGCCAGCTACGTGACCGGTGTAGGTCGCATGGGCCGAACGGTGCGGAGCAACACGGACGTACTTCACCGGGGCGCCGCCATCGATCTTGACCGCCAGCTCTTCAGCCGGCACGCCTTCGGTACCCTTCTTCTTCACCGGCTGGGCGACGTCGAAGGCGTACTTCTCGGCACCGAAATCGGTGGTGATGATGCGGAACGGACCGACGGCTTCGAGGTTGTTGGCCTCCATCACGCGCTTGATCCATTCCTGGTTGTCAGCGATGGACTTGGTGATGGTGGCTTCGCCACGATCCACGTTGCCCGCGGTGACCACCAGCAGGTCTTCGGCCGGGACATCGACGATGGCCAGGTCGTTCAGCGGTGCTTCGGCGGTGCGGTAGTCCACGTTCGGCACGGTGGCCAGCATGTTCGCCATGCGCGACAGACCCAGCTTCAGGTCGTCACCGATATGGCGGCTGACGTACAGGCCGGCGTAGCGACCGAACAGGTCGAAGCCGTACTTGACGCTGTATTCCTGGGTGATCTTGACGTTGCGACCATCCTTGCCGGTCGGCTCCAGCAGGAAGGCAGTCGTCTTGTCGTGACCCTTGGTGGCGTCTTCGATGGCGATGGCGACGCGCTTGTTCTGCTCGCTCTCGGTGATCTTCCAGGTGCCGTTGCCCAGGTCCTTGGACGTGTAGTCCAGGGTGGCGCCGACGCCAGCGGCCGGGCCGGAGAACTTCAGGTCGGTAGCGGGATCACGCAGCAGGAGTGGGTTCCAATCCTTGAAGCGACGCAGGCTGTTGACCGTGTCGTACACGATCGTCATCTTGCGGTTGGTCTCGATGCTTTCCGAAATGTGGCGCTCGCCCGGGAGGACCACGCCAATGATGACGAACAGGCCAGCCACGATCCCCAAGGCGATCAGGAACTCGATAATACGGGTCATTCAGAAGTCTCCGGGGCCGATCCCACGGCCGGGTTGATTGAAGCGAAGCGCCAATCCTAGCAGCTTCGTTGGCTTTGTTGATCTGGTTTGGACCACCGGTTTCCGTGTCGACAACCGATTTGTACAGACAAGGGGCCGAAGGGTAGCGCACATGGGCCACCCACCAGTAGGGGGGCGACCGAGCTTACCGGTTCATATTATCGGCAAACCCCCGTCATTCAACGGTTTTCAGACCAATTGCAGCTCGAATGCCTTGAGCACGGCACGGGTCCGGTCGCGCACGCCCAGCTTGGACAGGATATTGGACACATGATTCTTGATCGTGCCCTCGGCCACGCCCAGCGAATTGGCGATTTCCTTGTTGGAGAAACCACTGGCCATCAACCGCAGGATCTCGGTTTCGCGGTCGGTCAGCGGGTCCGGGCGGTCCAGGCTGACGAACTCGTTGCGCATGTGCTCCAGTCCGGACAGCAGGCGCTGGGTCACCGCCGGCTGCACCAGCGATCCGCCTTCGGACACGGTGCGGATGGCCCCCACCAGCTGGTCCAGGGTCACGTCCTTGAGCAGGTAGCCCTTGGCGCCGGCCTTCAGCCCGGCCAGCACCAGCTGGTCGTCGTCGAAGGTGGTCAGGATGATGGTCGGTGGCAGCTGCTCCAGCTTGGACAGCATCTGCAGGGCCTCCAGCCCGGACATCGCGGGCATCCGCATGTCCATCAGCACCACGTCCGGCTTGACCTGCGGAATGATCTCCACGGCCTGGCGCCCATCGGACGCCTCGGCGATGACTTCGATGCCATCGTCCAGCGCCAGCAGTGAGCGGATCCCCTGCCGCACCAGGGTTTGGTCGTCGACCAGGCAGACGCGAATCATCAACGAACTCCTTCAGGTGCGGTGCTCAGCGCCAGCGCTGGTACACCGGGAACCGAGGCACGCAGGCGGAAGCCTTGTCCCCGGTGGGTTTCAATCTGCAGTTCTCCACCACATTGTTGCAGGCGCTCGCGCATTCCGCGCAGGCCGTTGCCCACCATGATGCCATCAGCGCCGTCCCCATCGTCACGCGCCTCCAGGCTGACCCCGCCGGCCTCGCGCCGGACGGTGATCCACAGGTTGCGCGCGCCGGCATGGCGCACCGCGTTGGTGATGATTTCCTGGGTGCAGCGCAGCAGTACGTGGGCCCGCTCGGGGTCTTCCACGTTCAGCGGACTGGGCACGTCCAGGTGGATGTCCAGCGAGGGCACCCGCTGGGTCAGCGGACGCAGCGCCGCGGCCAGGTCGATGGCCCCGCTGTCGCGCAGCTGGCTGACCGCCTCGCGCACGTCGGTGAGCAGCAGCTTGGCCAGGGTATGCGCCTGGTGCACGTGTTCCTGTGCCCGGCCCTCGGTGATGTGGCCGGCCACTTCCAGGTTCAGGCTGAGCGCGGTCAGGTGGTGGCCCAGCAGGTCGTGCAGTTCGCGGGAAATGCGCGTGCGCTCGTTGACCCGCGCACTTTCAGCCAGCAGCACGCGGGTGGCGCGCAGTTCGGTATTGAGCTGGCGCTGCTCCTCGCGGGCATCGGTCTGCTGCCGCGCGACCAGGCTGGTCACGAAGATGAACATGGAGAAGCCGCCGTACAGCAGCGACTGCATGACCGCCTCGAACAGCGGGAACCGCAGCAGCACGTAATAGACCGGGGCAACCGCCAACTGGCTGACCAGCAGCCACAGCACCCCATAGCGGGCCGGCAGCATCCACGGAATGACCCCGGCCGCCACCATCATCAGGATGCTGCCCAGCCCGGACCCGCTGAGGAAGCTCACCCCCAGCGCGGAAATGGTCAGCAGCACCAGCATGCCGCGATCGAGCCAGCTCGCATGGCCGCCGCTGCGCAGGTCGCGGGTCAGCCGGAAGTAGGCGCCGCCGAATACCAGGTAGGCGGCAAACAGCAGCACCGCACCGCCGTTGTCACCGGCCGGCCGACGCAGGTTCTCGATCTGCGAGTAAACCAGGGGAAGACCGACCATGACCCAGGTAAACAGGCCGGCCAGGCGGAGGACACGGGTATGACTGAGGGCTCCCAACATCCCTGCATCTTAGGCTGAACCTGCCCTGCGTCACTCCCACGGAAGTCATGCCCCGGTTTCCCCCGGCAGCGTCCCCCCCATGCAATAATCAGTGGGAAGGGCCCGGCAACGGGCAACACGCACCACCCCACGGAGTCACAATGTCGATTGTCATCCGCGACGTGCGCGAGCATGAGCTCGATTCCGTCCTGGCCTTGAACAACAACGCCGGTCTGGCGATCCTGCCGTTGGACGCGCACCGGCTGCACCTGTTCTATGAAACCGCCGAGTATTTCCGCGTCGCCGAGCGCGACGGCAACCTGGCCGGGTTCCTGATCGGGTTCGGCAGTGAAAGCCAGCACGACAGCAGCAACTTCGCCTGGTTCAAGCAGCAGCTCGCCAGCAGCTTCTTCTATATCGACCGCATCGTGGTGGCCAGCCGCCGCCGTGGCGGTGGCGTGGGCCGTGCGTTCTACGCCGATGCCCAGAGCTACGCCGAACTTCGCTACCCGCAGATGACCTGCGAAGTTTTCCAGGACCATGGCGCCGATGCGGCGCTGCTCTTCCACGGCAGCTTCGGCTTCCGCGAACTGGGCCAGAACACCATGCCGCACGTGGATGTCCGCGCCAGCATGCTGGCCAAGGAACTGTGCAGCTACGCCTGGGTGAGCGATACCTACGGTGGCAAGCTGCCGGACGTGGCGTGGGCACGTGGCCGGCAACGGCCAGCCCCCGCCCTGCAGCCGGCGGGAACTTGAGGTGGCAGTGAACATGGATTACGAACAGGCCGGTGAACTGAAGATCGGCCAGGTGGGCATCGCGAACCTGCGCATCCGCACGATGGATGTGGAGCGCCTGGTGCAGGAAATGAACGAGCGGGTCAACCGCGCGCCCAAGCTGTTCGGACGCGCTGCGGTGATTCTGGATTTCGGCGGGCTGAGCCGCACCCCGGACGTGGCCAGCGCCAAGGCGCTGCTGGACGGGCTGCGTGGCGCCGGCGTGCTGCCGGTGGCGCTGGCCTACGGCACATCCGAGATCGAACTGCTGTCCCAGCAGCTGGGCCTGCCGCTGCTGGCCAAGTTCCGCGCGCAGTACGAACGTGCCGATGCCGAGCCGGCCCCGCCCCGTGCCGCGCCCGCTGCGGCCCCTGCGCGTGAGCCGCGCCGCGCCGCGCCGGCTGCCGCCGCACTGGCCGCCGCACCGGCGCCGGGTGAAGCCCCCAAGCCGGGCCGCATGCAGTTGGCCAACGTGCGTTCGGGCCAGCAGCTGTACGCTGAAAACTGCGACCTCACGGTGATGGGCACGGTCGGCGCTGGCGCCGAAGTGATCGCCGATGGCAGCATCCACATTTACGGCACCCTGCGCGGACGCGCGCTGGCCGGTGCCCAGGGCAATACCGCGGCGCGTATTTTCTGCCGCGATTTCCATGCCGAACTGGTAGCCATTGCCGGCCACTACAAGGTATTGGACGATGTACCGGACAACCTGCGCGGCAAGGCCGTGCAGGTCTGGCTGGAACAGGACCAGATCAAGATCGCTGCGCTGGATTGACTTTGTCGCAGCCCCAACCAGAACAAGAGCAGGAGAAGTCCTTTGGCTGAAATCATCGTAGTCACCTCCGGCAAGGGCGGCGTCGGCAAGACCACCACCAGCGCAAGCCTTGCCTGCGGCCTGGCACGTCGTGGCAAGAAGGTGGCGGTGATCGACTTCGACGTCGGCCTGCGCAACCTCGACCTCATCATGGGCTGCGAGCGCCGCGTGGTGTACGACTTCGTCAACGTCGTGCACGGCGAAGCCACCCTCAAGCAGGCCCTGATCAAGGACAAGCGCTTTGACAACCTGTACGTGCTGGCTGCCTCGCAGACCCGCGACAAGGATGCGCTGACCCAGGAAGGCGTGGGCAAGGTGCTCAAGGATCTGGCCGCCGATGGCTTTGAATATGTCATCTGCGATTCGCCGGCCGGCATTGAAAAGGGCGCGTTCCTGGCCATGTACTTCGCCGACCGCGCCGTGGTGGTGGTGAACCCGGAAGTGTCCTCGGTGCGCGACTCCGACCGCATCATCGGCCTGCTGGACTCCAAGACCCACAAGGCCGAGAACGGCCATGACGTGCCGGCCTTCCTGCTGCTGACCCGCTACACCCCGGTGCGCGTGGAAGCCGGCGAGATGCTGAGCATCACCGACGTGGAAGAAGTGCTGGGCCTGAAGGCCATCGGCGTGATCCCCGAATCCGGTGACGTGCTCAATGCCTCCAACAAGGGCGAGCCGGTCATCCTGGACGGCGAATCACCGGCCGGCCAGGCCTATGACGATGCCGTCGCGCGCATCATGGGCGAAGACCGCCCGATGCGCTTCACCGCCGTGGAGAAGAAGGGCTTCTTCAGCAAGCTGTTCGGAGGGTAAGCATGGGCCTGTTCGATTTCCTGAAAGCCAAGAAGACCACCGCCGAGACAGCGAAGAACCGCCTGCAGATCATCATCGCGCAGGAACGCAGCCACCGCGGCGGTCCCGATTACCTGCCGCTGATGCAGCGCGAGCTGCTGGAAGTGATCCGCAAGTACGTCAACATCGATGTCGATGCGGTCAAGGTCGACCTGGTCAAGGACGGACAGCACGACGTGCTGGATATCTCCGTTGCCTTGCCGGAAGGGCCTGAAAAGCCCTGACTCCCTGCCCTGCCCGCGCCAGCCGCGGGCGGGGCATCTGCTTGATGCCATGAACGAACCCGCTCCCGAACCGTCGGTCACCCGCGTCGGCGACATCGCCTTCGACGATGCCGTGCGCCTGCTGTCCGCGCATGGCCTGCAGCTGCACCACGTGGCGGCCGGCGCGCCGATTCCCGGCAGCTACTGGGGCGAGCCCGAAGCCGGGATCATCGCCAGCGATGTCTACGTCCGCGATGACACCCCGGTGCATTCGATGCTGCACGAAGCCTGCCACCTGATCGTGCTGCCGCCGGAGCGGCGTGCGCTGGTGCATACCGATGCCACCGATTCGGTGCCCGAAGAAGACGCGACCTGTTACCTGCAGATCGTGCTGGCCGGGCAGCTGCCGGGGGTGGGCAGCGCGCAGCTGATGGCGGACATGGATGCATGGGGGTACACCTACCGCCTGGGCTCCACGCGGGCGTGGTTCGAGCACGACGCGGAAGACGCACGGGCGTGGTTGGTCGAACGGGGTTTGTTGGTCGGCTGAGCTGTTTTGAGGGGATCAGTGGGCTGCGAGGGCGCGGGCGAGGCAGGCTGCACGGGACACGCCGCAAGTACGTCCATGTAGGCTACTGTTCGGCTCCTGCCTCACAGTGTCCCGTGCCGTCTGGCCCACCCTCAGCTGCCAGCTCAGCGCGACCGGTGGGGAAGAAGAAGAGCAGAAGCGGTAGCGCCGAAGGTAGCGGCAGGAGCCGCTGCCAACGTCGCTTGCGACGGCCCGTAGGGGGCCGGTCAGGATGACCGGCATAGCCATGCTCGGCGGCTGTTTGTTGACGATCGCGGACGGATTCCGCCGAGCACGGCTCGGCGCTACCTGCTTCTGCCTTTTTCTTTTCCCCTCCCCCGGCGC